>DJFQ01000250.1 GCA_002432095.1 Marinagarivorans sp. UBA5868 | reverse complement strand
CACCAAGATGCTCCAGGTCGCGGCCACCAGCCTCGGCGTACCGCTCGCCAGGGTCCGTGTCGCGCCCACGCGCACCGACAAGGTCCCCAACACTTCGCCCACCGCCGCTTCGAGCGGCGCGGACCTGAATGGCCAAGCCGCCCGCGCGGCGGCGCGGACCATCAAGGAGCGGCTGACGGAATTCTGGGCGGAGGCGGCCGGAGTCGATCCGGCGAGTATCCTGTTCGCCGCCGGCCGGGTGCACTACGCCGGCGGCAGCCTGACATTTGTCGAGCTGGTGCAGCGCGCCTACCTCGCGCGGGTATCTCTTTCGGCGACCGGCTTTTACCGCACGCCGAAGATTCACTACGACCGGGCCGCCGGCCGCGGCCGGCCGTTTTTCTACTTCGCGACGGGCGCAGCGGTCAGTGAGGTGCTGGTGGACACCCTGACCGGCGAATACCACGTCAGCCGGGTCGACATAGTGCACGACGCGGGCCGCAGCCTGAACCCGGCCCTTGACCTGGGGCAGGTGGAGGGCGGATTTATCCAGGGCATGGGCT
The DNA here is from genome assembly GCA_002432095.1 of Marinagarivorans sp. UBA5868. Taxonomy (GTDB): domain Bacteria; phylum Pseudomonadota; class Gammaproteobacteria; order Pseudomonadales; family Cellvibrionaceae; genus UBA5868. Next base: position 17,899 of record DJFQ01000250.1, on the reverse strand, counting down.
GGCTCACCACGGAGGAATTGCGCTGGAATGCGGAGGGCCGCCTGCTGACCACCGGCGCCGCCACCTACAAAATTCCCGTGGCGGCGGACACCCCACCTATATTTAATGTGAAACTCCTGGAAAATCAGCCGAATGAAGAGGCGACGATTTTTCATTCCAAAGCCGTGGGTGAACCGCCCCTGATGTTGGCGATTTCCGTCTGGTCCGCCTTGCGGGACGCCATCAGCAGCCTGGCGCATTACCGCATCAGCCCGGCCTTGGATACCCCGGCGACCCCGGAGCGAGTGTTCTGGGCGCTGCGTGATTTAGAGAAGCAATTGCGGGAGGTACGTGATGCCGAGGTTTCTTGATTGGGCAGAGGCCGCCGCCGCCCTCGGGCAGAGAGGCGAGGCTTACGTGTTGATCACGGTGATTGGCGTCAAAGGCTCGGCGCCTCGCGACAGCGGTACCAAAATGCTGGTGGGTGCGGGCCTGACGGTGGACACCATAGGCGGCGGCCATCTGGAATATGCGGCGATCAATCGCGCGCGCGAATTGCTGCTCGCGGGCGAGGACCGGCAGCACCTGGAGGAATTTCCCCTCGGGGCCAAGCTCGGCCAGTGTTGCGGCGGCCGGGTCACGCTGCTGTACGAATGTTTCGCCAGCACCGCCACGCCGGTGGCGCTGTTCGGCGCGGGACATGTGGGGCGCGCGCTGGCGCCCCTGCTGGCGCAGCTGCCACTGCGCGTACGCTGGATCGATAGCCGCCTCGAGCAGTTCCCCGAGGTGATACCCGCCGGGGTGACCCGGGTCTTGGCGGCCCATCCACAGGACGAAGTCGCGGACTTGCCGCCGGGGGCGGTAGTGCTNNGTGATGACCCATCAGCACCCGCTGGACTACGCCATCACCGAAGCGGTTTTGCGCCGCGGTGACGCCAGCTTTCTCGGAGTGATCGGCTCGGAAACCAAAGCGCGCCGGTTTCGCCTGCGGCTGGAGCACCGCGGCTTCAGCGCGGCGGCCATTGCCGGTGTGCATTGCCCTATTGGCCTCGCGGAGGTGCCGGGCAAGCGCCCCATGGAGGTGGCGGTTTCGGTCGCCGCTCAGGTGATCGCGCTCTATCAGCGTCGCCCTCTGCCGGAGCAGGTCGCGGCGCCGGCACGCCTGCCGGTTACGGCGCTTTTAACCCAATGGGATAACAACGAAGAAAATCATTGAAGGGGAGAAAACCCGAGTGAACCGATTGGCCCTGCGCGCGGCAAAAGTGATAACCCCCGATGGCGAGCGCGCCGCGACTGTGATCATCGAGGACGGGCGGGTCCTCCAGGTAAATGCTCACGATTTCTGCACGGATGTCCCCGTGCTGGACGTGCCTGGGGTACTTATGCCCGGGCTGGTCGACAGCCATGTGCACATCAATGAACCGGGTCGCACCGACTGGGAGGGTTTTGATACCGCCACCCACGCCGCCGCGGCCGGCGGCATTACTACGCTGGTCGACATGCCGCTCAATTGCATTCCGGTGACCACCTCGGCGCCCGCGCTTGCCACCAAACTGGCGAGCGTTACCGGCAAATTGTGGGTGGACTGCGGCTTTTGGGGCGGCGCGACCGCGGACAATCTGCACGACCTCCCGGCGCTGCTGACGGCGGGGGTTTTGGGGGTGAAGTCGTTCACCATCCACTCTGGTATCGAAGAATTTAAAGCCGTCAATGAAACCCAGCTGCGCGACGCCATGCGCCTGCTCGCCCGCGCCGGCCTGCCGCACCTGGTGCACGCGGAGTTGGATCTGGACCAGCTGGACCCGGAGCCCATCGGCCGGTCTTACGCGCGTTTTCTCGAGTCGCGCCCGCGCGCCTGGGAAAACGAAGCCATCGCCATGGTGATCCGGGTGATGCGCCAATTGCGCGACGAAGGGCTTACGCCCAAAGCGCACATAGTCCATCTTTCGTCCAGCGATGCTCTGCCCATGATCCGCAAAGCGCGGGCCGACGGCCTGCGGTTGACGGCCGAGACGTGTCCCCACTATCTGACCCTGACGGCCGAAACCATTCCCGACGGCGCCACCCTCTATAAATGTTGCCCGCCCATTCGCGAAGCACACAATCGCGACCTCTTGTGGCAGGGCCTGCGCGACGGCACCATCGACTGCATAGTGTCGGATCACAGCCCTTGCACGCCGGAGTTGAAAGCGCTGGATCGCGGCGATCTCGGCGATGCCTGGGGCGGAATTTCCGCCCTCCAGTTCGGTCTTGCCCTGTGCTGGACGGAGGGTAGCCGACGCGGCTTTTCTCTGGCGGATTTCGCGCGACTTATGGCCCAGCGACCAGCGCAGATCGCCGGCCTGGACGAGCGCAAAGGCGCTATAGCGCCGGGATTCGACGCGGACTTTTGTGTCTTCGACCCAGATGCGGAGCAGAAAGTGACGCCCTGGAGCATCAAACATAAACACAAAATTAGCCCCTATCTGGGCATGACCTTGCGCGGGCTGGTGCGGCAGACGTGGCTGCGCGGTCAGCTGATTTATCAGGACGATCAGTACCGCGGCCGCGCCCGCGGGCGCAGTCTGCTGCTGCAGCAGTAAAATCTAAATCGTCGGCGGGAGCCGGCGTCAACCGGGACAAAACCATGCAGCCATCCGATCCATCCTTCACTTGGCCCTTGACCCACGTGGACCTCCTGAGCGAGCGCTACGGCGGCCGAGCCCTGTTCTGCAACGACGAGTTTTTTGCCGAGGCGAGCAATCTCGTCAAACGCGCGGAGCCGATTTTCATCGAGGACCGCTACACCGACCGCGGCAAATGGATGGATGGTTGGGAGAGCCGGCGCCGGCGCACGCCGGGTTACGACTGGTGTGTGCTGCGGTTGGGGCTGACCGGCGTGATCCGTGCCCTTGACGTCAACACCACTTTTTTCCGCGGCAACGCGCCGGAAAAAATCACTTTGGAGGCGTGCCTCGGCGCCGCGGATCCCACCGCCGAGACCACTTGGACGACCCTGCTGGAGACTGTGCCGGTCGCGCCGCACAGCCACAATTATTTTGTCTTGCAGGACGATCGCCCCTGGAGCCATTTGCGGCTGAAAATCCACCCGGACGGCGGTGTGGCGCGCTTGCGGGTGTACGGCGAGCCGCGCGCGGATTGGTCGGCATTGCTGCCGGGTGAAATGGTGGATCTGGCGGCGAGCACCAACGGCGGACGGGCGTTGGCCTGCTCCGATATGTTTTTCAGCCCCATGAACAATCTGATCGCTCCAGGGCGCGGGGTGAATATGGGCGATGGTTGGGAAACCAAACGCCGCCGCGGTCCTGGCCACGACTGGCTGATCGTCAAACTCGCCAGCGCCGGGCAAATCCAACGGGTGCTGATTGATACCTGTCACTTTAAAGGTAATTTTCCCGAGTTCTTTACCCTGGAGGCTGTTAACACTGCGCAGGAAGATCTGACCGCTGCTGATATTGCCTGGCAGCCATTGATCCCACGCACGCGCTTACTCGCCCATACGGAACATGTTTTTCAGACTGAGATCGCGGATACCCATAGCCGATTTACTCATGTGCGCTTGAATATTTATCCGGATGGCGGCGTGAGTCGGATGCGGGTGTGGGGCTATCCCGAGTTGGTCAATAAATGACACTCGACGAATTGAATAACTTGTCCTCCAGCGACGCCACCCACGCGTTCACCCAATCTTGTGCGTCCCGAAATTGGGTTCAGCAGATGGTGGCTGCGCGGCCATTTGCAAATATTGAAGATTTATTAAATGTCTCGGATCGTTTTTGGCTTGGTCTAAGCGAAGCGGATTTTCTCGAAGCCTTTGAAGCACATCCGCTGATTGGCAATGTGGACTCCCTACGGGCAAAATACGCCGGCACCAAAACACTGGCTGCGGGCGAGCAATCTTCAGTGGCGGTGGCGAGCGAAAAGACCTTGCAGGATTTGGCCGATGGCAATCGCATCTACTTGGAAAAATTCGGCTTTATTTTTATCGTCTTCGCCACCGGTAAATCCGCCGAGCAGATGCTATCTCTGCTGCGGGAAAGATTGCCCAACGACCGACAGACCGAAATAAAAAATGCCGCCGAAGAGCAGCGCAAAATTACGGTTTTGCGTTTGCGGAAATTGTTGGGCGCGGCTGACACGAAAGAAGATAAAAAATCTATGAGTCAAATTACTACCCATATTCTCGATACTGCACGCGGCAGCCCCGCTGCAGGCGTCCCCGTGAGTTTGAGCCTGCAGGTCGCCGATGCATGGCAGCTGCTGGCCACCGGAACCACAAATTCGGACGGTCGTGTTACTGATTTACTGCCGGAAGAAAGAATTCTCGCAACCGGGATCTATAAAATGCATTTTGATACTGGAGCATATTTTACCCAAAACGAACAGGCGGGCTTTTATCCCTGGGTGGAAGTGGTTTTTGAAATTAATGGCGGTGATTCTCACTATCACATTCCCTTATTGCTAAGTCCATTTGGATATTCCACCTATAGGGGAAGCTGATTTTCCCCTGCGGAAAGAGCTGTTAAGGAGCTAGCTTTACTTATGAAATACACGTGTTTAATGTCTTTGGTGCTCGCGTTTTGTCTGTCAGGCTGCACAACTTTGCTGACGAACGAGATCAATCGCAATCGCGAGAAAAATGGTGACTGCGATCAGCCCTTGAAACCAAATTGCATCGATCTGGTTGACGCTGTACTTGCTGATATTGCAATCGCAACATATGTCACCAATGAAATGATTGAGCAAAAGCAGCGTGATCAGCCTTTACTCAAGGTTGACACAGGTGATATTCAATGCGAGATGTCGGAAGTAAAAGTGTGCAGCGTATCTCTAGGTTGTCGTTGTGAATCACTAAATGCACAAGAGCAAACGCCGTGATGCGCAATACGGAGGTGCTTACCGCAGAAGCCTTTGCACCATTCGGTGATGTCATCGAAATTAATCCATCCAAGCCACATTTCTCCATTAATTACGGCAATACTGAACGATTTCATGATCTCGCCAAAGTAGATGTGACCAATGGTGGCGGAAGGGCAGGAATCAGTATTTTCCGTTCTAAACCTTTGCCAATGCCGATTCAAATCCGACTGTTGGAACGCCATCCTTTATCTAGCCAAGCTTTCTTTCCGCTAAGCCCTCATCCTTATATGATAGTGGTAGCGCCACCTGGCGATCTCAATGAAGACGCCATCCGTATTTTCGTCGCGAAAGTCGGGCAGGGTGTGAATTACCACGCAGGTACATGGCACCATTTCTGTTTGGCCCTGGAAGAGGAAAGTGACTTTTTGGTGGTGGATAGAATTGGGGTGGGGCCGAATTGTGATGAGGCGCTGTTGATCAATAGTTTTGAAATTGGATTGTCCAAAAAACTTTGAACCTAGAAGCAGTAGTCGAGCACCTGCCGACTATTGCGTCGGCAGGTGTTTTTGCATTAGAAACAGTAGTTTCCAGTTACATGCGGGTTTTCGGCAGTTTTTTGCGGTGATTTCACAATCATATATACAGTCTCAGTATCCCCAGGCGCAATTTTCTGTCGGGCAGAAATTGCGGTGGCGGTGTACGGACTCGTACCTGATAAAAACGCATTTTGAATCAACTTGATGCTTGTGGGCATGGAATATTCCCAGCTTATCGACCAATTTTCTAGAGGCTCATCTGAGACGTTGGTGATGTCGATTGTGGCAATGAAATATTTGCCGAATTGTTGCAGCACCTGGTGTTCACATATTGCGGGTGGCAGTGCCGGTGCCGCAGATTCGTAGGTAAGGCTTACGCTTAGGTCCTCGACAAAACTATAGCCAAACAACACCGCGGCGTATGACCCCGGCTCCGCATATTCCAAAATGCAGGATTGATCTGCATCGAGGCTGACTTCGAAACAATACCAACCGGTGTTCTGGTTATACAAAAGCAGTCCTGCGATCCCCGCGTCGTTGCCAACTGTAAAGTTGAGGTTTTCGACGGGCTCCTCCAGATTGAAATACAGGGGTATCTCTTGACCCAGCGTTAGTTGCACATTGTCGAAATGGGTATCGTCAGTGATAACTACCGATTCGCCAGCCATAGAAAGGTACGCATTTTCCAGTGAACTCTCAGAAGAAATACTCAGTGTGTATATTCCAGGCCCTGTAAGCGTATATCCACATTCAGCTTGCCCACTGCGGGTAGTTTCGCTGCATCCGCTTGCCGCTGGGATGGTATAGAGGCTGTTAAAAACACTCAAAGTCACGTCACTTTCATTACTTCGCAACGTAAAAGAAACATTTTTCAGCGTTTCAAGAATTTCTACGGTAAATAAAAGCGTTGCGCCGGCGTCTTTATAAACCGAAGTGTCGGTGCCAAAAGGTATATTAATTCTTTCGTGTAGCGGACTGTCGAGCGCCTCGCGTATCCAATCCACGAATGAAGCGGTGCGCGCATAGACACCTGGAATTCCGGGCGTTGCACACTCTGAGCTTCCCCAGCTCACCACGCCCACGCTGTAGTCACCGTCGTCCGTGCTGACGGTTAACGGGCCACCGCTGTCGCCGAAGCACGAATCGCGACCACCCTCGGGATATCCTGCGCAGAGCATTACGTCCGTTGCCACTTCTATGCCGAGCGCTTCCATGTAAGCGCGATTACATTCTTCTATGTCAATGATCGGCAAATCAACTTGTTGCATGGTCGGTACGGTGGTTCCCTCGTTATCGACTTGGCCCCAACCGGATACCGTTGCCATTGCACCTATATTTCCATAGTCGGCCATAACGCCTTCATCGGCCAGCTTTAATAGTGGCAGGTACGCTGGGGCTGGGTCGGTAAGCCGTACCAGGGCTATATCATTGCGAAGCGTCGCACTGTCAAAATCAGGATGAACAATCACGTCCACTACCGAAATTGGTGAGGTTGGAAGCAGTAGATCGTTCGTTCCGGCGACGACATAAAAGCCCTGACCTACAAGACCGGGATCCATACAGTGCGCGGCCGTCAACACCCATTCATGGGTAATGAGCGCGCCACCGCAAAAGTGTCCCCATTCATCTTGAAGCGATACTTGATACCCCCGTTCACCAGCGGGAACGTCGGTGCCGCCGATAACGTAGGGTTTCAATGTCGTGCTTTTGCGGTCTATCGCGTGAGCGCGTAAGATCTGTTCAAGAGCCTCGGGCTTTTGTGGAATATTTACGGCGGGCTGCGGAAAATTACTGAGTTCCTTTGGTGGTAGTCGTGTCGGCATCCGTTGCGGTGTAGTAGATGTTTGAATGCTTTGCGATTTGAATGTGTTTTCAGTCAGAACTCTTTTTGGCTGAAACTCATTAGCGCTGACGCTGGTTAAGTATGTGCCAGCCAAAGCGGTGAAAAGTAATAGTGCGGGAAGTTTTTTCATTGCAATCTCCGTGTATCCGCGAATGGGTGCGGTTTATTGCCAGTCCAAAGCAGCGTGCATGCTTTAGGGAAGGCTTCCTAAGAGGTGAGACGCTCTGTTCGCATGGGGCGAATGGAGCGCGCACAGAATACTCAAACACGCGTTGCGACGCAAACGCAAAATGCGTTAATTAACAACGAAAAAATTTCGAAAACACAGGGTATTTTTATGGCATTGGCCCAATCCACTATGCTAGATCTTGGCAGCGCGGCGCCGCTGTTTTCACTTCCGTCGACTGGCGGCGATGTCGTCAGTTTGGCAGACTTTTCTGACGCAAAAGCTCTGGTAATTTTATTTATCTGCAATCACTGCCCGTACGTTATTCATATAGCGCCAGCGTTGGCGAAGTTGGCGAAAGAGTACCAAGCAAAAGGTGTTGCATTTGTTGCGATTAATAGTAATGACACGGATGCCTATCCCGCGGACAGTTTTGCCAATATGAAGCTTGAGAAAGAGAGACGTGGGTACACTTTTCCCTATCTCTTCGATGAGACTCAGGCAGTGGCGCGGAGCTATGGCGCTGCATGTACGCCGGATATTTATGTGTTTGATCAAGATCAATCGCTGGTTTATCGAGGCCAATTCGACGATACCCGACCAAACCGGATTTCATCCGGTAACTATGACTCGTCGGTAAATCCAGCGACTGGTATTGCATTGCGCAATGCACTCGACCTATTGTTGGTCGGCGATAGAATTCCCTCTGAGCAATATCCGTCGATGGGTTGCAATATCAAATGGAAACCGGGTAATGAGCCAGCCTGAGATGCAGCTCTATCGCGCCCGCATTTTGCATTTTTTGCAAGAGCCTGCAGAGCAGGGCGAGGCTGCGTGGGAATATTTCGATGATGGCATTTTGGTTGTTGAACATGGCTATATAAAAGCTCTTGGGCCCGCTGAGCCATTACTTCGGCAATATCATGGACCGGTCGAACATTTTCCTGACCATCTGATAATCCCGGGTTTTGTGGATTGCCATATTCATTATCCACAGACGGAGATGATCGCAGCCTATGGCGAGCAGTTGTTATCCTGGTTGAATAACTATACTTTTCCTACAGAGCTTAAATTTTCGGATCCGCAGTACGCTGGCGCAGTTGCCAAATTTTTTCTTGATGAGCTGCTGCGCAACGGCACGACCACCGCGCTGGTGTTTTGCAGTGTGCATATGCAAGCGGCGGAGGCATTTTTTCGCGAGGCACAAAAGCGAAATGTGCGCATGATTGCCGGCAAAGTGCTGATGGATCGCAACGCGCCGGTGGATTTGTGCGATACACCCGACAGCGGCTATCTGCAAAGCAGAGAATTGATTCAACGATGGCATGGTGTCGACCGCCTGCAATATGCCGTCACTCCGCGCTTTGCGCCCACCAGTACGCAAGAGCAATTAGCAAAAGCCGGTGATTTATTGCAGGAGTTTCCGGATGTTTATTTGCACACGCATTTGGCAGAAAATTCCGGCGAAGTTGCGTGGGTAAAGAGGCTGTATCCAAGCGCGAAGCATTATCTCGATGTTTATGATCAGGCGGGGCTGTTAGGGAGGCGAAGCATTTTTGCTCACGGCGTCCACCTCTGTGACAGTGAATGCGAGCGACTCGCTCATTCACGTTCGGTAATTGCACACTGTCCTACCTCCAATCTTTTTTTAGGTTCCGGTTTGTTTGATATGGCAAAGATGCGTCGTTATGGTGTGCGCATTGGTTTGGGAACCGACGTTGGTGCCGGCACCAGTTTCTCACTGCTGCGCACAATGGACGAAGCCTACAAAATCCAGCAATTACAGGGTGAGAAACTTGATCCATTTCAGGCCCTTTATTTGGCGACTCTGGGTGGCGCTCGCGCTTTGGATATCGACTCAAAAGTCGGCAATTTTGAGCGGGGTAAAGAAGCCGATTTTTGCGTTCTGGATCTGCAAGCGACGCCGCTATTGAAGTTTCGTCTGCAGCGCGCTGGCACCTTGTGTGAATTATTGTTCGTACTCCAGGCTCTTGGGGACGACCGATTAATTGAGCGTACTTATGTTCTGGGGCGATGCGCACATCGACGCAGCCAGATAGGAGTTCTGTGATGACGATGCCTTATGTTCTGGATTGGCTGAATTTGTTATTGCGTTGGGGACATTTGATCACGGGTATCGCTTGGATAGGAGCCTCGTTTTATTTCATCTGGCTGGATAATTCATTGGAGGAGCCGTCGGAAGAAAATGGGCAAAAAGGCATAGCAGGACAACTGAATTCCATTCATGGCGGCGGATTTTATGAGGTCGCCAAATACAAGCTGGCGCCGCCCACCATGCCAAAAACCTTGCATTGGTTTAAGTGGGAGGCTTATTCCACGTGGGTCACCGGATTCTTTCTTTTGGTGCTGATGTATTACGTGGGTGCGCGGACCTATCTTATTGACCCGACTAAATATGCATTGGAAATATGGCAGGGAGTTCTGTTGAGCATTACTACCCTGGCGTTCGGTTGGTTTATCTATGACGCGTTATGCAAAAGCCCGCTGGCAAAAAATGGCTGGTTATTAGCGGGCGTTCTGTTGATTTTGATCGCGCTCACCGCCTGGGGGTTGGGAGAGGTTTTCAGCGATCGTGCGGCTTATCTTCATGTGGGTGCGTTGATCGGAACCTGCATGGCAGCAAACGTTTTGATGGTGATTATTCCGGGGCAAAAAGCATTGGTGGCTGCTGTAGAAGCGGGGCAGGCACCAGACCCAAAATATGCTAAAGCCAGTAAATTGCGTTCAATACATAATAATTATCTGGCGCTGCCCGTGTTGTTTTTAATGATTAGCAATCACTATCCTATGACTTATGGCCATTCAAATGCTTGGGCCATCCTACTTGCCATTATTGTTATTGGTGCGTGGTCGCGACATTTTTTTAATTTGCGGCATAAAGGAATTGTCAGGCCGGGAATTTTAATAAGCGCTTTTGTTGCGTTTGCTCTCTTGGCTTGGTGGATCGCACCGCGCCATCCGCATTCGCTCGTCGATAAAGCAGCGCCCGAGATCAATGATGCGCAAGCGCTCGCACTGGTGCAGCGACATTGCACGGCGTGCCACAGCGCTCATCCTTCAGATGGAATATTTACGATAGCCCCGGCGGGCGTGTTGCTCGACTCGCTGGAACAAATTCACCAATGGGCGGGGCGCATCCAGGCGCGCACCGTGGTCAGCAAGGACATGCCATTTATGAATAAAACGGGCATGACCGACGAAGAACGAGCGCAGCTTGGCGCGTGGTTAAGCGCGCAGTAGACCACACGGGCAGATGTTATGATGCAGCCTTTGACTTTCGGCGGAGGCCCGCTTATGTCCACAGAATTACCCGCCGGCTTCGCCGGTCTGATCTTCGACAATACCTACGCTCGGCTCCCCGACATCTTTTTTTCCCGCGTCAATCCAACCGCTGTACCTTCCCCGACCTTGGTCAAAGTCAATCGAGTTCTGGCGTCGGAACTTGGTGTGGATTCGGCGGCTTTAGAAAGTCCATCCGGAGTGCAAATGCTGGCGGGCAATGCTATCCCACAAGGGGCAGAACCTATCGCACAGGCCTACGCGGGTCATCAATTCGGTTATTTGAATCCACGCCTCGGCGATGGCCGCGCGATATTGTTGGGTGAGGTCACCGACCGCAACGGCATGCGGCGTGATATTCAATTGAAAGGCCCTGGGCGCACTCCTTATTCGCGTAGTGGTGACGGCCGTGCGGCGCTCGGCCCAGTGTTGCGAGAATATTTAATTAGCGAGGCTATGTATCACTTAGGTATTCGCACGACTAGAACTCTGGCTGCTGTTACCACAGGGCATCCGGTGTATCGGGAAACGGCGCTTCCGGGCGCGGTTTTAACGAGAGTAGGCGCGAGTCATATTCGAGTTGGCACCTTCGAATTTTTTCGTCTGCATAACGATCATCATAATCTCAAAGTTCTGGCCGATTATGTGATTGAGCGTCATTACCCGGAGATCCGCGCGACCGAAAATCCCTATGTTGCATTGCTGGAAGTGGTGATACATGCACAGGCAAAACTCGTGTCGAGCTGGCTGCAGGTTGGTTTTATCCACGGCGTTATGAACACGGACAATATGACCGTGAGTGGCGAAACCATTGATTATGGGCCTTGTGCATTTATGGATATTTACGATCCCGCCACGGTTTTCAGTTCCATCGACCGCGAAGGCCGTTATGCCTATGGCAACCAGGGCCCTATTGCCTTATGGAATTTAACACGTTTTGCGGAATGCTTACTGCCGTTAATGGCCGAGTCGCAAGACAAGGCTATTCAAAAGGCAGAAACGATTCTCGGTGAATTTTCTGATATTTTTAACGATTACTGGCTCGTAGGCATGGGGAGTAAAATAGGCTTAAGCAAAGCCACGTCGGCTGACGAAAAGCTCATTACGGATTTATTGCAAATAATGCGTGCAGGGGACGCGGATTTTACCTTGAGCTTCCGTCTGCTTGCCGATTGCACCATTGCCACCACAGAAAAGTTTTTGGCATTGTTCAAAACGGGCAGCAGCACTATCGAGCAATGGCTTGACCGCTGGCGTGATCGAATCGGCAATGAGCGTCAAAGTCCTGCGGAAGTCCGATCAGCAATGCTGCTCGTCAACCCTCTCTACATTCCGCGCAACCAAAACGTGGAAAATGTCCTGCAAGCAGCGGCGCAAGACAGTAATTATCAGCCTTTTGAGGAAATGTTGACCGTCTTAAGTCAGCCATTTGAAGAACAGGACGGTATGGAAAAATATTCTGCGTTACCGCCCCTCGCTGATGCACCCTACAGAACTTTTTGCGGAACCTAAAAAGAAATCAGGAGATAAAATGTGCTTCAGCTGGTGACCCATTGGTCGGTTGGTTTTTCGTTGTTGTCGTTATTGTTACTTTGGTTGGTGTACTGGGTTGTCTATGGCGGGCTAGAGAAAAGTTGGCTCTCCCGAACAGCGTGCACGGTGATGGTGCTGTCGATTGCGATGATCCAGTGGGTTCACAGTATGTCTTTGCAACACGACGGTTCTGTTTTTTCCAGCCGTATTTATCTGTTGCTCCTTTTTGTTTCGGCGCCGGCTTTTTTCCTCTTCAGTCGTGAAGTGTTACAGGCCGATACGCGCATTCACCCTATGTTGCTATTACATTTATTGCCCGCCATGGTGTTTCCGTGGCTGGATGGCGCGGTTGCTGTACCCATCGCTTTTGCAATCGGCTGCGGTTACGCCGCGTGGTTGAGTCAAATGGCGTGGCGGCTTCGAGAACAGCGTCGAAATTTTCGGGTGGAAATGGCGGCATTTATAGGCATGGCAGCGGTAGCGGCATTAATTTTATTGGTAGGGCTTGCGGCACCCTGGATGGGCGAAAAGTGGTATGTAATTGCCTACGCAAATTTAACTGCGGCAGTGCTGTTCTCCATGTTGTTTCTGGTGTTGCGATTTCCTGAAATCGGGCAAAAAACCGCGGACGCTGTCGCGGCGAGCTATGCTGTTTCTACTCTGAAAAATGCTGATTGCGACAGGTTGGTCAATAAATTGAAAAATCTTCTTGGCGAAGAAAAAATCTATCGTGACGAAAACCTCAGTCTCGCCATGCTGGCAGAGCAGCTGGAAGTGACTCCGCATCAGGCATCGGAGTTGATCAATACGCAGTTCAAGATGGGATTTTCTCGTCTGGTGCGCGAATATCGAGTGGAGGAGGCCAAGCGACAGTTGCGGGATGAGCCGAAAGCATCAGTGTTGTCGATTGGGCTGGCGGTGGGATTTAGTTCGCAGTCGAATTTCTACACGGCTTTTCGGGAAATTACCGGGGAGACGCCGGGGCAGTTTCGTAAAAAAATCGAAGGGAAATAGGGTGGCTAAAACGCCACCCAAGAAATTTGGATATTGAGGAATTTTTACTCCAAATAGTTTACGCGAACGGTCACAAAGAAAGTCGGGCTTTGGTTGCCGAAGGAGTCAGCAAGAAATACCGGCACCTGGTAGTCCGTTTGACCAGCGGTAAGTGCGATGACGTCGATAGATGCTCCAGGACCACTGAGGTTGAAAAAATATGGGTCGAAAACATCGAGCCATACCTGCGCGCCTTCGCTTGCGCTGTACGTCAACTGCTCCAAGCTGATAGTGAAGAACGGTGTTGCTCCGGCAGACATTGAAATTTCAATGGTCTGCGCGGACAGGATCGTCAACGCGGTGATTGTGCATCCATTTGCTGATACTTCGGCGCCTGCCTCAGTGTCAGGGCAGGCATCGAAGCTATCCTGCACCCCATCACCATCCGAATCGGCATTAGTAATGATCAAGCACCCGTCTTCACCAACATCTATATCACCCGCTTGAATACACCTATCCAGAAAATCGGTGATCCCGTCGAAGTCGCTGTCATCCGCCAAGGCAGGGTCGGCTTCCAGAAGAACGGATTCGCGATCATTGCGGCCATCGAAATCGGAGTCCGCATTTTGCGGGTCTGTGCCTAATATGGTCTCCTGGTCATCTAAGAGTCCGTCGGCGTCGTTATCGACATCTGCAAATAAATTCGCAATTGTGAGCAGTTGCTGCGGCGAAATGTTGAACCAGATTGGATGGCTAGGTTGCAGCATGGCTGCCACGTCGGCTTGGCTTTCAGCCAAGCTGTTTCGTTGCAGACCCAAGGCAACCAAGCTGATTGTCTCGCCGGGTCGAAGAACGATACGGGTTCGCGTCTCGATGTAATCGCCACTGTTCATTACTGCTTCGGAGCTTAGACGAAGCTGCGCTGCCTCGCTACCTTGGAAAATATGGCTGACGACGGGGTCACCGGAAAATTCCGCACCGTCGAAATCGTCCGTGATTAGATAACCGTCTGTTACATCGAAGACGGTGTCGCCACTGCTGCTGTCCAGAATTTGCGTAGAGTTGTCTGAACCGAGATTAGATGCTCGCTCCACGAGCACACTGATTGCGATGTCACTGGTATTGGTGACGCTATCAATAAACCTCGCAACTGCCATATCGCGCGGCACCCAAACTTGACGTACAACTTTCAAGCCCGCGTCAGTGTGAGAGGTCAAAGTCACTTCTCTTTTGTCCTCGGTTGCGGAGCTTTCGGTAAACGCCACAGATTGTCCGTTAATTCTCAGGATAAACCCACCGTCGAAGGCGTCGTTGGTGCCGTCTCCAATAGTGCCGTCATACTGAATGTCCCAGCGGAAATCGGCGCTGTCGAACAAATTCAGCGGAAATTGCAGCAGATCATCTGCGGGATCCAAAGGATCCGTTCCTTGAAAGATTTCCTGACTATCAGAATTGCCGCCGCTATCCGTGTCCATGTTAAGTGGATCGGTGGCGTGAACCTTTATCTCCTCACTGTCCGAAAGGCCATCAAAGTCGCTATCGGTGTTATAGGGATTGGTGCCTAGCGCCAATTCTTCACTATCAGTTAGGCCGTCCAAATCTGTATCGACTAGACCGTCATCATCGGGATCCAGCGGGTTTAAGCCCTGGGATACTTCCTGTCCATCGCTTATACCTCCGCCGTCGGTGTCAGCGAGGAAAGGATTGGTGTTGTGAACCTTAACTTCGTTGCCATCATAAAGACCGTCAAAGTCGCTATCCGGGTTATAAATATCCGTTCCCAGAGTGACTTCTTCCGCATTGTTGAGACCATCCCCGTCTGAATCCAGCATTTGATCATCGCTCGGATCCAGTGGATCGAGGTTCTGCGCGATTTCCGGTCCGTCGTAGGCGCCGCCTCCATCTGTATCACTTAGCAGAGGATTGGTGTTGTAAATCTTGACTTCATCGCCATCATTTACGTCATCGTAATCACTGTCGTGGTGGAATGGATTGGTGCCCAACGCATACTCTTCGGCATCATTTAAACCGTCGGAATCCCAATCAAAAAGCGAATCGTCCGAAGAAATAAGAGGATTTAATCCTCTGCTAATTTCAAGCCCGTCGTTGATGCCGCCGCCATCCGTGTCTTGCCAAATTGGGTTGGTGTTATAGACCTTAACTTCATCTCCATCCGACAATCCGTCCGAGTCGGTATCGGATGTATAGGCGCCGGTTCCCAGTTGTATTTCTTCGGCGTTTGTCAGTCCATCTCCATCGGAGTCGAACGTGCCATCATCAGCAGGTTCTAGTGGATCAGTCCCGAAATTGATTTCCTCCCAATCGTAGACACCGCCTGAATCCGTATCGCTCCGCAATGGATCGGTGTTGTGAATTCTGACTTCATCACCATCAGATAGATAATCAAAGTCGCTGTCGTAATAATAAGGATTGGTGCCGAGCGACGCTTCTTCAGAATCGCTCAGTCCATCAGAGTCGGAGTCAAAAGACAGATCGTCGCTTGGATCCAGTGGATTTAATCCGCGGCCGACTTCGCTTCCATCACTAATACCACCACCATCAGTGTCAATAAGAACCGGGTTAGTATTGAACTCGTTAACCTCTTGGCCGTCGCTTAGTCCATCCCAGTCGGTGTCTGAGTTAAATGGATCGGTTCCCAGGTTGGTTTCTTGCGAATCCGTTAATCCATCGTAGTCAGAGTCGATTAAAAGATCATCGCTGGGATCCAGTGGATTTAACCCGCGACCCACTTCGCTTCCGTCATTGACGCCGCCTCCATCAGTGTCGCCAAGCAGTGGGTTAGTGTTGAATTCATTAATCTCTGGGCCGTCGCTTAGTCCATCCCAGTCGGTATCCGCGTTAAATGGATCTGTACCCAGGTTGGTTTCTTGTGAGTCCATTAATCCATCGTGGTCAGAGTCGATTAAAGCATCATCGCTGGAATCCAGCGGATTTAATCCGTGGCTGACTTCTTGACCGTCATTTAGGCCGCCCTGGTCTGTGTCTTGAAGCAGCGGGTTGGTGTTGAATTCCCGCACTTCCAGTCCGTCCGTCAGTCCATCGGCATCGGTGTCCGAATTCCAGGGGTTGGTTCCGATTTCCAGTTCTCTGTCATCGCTCAGTCCATCATAGTCGGAGTCGGTACGTTCGCATCCTGTACTGTCGATGTCGGCACCAACTGGGGTGAACGGACAAAAATCTTGTCCATCGAATACGCCGTCGCCGTCTTCGTCGGTAGTGGGAGCGACCAAACAGCCCGTCGCATCCACTTCGACATCACCCGCATGCAAACACCTGTCGAGAAAATCTACTACGCCGTCTGCGTCGCTATCACCGGCTAATTCTGGATTAAATGCCAGCAATACAGATTCACGGTCTCCAAAGCCATCGCCGTCCGTGTCTGGATTATTGGGGTCGGTTCCGAAAAAGATTTCCTGGTCGTCAAATAAATCGTCACCATCCGTGTCCACCTGCACAAAAAAGTTGACGATGTTTAATGCTTCTACGGGATTGATGCCCCGCCAGATTGGGTGTGATGGCTGCAGCATATTGGCTATATCCAATTCGCTTTGTGCGAGGCTTTCGCGCTGCAGTGCAAGAGAAATTAAGCTGACTGTTTCACCAGGACGCAGGCTGATGCGATATTCGGACTGGATGCCGTCACCATTTAGGCTGGCAATGTGTGGGCGTAACGCGAGTGCATCCGGTGTCGCCCCCTGAATCAGGTTGGTGATAACCGGATCTCCGCCTGGCTGACCATCGGAGTCGTCGCTAATGACGAAGCTATCTCGACTGTCAAAAGTCGTATCGCCATTTCCGGTGAGCAATACCTGGGTGGCACTGTCCGAACCTAAATTTCCAGATCGTGCGACAGTGATATTCAAAAATGTATCGCCAGTATTGCTAATGCTTTCGATAAATCGAGCAGCGCCTATGTCTTGAGGAACATAGACCCGCCGAGTCACTTTTAGATCGGCAATTTGTTCACTGGTGAAAAAAATCTCTCGCGCACTGGAAGATCTGGTGGGCTGATCACTGCCAAATCCCACACCACTAACGTAGAAGTAGAACGCACCATCGAACGCGTCATTGGTTCCGTCGTTAATACTGCCGTCCGAATGTATATCCCATGTAAAGCCAGATCCATCCTGCAACACTAGCGGAAATTGCGGCGCATCATCTGCGGGATCCAGGGGATCATTGCCACGGCTAATTTCCTGGCCATCGCTTTCGCCACCACCATCCGTATCGGAAAGTGTTGGGTTGGTGGCGTAGGTTTTGACTTCATCGCCGTCGGTCAAGCCGTCGTAATCGCTGTCGGGATTCAAAGGGCTCGTTCCCAAAGTGGCTTCCTCGCCATTTGTCAGGCCATCGGAATCCGAGTCAACTGAAATGTCGTCGCTCGCTTCGAGCGGATTAAGCCCCAGGCTGATTTCCTCTCCGTCGCTGACTCCGCCACTGTCGGTGTCCAGCAGCAGCGGATTCGTTCCATGAACCTTTACTTCATCGCCGTCAGATAGGCCATCGTAATCACTGTCTGGATTCCACGAATATGTGCCCAGTAACGCTTCCTCAAGATCCGGCAGTCCGTCGGAGTCGGAATCGAATAGCTGATCGTCATTTGGGTCCAGCGGGTTGAGTCCCTGAGAGACTTCTGTTCCATCGCTAAACCCGCCGCCATCCGTATCG
>DJFQ01000131.1:3179-12024 GCA_002432095.1 Marinagarivorans sp. UBA5868 | reverse complement strand
TCCAATATGATTCACATTAGCGAACGCTTTCGCCTGTTCAGCAATCGCGTTTTCCTTACGCCTAAAGTGCATCTCAAATACAACCAGCGAAAATCCGATGATACGGCGCAGACCAACTTGCGCGGCAGTTTGGCATTGTCTTACCGCCCATGGCGCAACACGGAGTTACGTCTGGAAGCAGGAAATGAAGCAATACGGGACGTTGATGAGAAAAATAGCATCGACTACTCCTACTTGTTCGTCGGCTACCAAGTACGCTTTTAATGCGTCTTCGCTGTGTTAATTCACTGCGGCAGATATTTATCAATCGGTGCTCGTCGAAAAGCTCTTGATCAAATGCTTTGTTGAAAAGCTCGGCAAATATGGCTGTCAGCAGACCTTGGCGCCCCGAGCAAATCGGCATCCTCTGGTGCGGAAGTTCTAAGCGAATGGGTGAGAAAGTTCTTCTGAAGGAAGTGACTACCCCAAAACCAAATCGGATCTGGGGTAGCAGCGTGAGACTCTGAATTAGACAAAAAAATCAACGCCGCCAGCGGATGGATAGTTGGCGGCGCCGGAATTACATCTCGTCGTTAAACAAGCTGCCTGGTGAAGCAGGGGCTTCGCTGGGCGCTTCTTCAGATAAAGGTGCGACGGCTGCCGGTGGGGGTGTTTCGATAGCAGCCTCAGGCGCGGGCATTGGTAGAGCGTCCTGAAGAGCGGCTGCCAATGGGCTTTTTACCTTTTTCTCTTTCTTCGCTGGTTTTGCCTTCTTCTCTTTTTTCGCCTTGGCCTGTTTAGGCGCAGACTCAGTAACGACGGAAGGCGCTACCGAGCTTTCTGATTTTTTTGGGCGCCCGCGCTTGCGGGGCGCTGTTGCTTCGGCAGCAGCCGGTGCAGCGCTAGCGGATTTCACTTTGCCGGGCTTTCTGCCGGGTTTTTTCTTGGCGCTGCTGGACTTAACGGGTTTCTCTTTCTTGCTAACCGCTTGAACTTCGCTCTTAGGCTTACGGCCTCGCTTCTTGCCGGTCGCTTTCTTCGCCGTGGCTTTTGCCGGCTTGGCGGCAGTGTCCACCTTTGTGCTTCCTTTGGCTTGCGCCAGTTCAGCTTTTGCTTCAGCCAACGCCTCTTTCAAGTCGGCGCCCGCGGTTCGCAATTTTGCCAGTTCAGCCTGGGCTTTTTTGACGCGGCTCTGTGTGGCGGGAGACTTTTTCTTCTTGTTAGCGGCGGATGCGGCAGCCAATTTATCCTTGGCTTTGGCGATAGCCGTTTTATTTTTTGTTGCGCCACTTTGCGCTGCTTTTAATGCTTTCTCCGCGCCGCTGACTTTTTTTGCGCGGGCTTTCGCCAATTGTTCCTGCAACTTTGCGATCTGTTTTTCGAGGTCAAGAACGGGATCTACCATCTTTTTTTTCTGCGCAGCCATACGGAAATACCTGTGTGTTGTTAAACAAGAGGGAAGTGGATCGACGCTCAAAATAATAGCGCGGTTCAGATGAAAAATGTACGGTTTTTGCGCGATTTGCAAGTTTTTGGCAAAAAGTTTTCTATAAAAATTCACTATAGCGGAGCAAGTTCCGTCATTGGTAAATGCTGTCAGGAGTCAGTATTACTTTTCCGCCACGGACTTGCCGCGCGCATGATTTCCCTGCGCATGCATTTCTTTGTGGCTCTTTTTACGCCTTGCGCTTCCAATATTTCAGTTTTTGGTTTGGACTTGAAGTTGATGACAGTGCTTATCAAATGGTTGGAAGGTCGGTTTTGGGCGCAAGAGGTTGGGCTTCATATGGGACGATTGTGACGCTACGCCTACCGCTGGGAGATTGGCCGCTCCGGCAAAAAAATGTGCGGCCGGTCTGCGAACTCGTTGTGATTTGCGTTACCATGGCGCACCTGCAGCTTTCTCGGCGCCCTGGAGTATGCGTTGCCCGTTAGAGCTGGGAACTCACTCATAATAAAGTGCTCATTGGAACCCACTATGAAGAAGTTATATTTAGCGAAAGCAAGTGTCCTGGGCGCCACGGTTGCCGCGTTGTTGGTAACCGCCGGCTGCAATAAAGAAGCGGAAGCTCCCGCTGCCCCGGCTGAAGTCAAACTCGATAGCGTCGAGCAGAAAGTCACTTATATCGTTGGCTACAACATGGCCAAACAAGCGCAAGCAAATGGCCTGAATTTCGAAAAAGACGTTATGGCCGCGGCTATTCAGGACGTCCTCGACGACAAAGAGCCGCGCATCGCGCAAGCTGATCAACAGCAGATCATGATGTCCTTCCAGGAAGAGCAGCAGGGCAAGCGCGAGCAGGAGCAAAAAGCGGCGGCGGAAACAAATTTGAAAGAAGCTCAAGCTTTCCTTGAAGAGAACGCCAAAAAAGAAGGTGTAAAAGTCACTGAGAGTGGTCTGCAGTATGAAGTGTTGCAGGCAGCACCAGAAGACGCAGCATCTCCTAAAGAAGATGACGTGGTAAAAGTCCACTATCATGGAACGTTGGTTGACGGTTCTGTATTTGATAGCTCCGTCGAGCGGGGCGAGCCTGTTAGCTTCCCTGTTAAAGGTGTGATCAAGGGTTGGGTTGAAGCACTGCAGCTAATGAAAGTCGGTGACAAGTTCAAGTTGTACATCCCACCAGAGCTCGCCTATGGCGAGGGCGGTACTTCAGGAAAAATCGGTCCGAATGCGGCATTGATATTTGATGTGGAACTGTTGGAGATCAATCCGGAAGTAGAAGGACATCCGAACTGATCTAAAGCATCTTGCAATAAAAACGGGGCTTTTCAGCCCCGTTTTTATTTTTCGGATATTTTTACCTCATAAAGAAATCCGTTGGATGCTAAGGCTCGGAGAGTTGTAGGGTCCGACGTAAAAGCAACATCAAGGATGGATGCGCCGTTTGGCTTCCATAATCGCCGGGTTCCGATTTTCCACGATATGGGATTTTTCAGGTCGTCCAAGCGCCATAAAACGATTGTTTGATCGGTCTGCCCAGTCACTAGAAATTGATTGTCTGCACTGAAGCGCGCGCTAGTAAAACGCAACCCTCGTTTTAATCTACCTGCGCGTAACGGCATTTCTGTAATTACATTTCCGCTTTGGCTTTGCCAGATGACAGCTTTGTCATATTTGCTCACGGATAACACCAAGCCGCCGTCAGGGGAAATCGCCACAAGTTGAACACCTTCATCGTGACGCATGCTCGCCAGTTTTTTGCTGGTGCGCAGATCCCAGGTCACTGCTGTACGATCTTCCGATCCAGTTACGGCAATGCTGGCGGCATCATCCAGAGCGACACTATTAACAGGATTGCCGTGCTGCAATGTATGCAGCACGCCGCCGCGTCGTATATCGAAAATAACAGCCGTGCTATCGCTGAGGCCTAACACCGCAAGATTGCCTTCTTGGCTGAGTTGCACCGCGAGAATGTCGGCCGGTGCTTGCCAATATCTTGGGGCTTCACCGGTTGTCGTGTTCCACAATACTAATGTGTTTTGTTCGGCGGTGATCGCCCAGTCGCCGCCAGGCGAAAAGTCGGCCGCCACCAGAGTGGTGTCGCCTGAGTTCGCGTGTTTCCAATCATAGAGCCGCTCCTGATCTGTTGTGCGCCAGAAACTGATGCCGTGGTGTAGCGAGCCAACTATGGCGTATTCACCGCGGTCGTCGAGTGCGCCCGAGGCAATTCCGCCATTGGCGACGAGTGTTTGCGCGGATGGCTCCTGCGGGCGGTCGCAGCCAATAAGGGCGAAGGTCAAAAGGACAAGCGACAGCGCACTCATCAATGATGGGGCGTAATTGGTCCCCAGAATGTTGCCGGCCGCCGGTAATAATTTGTCGGTGGGATAAAACATGCGTTGAATTGCTCCTGCGCAACGTCGGGCCTTGATTTTTTGCCGCAAGCGGCGGGTTTCAAGGCGTATTAAAAAGCTTAGCAGTCGCTGGATGGCAAATATAAAAAAAGCAGCGATAAGCTGCTTTTTAGAGAAAATGGAAAGTGAGCGCAGCCTTACACAACCTGATCCTTGTGTGAATTGTGCAGCACTTCGATCATGCGGTCTTCCGCTTCAAAGCGCGTTTCAAGTGTTTCACCGAGCTTGGACAAATCCTGCAGAAGAGAGCTCAAATCATCCGTTTCTTGATATTTGTCGTTGAAATCCAAAATCAACTCGGTGGTGGAATCAATCGTTTTGTAGTGGACCTTGGCTTTTGATAACCCTTCCTGATCATCGAATTCACGTCCTTCGGCAACCAGTTGTTCATAAATTTCGAAGTGGCCGGCGGAAACGTAGTCCACTAGGATCTGGCAGAAATTTCGCAGCATACCTTCGGTATCACTAGAGAAATTACCGTCTTTTTGCGCGGAGAGTTTGCAGAACAGTACCAATAGGTCCTGACGTTCCTGTAGCCAACGGTCGATGATTTCGCTCACTCCGCCCCAACGCTCTCGCGCCGATCGACAATCTTCTAACATTCATTATTCCTCGGTTTAAGAGCCATTTCTGGAAAGAAAATTATGTAAGGCTCCGGCAGAAGATAGGGGATCTCAAGATTGAGGGCAAGCCCTAAACCGTTCTTAGGTGCTGAGGCTTGATGGAAAAGTGTTATATGGAACCAAAGCTTGTTTTGCTAATGCTGAAGTTTGCACAGATAGCGCTCACCGCGCCTACAAACCCTTCTCATTGGTAGCGGCGCCACGCAAAGCCTCGGCCCGCTTCTTCATGTGCGACGAAGCACTTGCCACAGGTTAAAGCCCATCAGTCCAACAAAGGCGACCAAGGTCCAGCCGGGAATGCTGATGCCCAGAAAAGTCCAGACCACTTCCGCGCAGTTACCATCGCCGCGGAGCAGCACCGACAGCGCATCCATCAGCGGAAAATTATCCAATAAATAGGCGATATCAGGTCCGCAGGCAGGAACCTGATCTTCCGGCAAGCTTTGTAACCAAAGTTGGCGGATAGAGAATGAGCCGCCAAGCATCGCGAACAAAATGCCCAAGACACCAAACACTCTGCGCCCCCCTCTGCCGGGGTTTATCAGAAACGCTAACAACGCCGTCAGCCCGACCGCGACAATAAAAACCCTTTGGGTGATACAAAGAGGGCATGGGTAGAGATCCATAAAATACTGCATGTACAGGCCGGTCAGAATAAGGCCGGTGCAACCCAGAAAAATGATGAAAAACGTCAGGCGAGGCGAGGGCAGCGTCATAAGAAGGTCCGTTGAGGCAGTTCGTTATTGATGCGCTACGTTAGTGAAAGTTTCCGGCCAACTCAACCCTGAGAATGAGCCGGTCAATGGCTTTATAGGCGCGTGTTCGATGCTTTCTACTATTCTTGTTGAGGTAAGATTTATTGAGGTTGAGACATGTTTTTCAGAATAGCCCTATTTGCCGTATACCTAACCGCAGCGTCCAGCGTCTGGGCGCAAGAGGAAGCGGAGGTCGATACGAAGGAAGATGAAGCAGCGGTCGTTGAAGAGAATGGAACTGAATCGGCGCAAACAGAGAAACCAGGTTCCATTTATATTCCGCTNNGCGGATATTTCGCTGCGTTTGCAAGACAGCACCGCTGCCAACTCGGTGCGGCACCATATGCCTTATATCCGCAACAATCTGATGATGCTCTTTTCCGCCCAAAGTGACGAAAGCATTTCCTCGCAGGACGGTAAAGAAGCCTTACGCAAGGAGGCGCTAGAAGCCGTGCGAGAGGTCATTAAAAAAGAGGATCAAACCGAAGGAGTGGTTGACCTCTATTTCAATGCTTTTCTCATTCAAAAATAGCGTCACAATCTCCCGGAGAGGAAGGTGTATTTTTAGTGCCGCAACATGCTCGATATTGTTCATAATAAGAACGCAAATAATCGGCGAATGGCGCTTGTAAATGTTTTTCCTCTTCCGCCTGCAACGCTAGAGACTCTTCCGCCATATCGCCGTAGCGTTTTTCCTGTCGGGGTGACAGTGGCTGGCTCAATAAATATTCTCGATGTGATTGAGCTTTATGTTTTGCCCACTGGTGAAAAGTGACATTTTGTTCCCGCAGCTCCAGCAGAACTTTTGCTGACGGGGTTTGTTGCGGATCGGAAATTTTGTTGGACTGCTTATCCCATGCCTGTTGATAATCTTCGCCGCCGTGGACTTGGTCTAGCAGTTTCGCGATAGGTTGTAAGGCGTCGAGTAATTGCTGCCCCCATGTTTGCAGGGGCACTGTTTCACTGGAGGCGGTTTGCAGCGTGACGCCTGGGCGACGCCCTTCGGTGACGACGACTTTTTGGTTGCTCAGGATATTCTGGAATTCTGCTGTGCCGCAGTAAGGACTTTCCTGTAGCGCGCAAAAGACAAGAAACGTATCGAGGAACCGAATTTGTTCAGCGCTTACACCGGTAGGAGAGAAAGGGTCTATATCCAGGCAGCGCACTTCAATATATTCCACGCCCCGCCGGCACAGTGCGGTTAGTGCCGTTTCACCCTTTTGCGCCGTACGCTTGGGGCGGATTGCACTGTAGAACTCGTTCTCGATTTGCAGCAGCCCGGTATTGAGTTGTTTGAAATTGCCTTGCGGATCTTGCACGCCAATCTCTTGGTATGGACCGTAAGGTGTTGCGATAGCGTTGCCCAAAGTTTTTACGTAGCTGTCGAGGGAGTTATAGCAAACGTAGAGGCTCTCCTGCGCTTTGCTTTGATAACCTAAATCTCCCATACGCAGGGAGGTTGCGTGGGGAAGATGCAGGGTGTGTTCATCATCGCCGAAAATTTGCAAAGCGTGATCCCGGCCTTTAACAAAACTTCGGCAAATGGCTGGCGAGGCACCGAACAAATAAATAAGTATCCAATAGTGGCGGCGGAAGTTGCGGATCAAGTCGAAATAGCGGCGGGTGGTGTACCGATCCAGATCTTCCACCGATCCCTCATGCTGATGCATAAAAGCCCAGAAGGATCCAGGTAATGAAAAGTTGTAATGCACGCCGGCGACCGTCTGCATCACCCGTCCATAGCGGTGGCCGAGGCCAATGCGGTAAATCGTTTTCATCTTGCCCCGATTGGTAGAGCCGTAGCGCGCCACGGGAATATCGTCATTGCCTCCCACCATGCAAGGCATGCTGTGGCTCCACAACAATTCGTCACCAATATGCTGATAAGTGAATTTATGCAGGCCAGTGAGTTGGTCCAGTAACGTGGTCAATCGATGGGACGGTGGAGTGATGAATTCCAGCAGCGCTTCGCTGAAATCGGTGGTGATTTGTGGATGAGTGAGGGCGGAGCCGAGTCCATAGGGGTGGTCGGTCAAGGCCATGCAGCCCTGCGGCGTGACCCGCAGGCTCTCCTTTTCCACTCCTCGCAATATGCCGCTGAGGAGCGGCGCATTTTCACGATCAAACAAGCCGCCAGGAATTTGCTGCAGGCCAAGTTCCACGTATTTGCGCACTTAGGAGTCCTCGAATGAGTCGGGAAGGGGCCGCTGTTGAATTTTGCGGCTAGTCTTAAGGTACCGTTAACCGGGAAGCCAGTTGAAGGTGTGGTCGAGTCAGACGTCGGAATCTGCGGTTTGTTGCGTGCGGCTCGAAATATCGGTGGTGTGATCCGTGCCGGATTCTAAAGTTTGGTCGCCCGCATGCCTGAACAAACCGCTATGCCTTGGGTCAATAGCCGGGCTTGCTGTTTCGCTGTCGTGCAGAGCCAGATGGCCTTTTTCGTCCAGTGCGCCGGCCACCAAGATAAGTCGTAGCTTTGGGTCGCGAACTGAGAGCTCCACCTTCATGTTGAGGGCTTCATCTTTGTGAGTAGTCCGGAATAGGCAGTGGCTATCGCTGCCATCCACCCATTCCCCCTGTTTATCCAGGTAGAGATGGTCCTGATTGCGGATGATGTAGACCTCTGACATGCAGGTACCTCAGTGACTAAGGCCGCCTAGGATACAAACAGTTCTGGGGTGAAACAAGGTGAGACTTAGGATGAGGAATAGCACCCAAAATACGGAATTTAAAGGCTATATTTGATGCAAAGTGTTTACAGCTTCAGTCGAATTAAGAGATATTGTGATGAATTCATAATAATTTGGCAGCATACTTGCGCACCCTGCAGCCCCGATCTGGCGCAGGTTTCTTCAATCCCCGTTCAATTGCCCCAAAATGGAGAACCATGGTGGCCCTGAAAGACGTCGCCAATCATTCCTATATCGCCGGTGCGGAAGCTGCCCTGGCTCATGGGAGTACTACCCTTAAAAAGGTGCCATTGAAGTATTGGCGCTTGGGCGTGTTGGCGTTAGTACTTTTTTGGATCTGCCACAATCTTGCCGTTCTCGTTTGGTATTTAGTGCCCGCGCCGGAATTGCCTGCAGCACCTGTTGTGCCGTCTGCGGCGGTGCGCGCGGATAGCTCGCCGGGCCGCAGCGTCGATGTGGCGGCTATCCAGCAGCTGAATTTGTTCGGCGATATGAATGCCCAGCCCATCGTTGAGCAACCAGTAGTTGAGCAGCCTCGCATTGAGAAAACCCAGCTCAATCTTGAATTGCAGGGCATTATCGCGGCGAATGACCCGAGCCTATCCTGGGCCATCATCGGCCGCGCCGATAATCAGAAGCTCTACAAGGTGGGCGATCCAATTGATGACGCCAGCGGTGTGAAGATTGCTGAAATTCATACCTTGAAAGTCATACTCAACAATAACGGCAACCTGGAAGAATTGTGGCTTTACGGAGAAGATGGCACTAAGGTCGCCAGCAATACGCCACAGACGTACACTCCTCCGCCAGTCAGTGGACCAGAGCCGGATGTTCAGGCCAGCGTGAGCCGTGATCAGCTGGAACAGGCGAGGAATATCGGTGACGTGGTGCGCTTTATGGTGGCGACGGAAAATGGACGCATGATCGGGTATAAAGTCCG
>DJFQ01000131.1:2838-3085 GCA_002432095.1 Marinagarivorans sp. UBA5868 | reverse complement strand
TCCGAGGGGTAAAAGTGTTGCGAAGAATAATACGCTTGGGTGCCGCCGGCGCACTGGCATTGACACTTACGGTCAACAGCTGGGCCCAACAGACATGGATGATCAACTTCAAAGACTCGGATATACAGGAGCTGATCAAATTTGTGGCCGATGTTACGGGCCGTACGGTTGTAATTGACCCACGGGTCAAGGGCCGCGTCAAAGTGATTTCATCGAAACCACTTAACGAAGCTGAATTGTTGCAGCT
>DJFQ01000131.1:182-2738 GCA_002432095.1 Marinagarivorans sp. UBA5868 | reverse complement strand
GCTTACGATCCATCGAACGCCATCATCATCACCGATTCGGCTGAAAACATAGCCAGGATCCGTGAGCTGATCGAACGTCTTGATAAATCAGCAACGCCCATTACCGAGATTGTCGAACTTAAATACGCCAACGCGGCGGATCTGGTGCAGGTGCTGCAAGGCCTGGAGAAGGCGGATCCGAATAACAACAATCTTCCCAACAACTCACTCAATCTCACTTCAGATAAGCGCAACAATGCCATCTTGATCACGGGTGAAGATGTCCAGCGCCAGCGAATGAAGTCCCTGATCAATCGCCTCGACAAACCGCGCGCGCAGACAGGCAATGTTCGGGTGGTCTATCTGGATTACGCCGAAGCCAAGACCGTTGCGGAAACCTTGACCAAAGTTATGGCGAATCTGGCTAAGCTTGGACCAGGTGGTAAGCAGGAGAACGTGGTAGCTGCGACCGTTGAGGCCGATGAGGACACCAATGCGCTGCTGATCACGGCTTCGGGCGACGATCTGGACTCTTTGCTGGATGTAGTGGCGCGATTGGATATTCGTCGGGCGCAGGTATTAATTGAAGCTGTTATCGCGGAAGTCGGGGAAACCGCTGAAAAAAACCTTGGAATCGAATGGTTATTTCTTGATTCCAGTAAAGGCGTGTTTGGTAGCTCGGTTCGCGGGGGTTCCAAACTGGGTGGTGTAGGCGAAGGTGCATTGGGCTTGGAGGGTTCGGACAATAGCGCTGAGGCGATAGGCAAGCTCGCGGGTGCGCTCGTGGGCGATCCCGGGCAGCTATTTGGTGTCGTCGGTCAGAATGATGACAACAGTTTTCTGGCGTTGATAAATGCGTTAGAGACCCAAGGCGAAACCAATATCTTGTCGACCCCCTCGCTGTTGACCATGGATAACCACGAAGCCAGCTTCGTAGTGGGCCAAAACATTCCCATACTTACAGGGTCGTCAGCCACTACAAACGGTCTGAGTAGTCCATTTCAAACAATTCAGCGCCAAGATATAGGTACCAAACTAACTGTCACGCCGCAAATTAACGAGGGCGACACAATCCTGCTGACCATTGCACAAGAGCAATCCAGCATTAATACCTCTACAGACCAGGGTTTCGTCACCAACCAAAGGAAAATCGAAACAAAAATCTTGGCATCTACCGGAGAAATTGTGGTTTTAGGAGGCATGATTGAAGATCAGCTGGACAATGGCGAGTTGCGAGTTCCTGTCCTGGGCCGCATTCCTCTCTTGGGGCGCCTGTTCCGTTCCGAAAATAGAACCAAACGTCGTACGAATTTGATGATTTTCCTGAAAGTCTCTGTCGTTCGCGATGTTGAATCTATGTCGGGTGTGACAGCGGAAAAATATCAGTATATCCGCGACCAGCAGTTGAAACAGCGAGATCGAGGTTTCCTGAGACGTAAGGATAGAGGCGTGCCTGTTTTACCAGAGATGAATTACGAAAATCTCACTATGCAGCCGGCCGGTACGGGTAAGGATGTCATTGTTACGCCTGGGGCGGAAGCTGCAGAGGAAGATGACAAAACCGAAAAACCCGCTGATATACCGGCACCTCTGATTGAGGAGTAGCAGTATGGAATCCTTAATCGACAGCGATCTGCTAACCCAACCGATACCCGATGAGCTGGCGCCACCCGTGCCGGCAAAGGTGCGGCTGCCGTTCTCCTATGCCTCTACCAATGGCGTAATGATCGAAAGCGGGCGCCTCGTACATTTGCCTGGGGTCAAGTTGAAGACGCTCCGCGAGCTGCGCCGCTTTATGAACGGCCCCTTGGAAATGGAGGAGCTGCCCGAAAGCGAATTCAAATCGCGCCTCACCAAGTTTTATCAGAGCAGTGACAACGAAGCTCAGCAGGCAGCAGAAGACATGGATGCCGACTTTGATTTGTCTGCACTTGCTGAAGATATAGACGATGGTGAGCTGTTGAGCGGTGAAGGCGATGCGCCGGTGATCCGTTTGATTAATGCCATTCTCTCCCAGGCGGTGCAGGAAAAAGCGTCGGATATTCACGTCGAGCCCTATGAAGACCGGGTTTCGGTGCGTTTTCGTATCGATGGAGTATTGAAAGAGGTTCTCTCGCCTAAACCCGCCTTGGCCCCGGTTCTGGTGTCGCGTCTAAAGGTTATGGCGCGCCTGGACATTGCCGAGAAGCGCGTACCCCAGGACGGTCGTATTACGGTAAAACTCGCCGGCCACGCGGTGGATCTGCGGGTTTCTACCATGCCTTCGGCTCACGGTGAGCGGGTTGTATTGCGTATTCTCGACCAAGCGGCGGGCGCTATCTCTCTTGAAAAACTCAATATGCCCGAAAAGGTCCTGCGGGACTTTAAAGCCGTGCTGGCCAAACCCCACGGCATCATTCTGGTTACCGGTCCTACGGGTTCTGGTAAAACCACCACGCTCTATTCCGGCCTGAGCCACCTGAACACGCGCTCGCGCAATATCCTTACCGTCGAAGACCCAATCGAATACGTTCTCCCCGGCATTGGTCAAACCCAGGTCAATACCAAAGTCGATATGACCTTTGCCCGCGGCTTGCG
>DJFQ01000131.1:0-152 GCA_002432095.1 Marinagarivorans sp. UBA5868 | reverse complement strand
ATGATCGGTGAGATCCGCGACCGGGAAACGGCCGCCATCGCCGTGCAGGCGAGCTTGACCGGTCACTTGCTGTTGTCGACGCTGCACACCAACACGGCCATCGGCGCCGTGATGCGTTTGCAGGATTTGGGTATTGAGCCCTTCCTGCTTTC
>DJFQ01000092.1:9135-25963 GCA_002432095.1 Marinagarivorans sp. UBA5868 | reverse complement strand
ATATAAACACCCGCACCCCGCCCGCCTTGCTGCAAAATCGTATAGGTCACCACAATATTCTGAAATGTCGACCGATGCTGCAGAGCGTTGCTTTGGTTGGAATCCGAATTGATACCCGCCGCCGAATTCTTAAGCCCAATCAGACCCTGAATTACTTGCAGACCGATATGGCCATTGGGATCAATAAGTTCGATAAAGCGGGGGATCAACGCTGGATCTATATAAACTTTGCGGCCGCTTGTACCGTTTGTGGAGGGGTGGAACAGAATGAATGTGGAATAGTTAATTTGATGCGCGGGGATGGTGCTCGTCATGCGTATGTCCTTTACAAAACAACAGGTCAATGTGAGGCAGTGAGTCTAACATGGCCAAATTCGCTCGATAAGCCTTCGTGCTCATGTCAAAAAAGGAGAAGTTGTAAGCCACGGCTGAGTGACTTTTCGACATCTCTTAAGGTATTGATTTGTCAGCAACTGACAAGCGTGACTCCGCACAACGTTTTTGATGCCAATCTCCAAGATCCGGGTATTAGGCCCCCATCCTTCGTGGGATAATCCGCCCCCGTCCGAACCATACCTAAAAAATACGACTATTCAGGAGACTACGACATGGGTACTTTCCAGCGGCCTAACCGCTTCTTTTTGCTGGTGATTGTCTGTCTATCCACTTTGCTTGCCGCCTGTAGCAGCGGCGGTGGTGGCAAGGGAGGCCCGGCCCCAGGCGCGGGCGACACCCGTCCCGAACCTTTCACGCTAAATCCCCCTGCGAATGTTGATCCGGAAAAAGTGGCATTCGATTCCGCGGTTGTTTCAGATGCTGTAACCGTTTCCGGTATAGACGCAGCAGCGCCGGTAAGCGTCGAAAACGGTGAATTCGCGATCGATAACGGCGAATTCACCAACGAACCCAGTACGATTCGCAATGGCCAGAAAATTCGAGTGCGGATTCAATCTCCAATTAAAGCGGAGCAGAGCGCGACAGCTACTTTGAACATTGGCGGCGAAACCGCCGCCTTCACGATCACCACCGACGTCGACAGTGTCGCTCCAGAAGTTACCATCCTATTTCCGCCGCCGGCTTCTATGACTGAGGGACAAACCCTATACGTGCGAGGAACAGTTAAGGATGTGAATGGAACGCTGGAGGAGGGCGCCGTGGAGGTGAATGGCATGTCGGCGCAGTTAGAGCTTAACGAAGATTCCGATGAAGGCACTTGGAGTGCCGAGGTTGCACTGGCGCCGGGACCGAACACGGTGACGGTCGTTGCAGTAGATGCCGCGGAAAATACGAATGATGACGAGAGCGTAAGCAGTCGTCGAGTGGCGACCATAGAGGGACAAAGTTTTCCGGATAATTCAATCCCCTTCGCTGGGCCAATTTCACTGGATATACATGAGATTGACGGAAATCCCGTGGCGCTTGTTACAGATCGACCTGCTCTTGCGGTCATCGCAGTTGATCTGAACACCGGGGAGCGGAGCGTGTTTTCCAGTAACGAAACGCAAACAGATAATCTTTTCGAATACCCATGGAATATCCATGTTGGTGCGAACGGGAAAACTTATGTTTTTGATTGGGTTATCGAGCAACCCAGAATATATGAACTGGATAGCGCGGGAACGAGAGAGCTATTTGTTGAAGGGGACGAAAGTGAAGATTCGATAATCCAACCTTTCGGTATGTATTTTAGAGAGTCAGCGAATGGTGAATATCTGTATCTAGCGGACAGAGGCAGACTGCTCAGGGTAAATGCCGAGACAAAAAATACAGTGGTTCTTAGCGACTCAGTTAATGGGGTGCCAAATTCTGACAATCCTATTGAGGATGCGGTGGGGATGGTTTTTGACGAAAGTTCAGAGCAGCTTTTGGTGATATCTATTGGCAGTCAAAGACTGTATTTTGTCGATCCTCAAACAGGAGTTCGAACAATCATCGCGATTGATGAACCTTTAAATGTATCGCAAGGCGCGTTGTTATCTGATGGTAAATCCTTCCTATCGGTTGAAACGACCGAAGATCGAGTGTCGATAATCGACGTGGCAACTGGCAGTGTGAACACCATAGTTGAGCCTGGCGTTGATGAAGTAAACACCTTTGCTGAGCCAAGGGGCGTTGTAATGCATACCAGCGGTGAGTATGCGTTGATTGTGGATAGGGCGTTAAATGCCATTGTGGCGCTGGATCTGCAAAGCAGTCAGAAAGTTTTATTGTCAAAATCAGAATAACTTCCGAGATCTCAGGGATTCATAAAGATCTTAATTCTAAGCCGTTGTATGGAGGGTGGGGTGTCGGTAACGGCATGCCGCCCGGTAACCGCAGTATCGGCGAGCGCAGCAGTTATGAAAACACCTCTAAGAACATTTGCCTTACCATCGTGTATACCCATGACCAAAAAAAATCTGTTCAAGCATAGTCGTTTTTCCGGATCAAAGCTGGCCCTCGCGATGCATATGCTGATTTTCGGTGATGCATTTGCCGCACCCGTCGGCGGTGAAATTGTTGGCGGGTCTGGCAGCATTGCTCAGCACGGCGCAGAGACCACTATCGTCCAGGAATCGGAACGCTTGGCGATAGATTGGCAGGCATTTGATGTGGGTAAAAATGAACGTGTGGAATTCGTGCAGCCGGGGAAAAGCGCGGTCGCTCTTAATCGAATCTTGGGTAATAAGGGTAGTGAAATTCTTGGTCGCATTGACGCTAATGGCCATGTAATTCTGGTGAATCCTCGCGGCGTGGTTTTTGGTGAGAGCGCCACAGTGAATGCCGGCGGCTTAATCGCCAGTGGCCTGCAGATCAATCCTGATGATTTTATGAATGGTGACTTGGTTTTCAAGCGCATTGAAGGTACGAACGGTACGGTAATTAATTCCGGTATGATCAACGCGGCATCCGGCGGCAATGTTGCATTGGTCGGTGCACGAGTTGAAAACAGGGGCTTGATTTCCGCCACTTTAGGTAGCGTGATTTTGGCTTCTGGAAAAGAAGCCGTGCTAACTTTTGATGAATCCGGTTTGTTAGGTGTGCAAATTGATAAGGCCGTCCTACAGGATGAGTTGAATGGTTCTGCTGCGGTTCTCAATGCTGGGGAGATTCGTGCCGAGAACGGCCGGATTCTGTTGAGCGCCAGCACCACGAGGGATGTTTTCAGTCAGGCGGTAAATTGGGGTGAGCAAAAACAGGCTCGCAGCGTCGCTTACGATGACGACGGTGGCTTTACTCTTAGTGCGGGCGGGGATGTCGTTAACAGCGGGTCGATTAATACCTCGGGTGAGGTGGGTGCAGGTAGCATCATTATCCTGGGGGAAAACATTACTCACTCCGGCGCTATTAAGGCGAATGCAAACCAAGGCCGCGGCGGGAATGTGGAATTGCATTCGACTGCCACCACACAGTTGGTTGGTGAAGGCCTTGTTACAGCCAATGCTGAGCAAGGAGGCGATATAAAATTGCTGGGAAAGAATGTCGGCTTGTTTGATCACTCGACAGTTTCTGCCATCGGGGAAAATGGTGGTGGGCTTGTTTTGTTGGGAGGTGACCGGGAAGGATTGAACTCTCAAGTCCGCAACGCAGATTTTTCTTATGTCAGCGAAAAATCGAATGTTGATGTCAGTGCTGCACACTCCGGCAATGGCGGTACGGTCATTATTTACGCCGAAGACACTGCTCGGGTTCACGGTAGTCTTTCGGCAAAGGGAGGTGCAAAGGCTGGTGATGGCGGCTTTATCGAAACCTCGGGAAAACGCGGATTTCTGTCTGTCAGTACACCAGATGTATCAGCTGCCAATGGTCGCAGCGGACATTGGTTAATAGATCCATTCGATATTACGATTGTATCTGACGGGGAGGAGATTAACTCTGATGGAGAGTTTACGTCAGTATCTGGAGGCTCCAGGGTCCGCGTAGGCAGTATTCAGACAGTCTTAAATACCGGCGGAAATGTAACTCTGCAAACCGGTGGGGATGAAGGAAATATCACTATCAGTAGCAACATCACGGTCGATACAGCGGCAGATGCGACTTTAAATCTTTCTGCCCATAACGACATTATATTTGCGGCCAATATCCAAGCAGAGGGAGATAATCCTCTCCACCTTCATTTAAATGCCAATCGTTCTGATGGCACGGGCAGTATTCGATTTCAAGGGGGACGAATAATAAATACCAATGGAGGGGATTTTAAGATTGGCCATATCGATGGTGACGCCATAGATGCCAACCAGCCGGGCGCTTACGATGTAAACCTAAGCGGTCTTAACATTGAAATCAACGGCGGTGATTTTGCTGTTCACGCTTCAAATCGGCTCACGCTTGGTCAGGATTTGGAGGTTCAGAATGGCAATTTGATCCTGGGCGCTGCTGAGTGGCGATTAAATAATCGCGGATTAGTAACCACAAGGGATGGTTCTTCCGATGCCGATGGTAATATCACCTTAATTACAGGAGGCAATTTAACGTTGCCGGCGATTCAATCCGATGGCGACTTAACTTTACGCAATCGCGACAAGTCAAAAGAACTAACCGTTAATGATTCCAACGATGGAGCTCATCGGGTCCAATTAGCAGGAGCATTGATTTTCGATCTGGGTATTGGCTCAGCCAATTTGATCAATATCCGTACTGCGTCGCAAAATACTCAAGATACCGCGTTTGCGACGGATATTCAGGTTCTGTCTGGACGAAATATTACACTTGAGGTGGACAATCGTATCCGCCTCAATGATGTGGATATGACGGGAAATTTGCGTCTAGATT
Source organism: Marinagarivorans sp. UBA5868 (assembly GCA_002432095.1). Taxonomy (GTDB): domain Bacteria; phylum Pseudomonadota; class Gammaproteobacteria; order Pseudomonadales; family Cellvibrionaceae; genus UBA5868. The sequence continues at coordinate 21,211 of DJFQ01000092.1, read as the reverse complement.
CTGAATCGGACATTGTTCAACTACAAGATACGTCGGTCAAAGTGGCAGGTTCGACCACGCTTCTGGTTCATGATCAGGATGTCGTTCTCGGCAACGCGGACAATCAATTTGGTGGTGCGCTTTTTGTCGGCGGCTCAAATAATACCTCTGCGCGTAGTGTGAATATCGCATCTTCACAAAGCGTTACATTAGGCAGCGCCACCCAGGAAATGGCACTGACAGGAGATTTGTCAGTTGATGCTGGTGCGGATATCCGGCAAAACGGCGCTTTGAATATTGCCGGTACGGCGACATTTTCTGCTGATAATGCAATCACTCTGGGAAATGCGGGGAATGTGTTTCCATCTTTAGGAATTTCTCGGGCAGAGACCGCAACTATTGCCTACTCAGATAATTTGCAACTGGCAGAGGTGCGCAATGTCGGTCAGCTAAACCTTTCTGTGCAAGGCGATTTAAATCAAACCGCCGCGCTGGATGTAGATCAACTAATCCTCGATATCTCTGGCAGCACTTCGCTTACACAATCTGAAAACCGTATTGGCGTTTTATCTGGAGCAAGACTTTCCGGTGGCAACATTTCCGCTGCTGCTTTGCAAATAAGTGATCTGACCATAAACGCCGGCACAACGGTCAATGCCGCTGAAATCGATGTGACAGGTCCGGTCCAATTAACTGGCGAGGCCGATCTGATATTTAATGAGGTGTCGAATTTTACGCTGAACGGCGGTTTGCAAGGCGCTGATGAAGGGGTTAATTCCGTAACCGTGAATGGAGATGACAGCGTCGGTACTTACACGATTTCCGATGCCGCCCGTTGGAATGCTATCGCATTTGCCATTAATGGTGGTGATGGCGCGGACAGGCTGCAAGGACCGAATCTTGACACCACTTGGTCGATCACTGAAGTGAATGAGCACACGTTTTCTACCGTCGAGCAAGGTGAACTGACCTTTTCCGAAATGGAAACCCTTTCAGGTGGCAACCAAGTCGATACCTTTGCTTTCGTGGATGCGACGACCACGGAATTGTCATTGCTCGGAGGCGGCGGAGAAGACATTGCGGATTATTCGGCGATCAGTGATGACATCACGGTATTTGTGGGTGTGGACGGCGGTGTAAATGGTGTTGAGTTAATTCGTGGAAATAATACAGGTGCCGGTAATTTCGATAGCCGCCTCGCCGCCCGTGGAGATTCTGCAAATAAGTGGTTAGTGAACGCCATTAACGCTGGAGAAGTGGCGCTCAACGGCGGACAAGCTATGGCATTTGAAGGCTTTAACCAGTTGCAGGGCGGAACCGCAGAAGACCAGTTTATTTTACAGGCGGGCCTTCAAGGTGGTACCGCCCAGATTGACGGTGCTGCCGGTGATGATATTTTCGATGTGATTTCCGAAATTTCCGTTCGATTGTTGGGAGGCGAAGGCGCAGACCTGTTTAACCTGGATAGCGTCACCCTTGCAGGTTTATTAGGGGGCGCCGGTGACGATGTTTTTGCCCTGACGACAAACTCGCGTGTTGCGACTCTTGATGGTGGGGACGGACACGATACGCTGTCCGGTTTTGATGCAGCTCTGCAATGGACGGTTGCTGAAACCGAAGGAGAGGAAAGCACGATTGTTGTTGGCGTGAGTGACGGCCTAGCAAGTTTGGTTGAACAAGCGATCAATATAAACGCTTTGCAAGGCGCGGCAGGCGATGACACTTTTCTGTTCAGCGTAGCGAATAGCGGTGTGGGGGTTGACGGTGATGGGGGCATCAATACCGCGGACTTTTCGCTGATTACCGAAAACCACACTGTGAGCCTGGGTGCTTTGGAAGAAAGCGGCATCAGCAATGTGCAGTCGGTGGTGGGCAATGCTATGGAAGGAATTGTCAGCACATTAGAAATCACCGGCAATGATGGTGGTATCTGGTCATTTGCGACAAGTGGTAGCGGCACGGTGTTGCGAGACACCGAGGAAATTCAATTCAGCCAATTCAATCAATTTTGGGGTGGCGGCGGAGAGGATACATTTTTAATTTCCGTATCACCTGCCGGGCAAATTGATGGCCGTGGCGGCGATGATGTATTTACTCTGCTGGCACCTGCGTTAGTGGCCACGCTGCATGGTGGAGACGGTAATGACACACTGGAGGCTTATCAGCAGATTGGCAATAATTGGATTTTGAGTTCTCCAACCTCGGTGTTGCAGAACGCCGCCGACAATGCCGCAATTCAATTTGACGGAATGGAGACTTTGCGCGGCGCGGAAAATTATGCGGACAACTTCACTATTCTCGATGGCCTCGAAGCTCAACCCGCGATTGTCGCCGGCGACGGCGATTCGGCCGACACTATTGATTATTCACGCCTGCAGAATCAGTCGATTACTGTGGCGCTCGGCGGTGCAGGTCTCACGGGATTTGAATCCGTAATTGGCAACAGCAATCATACGCTCGCGGGTGCTGATGAGGACAGCACGTGGGCGTTAACCGCGGACGGAGGCGAGGTCTCCTGGGGATCACAAACCACGGGCTTTAGTGGCTTTGGTTACTGGGTAGGCGGTAGCGGGGACGATTTATTTAATTTGCAAACACTTGGAGCTGGTGCGCCGGTGGGCATTGATGGCGGCGACGGAAGAGACGAGTTGGATTTATCAACTCTCGAAAGTGAAATTCACATCGGACTTGGTGACGCCGGCAGCCAACTCGATTTGGCTAATATTGAAATTCTTTCTGCGAATTCGCTTTTTGCCAACCGTTTGACTAGCAGCGCAGCTCAAGCGCAGTGGACGATTAATGATGCGAATGCGGGCACTGTTGAAGAAAACGGAACATCGTCGATTTCGTTCAGCGGCTTTCATCATCTTAACGGAACTCAGAATAATATTTTCACGCTGACAGACGAGGGCTATCTCGGCGGAGAAGCCATTGTCGGCAGCATTACCGGAAATGCGGAAAACAGCTCTCTGCGGGTCACTGGCGATGACAGCCATTCGTGGCTTTTAGATGCAGGAGTTGGGACCGGTTCTCTTTGGCGAGAAGGCGTTCAGATACTAGGTTTTGCAGCGCTGACAAACCTTCAAGGCGGACAAGGTGCCGACGAATTTATACTCAACAATGCCGCGGCTGTTATTGCCAGCCTTGATGGTGGTACCGGCCTAAACAGTTTGCGGGCCGAATTCCAGAGTAATGGCCCGCTCGAATGGAGTGTGGGGGATGGCGTTGGCAGTATCGGCGAAATGGTCGAAGAATTCCGGCAGATATCCCAGTTGTACGGTCAGGCAGGGGTCGATGTATTCCACATTAACGGCGCGACTCAGCTGGAGCTGGTCGACAGTGGCGATGGCGGTGATGAAATTCGTCTGATGGACAATAGCCGCGTCGATTTGATTCTCGCCGGAGCTGGCGCAGACACCGTTGCGATTTCAGATAGTGCGACAGTCGGAGACCCCATTGATGGCGGCGATGGTAATGACACCTTAGACCTTACCAATTACGCCACGGCGGTTATCTGGAATGCGGTGGAGCAACGCATCGGAAGTTTTGATTATCTCAATATAGAGAATTTCAAAGCCCCCGCCGGAGATGAGCTGAGAAATACCTTTCAAGCTCCCGACGCAAATAACATATGGACAATTAACGGTGAAGACAGTGGCCAATTGGAAACGGACGGGCAGGTCGTCACTTATCAGGCCATTGCTAATTTATTGGGTGGCAGCATGGAAGATCTTTTTGTGCTGACGGCGCAAGGTTCGGTCAGTGGAGAAATAGACGGTGGTGCCGGTAACAACACATTGCAAGGAGATGCTACGGGTCATCAGTGGACTTTATCGGATTTGGATGCCGGCGATCTGGGCAACCGGGTGGGGGCATTTAAACGCATTGGCAATTTGCTTGGCGGCACTGGTAACGATTCTTTCAATATAGGGCCTGGGGGCGTTCTGTCCGGCGTGTTGGATGCAGGTGCTGGATCCGACAGTCTCACCAGCGCACGGCAGCAGCAAACCTGGGCATTGTCCGGCAGTGCACCGGGGACCATCGCAGCGAACGACGGCGACGCGTTTTTGGCATTTCAGAATGTGGAAGCATTGCAGGGATCCGGCGAAGACACATTGCTGGGCAGTGAGCTCGATACTGACTGGATAATTGATGGTGAAGGCATCGGCAATTTGGTTGCCGGTGGGGCTGAATTGACGTTTTCCAACTTCGCTCGCGTTCTGGGTGGCGAAGGCAATGACCATTTCACTATCGTTGATGACGGTGCGCTTGACGGCCCTCTCGACGGTGGCGGCGGGATCAATGCGTTGGTGGTCGAGCGCGACGGCGACATATCGGTGAACCTTGATCCTGCGGGCGCCGTGCCCGGTGGGAATGTCATTGATGTTCTGCGTATCCACAGCATCGAAGCGGTCAATGATGACGCCAATCGATTGTACGGTGCCGGCATTAATACAGCGGGTTACAACTGGATTATCAGCGACACTAACACCGGCATCGTGAGTCCTGTTGGAAGCGACGATGCCGGCGTTGCGTTTAGCAATTTTTCCCATCTGTTGGGCGGTGAGCGAAGCGATAATTTCCGCGTCGAAACTGACGGTTCGTTGGTTGGTGTCGATGGTGGAGTCGGTGATGATTATCTCGATTATTCCGCCCGCGAAAGTAATCTGGAAATCACCATCGGGCGTCTTGGCGAGGGAACAAACTTCACCATTAACAATATTGAAGGGTTGGTCGGCAACGACGACGGCAGTGGGAAAAATACCTGGAGTGCGACTCTGATCGCCAGCAACGGCACGAACCTTTGGACCATTTCTGAAGGCGATGGCGATGACCCTCGGCAGAATGGCATTAATGATGGCGTGTTTGTTCAGGAGGGCGGATTGCGCATGGTGTTCCGTGACTTCGGCCATCTCCAAGGCGGTAGCGGCGACGACCGATTCGTGTTGCAAGGTCAGGGCATGCTCACCGGCAGTATCGTCGATACCGGGGGCAATAATAACCAACTCAATCTCTCTGATATTGATGCGGGCCGCTCGTTGCGAGCAGTGCTGCTTGCCAATGGCAGCACGCCGGATGGCAGTTCGGACACGTTGCATATCCAGGGTATACAAAGTCTTACCGGTGCCGGCACTGCGACAACCTTGGTCGGCACGGAAAGCAATAACCAGTGGGAGATCAACGGCGGCGACTTCGGCCAGATCCGTTACGACGGCAATACCGTGCGGTTTAATAACTTTGGCCACTTGCACGGCGGCGGAGCCAACGACAGCTTTGACGTCGGTCCGGCGGGGCGTTTGAGCGGCTGGCTCAGTGGCGGCGATGGGGAAGATTCTATCGAATTCACTAACTCGCAAACTGTGTCTGTGTGGCTTGCCGCCCCCACCTCGGCCGCGGGCGAAGTCTGGTGGCGACTGCAGCCCGATATGGAAACGGTGACCGCGAACAACAGCAATCCACAGAATAATTACTTCCGCCTGGAAAGCGCGGATGCGGCAATTTGGGCGCTTACCGGCGCGGATGAAGGCGCTGTCGGAAGCACTTCCTTTAAAGGCTTTGGCCAATTACAGGGTGGCGCGGGGAACGATCAATTTATTTTTGGCACGAATGGTCGACTCAGTGGCTTATTGGACGGCGGGGCGGGTGCTAATTCCGTGGACCTGACCAACCTTTCGGAGGCTGTAAGCGTGTCGCAAGGGGACCGCGAAGAGGTGGATCTGCGGATAGACAATATTCAGCAGATTGACGCCAACACAGCCATGTCCGCAGAAAACCTCCTGTGGGGCTTGGATCAGGCGAGCACATGGACCATTACCTCCGCCAATGCGGGGAATACATCAAACGGTTTGGCTTTCACTGGTTTTGGCAATCTCACTGGCGGCTCCGCGGACGATCTTTTCAAGTTTTCTCCCGACGGAACCCTAAGCGGGAAAATTGATGGCGGCGCTCACGAGGATCGCGATACGGTCGACTACGGCAGCATCACCACTGCATTGACCATCGATTTGACCACCCAGACTTTGTCAAACGTTGAAGAGCTTATCGGCAATGGATCGACGGGATTGCAAGGGCCGAACGACCTATCTCTGTGGGAGTTCTCCGGCGGCGAGAATCAAGGTGTGCTTACGTATGATGCCGATCAGCGGTTGAGTTTTAGTGGCATTAACAACGTACTGGGTGGCAATCAGATTGATACGTTTCGCTTTTCCAATGGCGCGCGCATTACGGCAGGGGTACATGGCGGAGATGGAGCCGACCAATTCATTATCGAGCCCGGGGTTGGCGTACGCTCGGCCACTTGGCTCAACGGTGGCGGCGGAACGGATTCACTGGAGTTTATCGGCGGTGAAGGCTGGTCAGGAACCTATGGCCCCAATGCCGACGGCGCGCCAGTTTTCTCGTTCATTGCTCCGGCTGCTGACGCTCCCAGTTTCAGCATTGGCTACAGCGGCATGGAGTCTGTATTGATGCGCTCTGCATTAGAGCGCATCACGCTGAACGGAAGCGTGGAGGCCGATACCTATCGGCTCGGGACCGATTCCTGGCAGTGGGGTAGTTTGCTGCCGGTGTTTTATCGCGACACGCTGCAATCCATCACGGTGCTCAGCGAGAGTGATGATACCGTCGCCATTACAGGTCCAGTCACGGTGACCGATGAGCTTCGGTTAAACGGCGGAACACTGGCTATAGACAACGGCGCACCCATCTCCGCCCGTCATCTCGTTTTGGCAGGACTTCACAGCGCTGGCTCTTCAGACCGGCCCATCAATACCGCAGTCGATACATTGAGCTTGTTAGACAATCTCGCGGAGGTTCATTTGCGAGAGACAGATGATCTGGATCTTCAGGGACTTAGCGGTGAACAGGCGGTAAGTCTGAGACTTCTCAACGGTGACTTGAAGCAGGCAAATTCCCTTAGCACAACTGCGGATCTCACGTTGGTTGCTGAGCGTGGCGATATTCAGCTGGAGAATTCAGAGAACTTGTTAACGGGTTTGGTGACTGTCGCAGCATTTAATAGAGCAACATTACACAATTCCGGCGATACCCAACTCGGTGCTGTCGATGCTGAAAATTTCACGTTGGTATCGGCGGGCGATATTTACTCTGATGCCATAATTTCCGTCGATGAAATAACTCGCTTGACGAGTGGGGGGGATATTAGTCTTCTTGCTGAGGGTAATGATTTAAATGATGTTTCCGCTGATGCATTAGGTGGTATCCAATTGGTGGATACCAACTCCATGGTCTTGAGTAATGTTATGAGTGAAACGGGCGGTATCTCCGTTATCACTAAAGGTGCGCAGGGGTTGGGATTGATATCCGCCGCGCAGGGTGAAGTTAATCTTGACAGCGGCGGAGCAGTGGTGGATTGGAACGGTGCGCAAACCAATATTCGTGCACAGCGGTTTTTTGGTAGGGCTGTGGATGGTATCGGCTCAACCGATTCGTTAGAGACCGAAGTCAGCGCTGTGGATTTAGTGAATCAACGTAATGCTGTTGCCTTTACTAACTCGGGTCCGCTGACGATTGAGCGCATTCATAACAATGGTGACATCCGTCTCACCAACAGCACGGACGTGACCTTTATCAAGGAAAGCGTTAACGCATTTCACGGTACCGAAGAACCACAATACCCACCAATTGTTAAGGGTCAAATCCCCAGTTATGGCGGTACCTTTTTGCTGGACATTACGATCGGCAACATCCGAACCGATGGGTCTGTAGTGCTTACCCAACCTCATATAGCGGCCCTATCCGTGACGATTCGCAATCCACACGGCGTTTTTCTCCCGCCATCGCCGGTGATTTATGCCCCTAAAGAAATAACCATTACCAGCGGCAGGTCGCGCAATCGGCCCTTCTGGGGCTTTAATATTGAACCGGCTGAAGTGAATGACGACACTAAATATTACGGCGACGTGGTAGGCGCAGGCGACCAGTTAATTGAAGTGGAAAGCCTTGCAGAAATTGATCCGGCTATTTTTACACCGGTCAAAAACTATGTTTACCAGGACGTGTCCATTCGATTGCCCTCCGATCAATTATACGAAGACGAAGAAGAATAACCTTTTCCCGGCTTCGGCCGGATTTACCCTCAAGAATTCGACCGATGAAATTCCAAAGATTTACAAAAATCTCTGCCTTCGCCATAGCGTTTTTATTAGGAATCGCGGCGGAAAGCCGCGCCGGTTTTCTGGAAATGCCGACAATCGAAGAAGTGCCAGAGGCGGAAAACGATATCCTGCTAAAAGATCTCGATATCCCACCTGTACGTGAGCGCAACCCACACCCGGAGGCTGGACCGCGCCTTAACGTCACCGCCTTTCGTGTACAAGGTGTGGTGGAGTTTCCAGAATTGGGCATCACTCGTGAATCGGTAATTAAGCTCGTTGAAAATGTTCGCTACGACATGATGAAAGAAGGCGAGCTGATGTATTCGGGCTATACGATGGAAGAATTAAGTGAGCTGCAAGATTTAATTGTGGAGATTGAAAAGGAAACCCGCGGGCAACATGTGGAAACGGTGGATCTCCAGCGATTGGTATTTTTGATCCGAGAGCAACGTCGTAGTCGCGGCGTGACTCTGGGAATGCTGGAGCAAGTCGCCGACCAAATTACCGATTATTATCGCCAGCGTGGATTTGTTTTGGCAAAGGCGTTTATCCCGGAACAGAAGGTGCGCGATGGTATTGTAACCATCACGTTGTTGCTGGGAAATTTAGGTGATGTGCAATTGTCTGGAGCTAAGCGTTATTCGCCGAAGACAGTGGGAAAAATCTTCCGTGATGCCATCGACGAGCCGGTCAACAGTACTGCGATTGAAGAAAAACTGTTTTATGTAAACGATTTGCCGGGGCTGAACGTACAAGGTTTTTTTTCACCCGGCGATCAAGTGGGTGACACGCGCCTCAATATTTCCACGGTGAAAGAAGAGCTGTACCGCGTCAACGTGCGCACCGACAATCACGGTTCTGATGTCACCGGCGAATATCGAGTTTATACGGACTTTTTACTTAACAATCCGTTGAAATATGGAGATCGTCTTCACCTAGCCGTACTGGGTGCCTTCGAGCCGGAAAACGCCACCTATGGCATGGCGAGATACAGCGGACCGCTCTGGCACTACCGCTGGAAATTCGACGTAGGTGTTTCTCAAAACGCTTTTGTTTCTGGGCTTGGCAGCAATCTGGATATTGGCGGAAAATCCACGACCTATGATCTGGGTACACACTTTCAAATTCACCGGAGCCGGGTCAAATCCACTTCCGTCAGTGTTACCGCTTCTCGTGTGCACACAACTCAGGAATATCGCAGCGGCGGTATTTCCAGCACCTTTGATGAGGATGAAATTGAAAACATAGAGCTGGCTTATCAGTTCGATATTTTGCGCAGCGCTAAGCGCACTGTACATATGGGTGGAATTAGGTTAATTCACACCAGCATGGCGGAATCTCTGTTCAATGATTATCTCGAAGACGGCTGGCTGATCGATCTGGATTACACAACCCTGAGATTTGTCAAAATGCCTCTAATGCAGCCTGCGCGGTTGGTGATGCGGGCCAACGCGCATTACGCGGGAAGGCAGACCGCATCGGTCAATCAGTTTTCCCTCGCTGGTCCAACCCGCTCCAGGGGATATCGTACCAATACATTTTTTGCCGATGATGGCCTGCATTTAGGCGCGGACCTCGTATTCGAAGGCCCGTCGCTGTGGAATATTCGCGATTATATGCAGCCCTATCTGATGGCCGACGCAGCCTATGGCATAGGCTATCTCACCGATCCTTACAGCGACGAGACCGAGCGGAATCATGCCGGTTTGGTGAGCGCCGGTTTGGGCTGCAAGATCTTCTTCCGTAATTTCCGCGCGAATTTTTCCGTCGGCTATCCCCTGGAAACGGAGATCCCGGACAATCCAGAGCTGGAGGAAATGGATGAATCAAAATGGTATTTCGATATGCAATACTCATTTTGAGACACATTGAAAGATATCGTTTTTCCAGTCGCTAGCAGTACGCTAAGGTGTGCCTTTGGTGAAAGTGCGGTGTGCAACAATAAATGAGCGAACGGCGGTCAACAGGTGATTTCGCTATGTTGAAAAACTTTTTTTTAGCTATACCCCTGATATTTATTTTTGGATGCTCCGGCGAACAGGCGGAAGAAGCAAAAGAGACGAGCGTGGAGGGTAACCCTCGGGTAGATCCGGCTTTTGCTGCTGCCGCTGCCCGCCAGAATGACACCGGCATCGTCTTCTCAGGTAATCACCCACGCACGATTAATGAAACCTGTGAACCCGGCGTTATCGCCACGGATGATGAATGGTTGATGGGGGAAAGGTTCGAAGCTTTGAGTTTTTCTGGCCAGGATTGCGAATCTGGGCGCGATGCCACGGCCACAGATCCGACTGATGGTCATGCAGGTTTTTCTTTTCGCAAAATTGCGGCCGATGGTGCTGAGTTGCCGGCGGATGCTCCACAGTGGCACTGTGTTCTGGATACGGTTACCAGTTTGATGTGGGAGATCAAGTCTACGGGTGATGGTGAGAAGGCCAGTGGCGATTTGCACGACGCCGACGATGTATTCAGCTGGTACAACACCGAAAGCACGGCGAATGGCGGCAATATTGGCGACTGGAACCGCGATGGCGCTACCTGTTTCGGATATCAAGCGGGTAACCCGGCAAGTTTCTGTAACATTCAAGCGTTTGCTGAGCGGGTTAACCAAGAATCGTTGTGCTCGTTTTCGGATTGGCGGGTACCCACACTGCGGGAGATAACCAGCATCGTTAATTTTGGTCGCAATCAGCCAGCCATTGATACGAGTTATTTTCCCAATGCTGTGGCCTGGGCCTATTGGACTGCGGATCCCGCAGCGGAATTTCCGGAGCATGCGCGCCTGTTGAATTTCCGCTTTGGCATGACCGGCGTTGGTATGCGCATTGACCGCAACCATGTGATGCTTGTGCGTCGCCATTCTCTGCGTTGAGGAAGATCTATGTTGAGACGTTTAGCTGCGGTGCTTTTTATTTTGTTGTCCTGGACTTGTGTGGCCGAGGCGGAGCAAATCTGCCGCTCAGATACCATCCGCGCGAGTACGCCGACAGAGAATTTTCTGGTTGAGGACTTGGTGGTGTCCGACCGTACCACTGGTCTTATGTGGCAGCGATGTTTTGTTGGTCACTCGGGTGTAGGCTGTCAGAATGGTGAACTTAAGCCAATGTCCTGGCCGGGTGCGTTGCTATATGCAGAGAAGTTGAATCGCGAGAGCGGTTTTGCCGGATACCGTAACTGGCGCTTGCCCTCTATCAAAGAACTCGCCACGATTGCCGAGGTGCAATGTGCGAATCCAGCCATTAATCTGAATTTGTTTCCAAATGCGCCCGCTGCACAGGTTTGGTCGTCCTCCCCGTATGATCTATACCCGCATTACTCTTGGTTTTTTGACTTCCGCGATCTGACCTCCAGCAACCTTGAGCGTTTTAAACGATTCCCTATCGTCTTGGTTCGTTCAATCGACTGAGTTTTTATTTCCTTATTTCAGGGAGGTGTTCTGCTCTTATGGTCAAATCCGCTCCGACACGGAAGTTGCGAACATGATCACACCTCAACTTGTCGCTTCGAGCTAAATTGGCGTTTGAACGCCAGTTTGATTTGTTTCAGGTAAAACGCCTGGTTTCCGGTTGTTATAAAAATTGTGTGCTGCCGGTCGTTATAAAAAAGCTGTAACAACAATATTTAACAATCATTTGCTGTAACTGAAAAATATGAGTGGCCATTGTCGCCTCCTCACAGCAAATCGTCGCGTGATTAGCGGGTTAACAAAGTGGTAAATATCGCGCGTGCAGTCGATAGATCTCAACTGGCCCGGATATAGGTGCCCGCTGACGATTAATTCCGTGTGGAGTTGGCATTGTTCACCCCAGTAACCTGAATAGGGAAGGGTGTCATGTCAAGCAAACCTGCAGATTCCGGCTTGGTCCGGTCATTAAAACTCCTGTGTGGTGCCATTGGTGTGTCTGGGCTGGTTGCCTGTGGCGGTGGCGGATCGTCTGCTTCGAGCAGCTCGTCGAGCGGCGCCAACAATTCATCATCGA
>DJFQ01000092.1:411-9114 GCA_002432095.1 Marinagarivorans sp. UBA5868 | reverse complement strand
TCTTCCGGCAGCCTGCCTTACCTTCTTCGTATCCAGGCCCAGGATTATGTCAATTTCAATGAAATTGATCAGCCGCGGGAGGGGGCGCAGACCGGTCCTTGCGCTGAGGGAGACGTGGATCTTGTGGACACTTCTGACCAAAACGGTGTGTGCGCCATTGGTTATGCCTACGGGGGGGAGTGGGTGGAATATCAATTGGCAAACTTCCCCGGAGGCACATATCAAATCGTGCTGCGTGTGGCCGCCCTTAACGCTGGTCGGACTTTACAGGTGTCGCTAAACGGCAATGCAGTGAGCAATATTATGACCACTGGGGGCGGCTGGGATTTGTACCGTGACCAGGCGATTCAGAATGTCGCGATTCCCACTGGCAACCACACACTGCGGGTGACCTTCGTCAGCGGCGAAACCAATTTCAATTACCTTGATCTGGTGCAAACAGGGGGATTCTCCTCCTCATCGTCTTCATCCGGAAATTCATCTTCTTCGTCTAGCAGTTCTTCTTCGTCTTCCAGTAACTCGTCGTCCAGTAGCTCATCGTCTTCAAGCGGCGGCGACCCGGTGGCGGGAATGTCGGAGTTCGAGACTTGGTGTGTCGGATGCCATGCGAACAACGGTAACGGTACTTTTGGCTCCGGTAATTTGCGTTTCAACATAAACGCTTTGACTAAAACTACGCTCGCCAACCTGGCCAGTTATATCGACGCTTCCATGCCCAATTTCGACCCGACGGCTTGTGTGGATGATTGTGCGCAGGACGTTGCCGCATTTCTGCGTACCTTCGCGGGAACGGGAAGCTCTTCTTCTTCTTCGAGCAGTTCCAGTTCCGGCGACCTGACCGGCACAGCTGTATCGCGAGGTAAAACGGCGTTTGAAGCTCAGTGCGCCAGTTGCCACTCCGGCGCTCGTGTGCAAGGTCTGTTTGAGTACGACAGCCTGCGCATGAAGAGCATCTATACCAATGACAACCTGCGTGATTACATCAGTCAGAGTATGCCCTTAGGCAATCCAACCGGTTGTGCCGGGCAGTGCGCCGAAGACGTGACGGCATACATCAGCACTTGGCATATGGTGCCGATGAATCCTGCGATTCCAACCGGCCAGCGTCAGGGTGTTATTGACAATCCGGTGGAGGAATTCCAGTGCAACCAAGCCACTAGCTTTGGTAATCGCACCCTGCGTTTGTTGACCCGCGCCCAGTACCAGAACACTGTGCGTGACCTGTTGAATGTGACCAGCAACATTAGCGATCTGCTGCCGGCAGATTCGCGCGGCGGGCTGTTCATCAACAACAACGATTTGCGCGTGCTGCCGACCTTTTACTCGCAATATGTATCCGCCGCCGAATCCGTGGCGAGCACCGCGGCGCAAAATAACTTTGCCGGATCACCACTGCAGAGCTTGTGTAATGGCAATTTCAATCAGACGTGTGCCACCAACTTCCTCAATCAGTTCGCAACGCGGATTTTCCGTCGGCCGCTGACCACGGAAGAGCGCAACGCCTATACGCCCATCGTCAACGGCATGGAAACCAACGGCAATGTGAAAGACGGAATTGAATTGGCGCTGTCGATCATGCTGTCTTCGCCGCAGTTCCTTTATCGCCATGAAATCGGTGAAGCCAATAATTCGCTGGGCAGTGGCGCCTATGCGCTTACACCTTATGAGATGGCGAGTTTCCTCAGTTACTCATTCGCCAATACCGCGCCAAGTGCTGAGTTAATGAGCGCCGCAGCGAACAACCAACTCACCACGCCGCAGCAGATTCGCGAGTGGGCATCCCGCCTGTTGAATCAAACGGAAGCGCGCAACACCTTGCGTGACACGGTGCATACCTGGTTGGGTACCGACAAGCTGGATATCGTCGATAAAGATCCAAACCGATTCCCTAACGCCAAGCAGTTATACCCGGCGATGAAGGAAGAGCTGAGTTTGCTGTTCAGTAATGTGATGTTGGACGCGAACGGCTCGTTTGAATCTCTCTACGCCCCAGGGTTGACCTATGTGAACTCCGCGCTGGCTAATCACTACGGAACCGGAGCGCCCATGCAGCCCAACGCGCAAGGCTTTGGGGCTGTCACCCCATCTAATCGTGGCGGATTGTTGTTGAGCGGTGCATTTCTCACTTTGCATGGTGACTATGACGAGGCCTCACCGATCCGTCGCGCGGTGAATATCCGCCGTGATCTGCTGTGCCAGGATATGCCTCCACCGCCAGAAGGGGTGGATGTGGGCCGGCAGAATAAAGCGGGCGAATTGGCGGAGTTCCTGGTTCATCCGCAAACCACCAATGCCATGGCGTTCCAACGTCTCACCGAAGATGGCAACTGTAAGATCTGTCACGCCGAGGTGATCAATCCGCTAGGTATGGCACTGGAGGATTACGATAGCGTTGGCCGATTCCGTACTACTGATGCCAACAGCAACAGCATCTCGGCGCTGGGTGCCGTGTTTTCGCCCTATCTGACATTGCAATTCTTCGATGATCCGGAGCGCGATATCGAGAGCGTCACTGTGGACGGTGGTCAGGAACTGGCGATGTTGATGGCGGAAGGTGAGCTCTCCGGGTTGGCTAAGTCGTGTCTGGCGACCCAGATGATCAGTTTGACCACAGGGATCGACTTTGCCTCGATCACCGGCTCCAGCCGTTCCGAAGTGAAAGTACTGCCAGCGGATGAGAAGAGCGGCTACAACTGTGATGTGGGCGATCTGGTGGAGACGCTTGGCAGTGGCAGTCCGCGCGCCATGCTGGAACAGATCGGCACACTGGACTCCATTCGTTACCGCAAGGCCTGGACCCGTTAGTCCAGGCGTCTTATCGAGTATGCATTCATAGGGGATGACCATGAAATTCCGATACCAAAACCGCTTCGATAAAGAACGCCGGGACATTATGAAAACTCTCGCACACGCCGGTGTCTCTGCCGGGCTGTTGCGCGCGTGCAGTCTGGTTGGCGGCATGATGGTGGCTCGGGCTACCGAGGCCCAGGCCGGTCCTACCAAATCTCTATTGTTATTTGCTGCTGGCGGTGCGCTGGATGAACTCTGGCGGCCGAGCGGAAGCATGCAGTTGGGTCCCATGTCCGAACCTTACGAATCGGTAAAGTCGCAGATGAATTTTGTCGCTGGCGGGACCATGTCACCCAATGCGGCGGGCCATGGAGTGATGTTTGCCCACTTCACTGGCAATAGCTTCAACGAAGACAGCTTTGACGTGAACATCGGCCGTACCATTGGTGCCAACCGACCTTTGCGTTATCTCAATCTGGGTGTTCAGTGCAGTGCAACGTTGTTGAGCCGGCAGGGTACCAGCGGCGTGCCCACTATCGATTCCCCGGCGAGCGCCTTTTCCCTGCTGCAGTCCAATTTGGGCGGTGGGGGAGGCGGTGGTGGCGGTGGTGGTGGATCCGATCCACGCCAATTGTATGTAGACCGGCATAAAGAAGCCCTTACCGTTTTGCGGCAAAAACTTGGTCAACACGAAAAGGAAAAGCTGGATAGCCATCTGGCATCCATCGAAGAGTTAGAGAGCAAAATTGTCGATACCGGGGGCGGTGACACCCCTAGCACAGGTTCTTCTTGCAGCAGTGTTTCCATGCCCGCCGGCTCCACCAGCAGTTTTGATGAGACGGCAAAATTGCAGATTGAGATTGCCATGCTGGCATTGAAATGCGACATCACCTCGTCCGTTTCAATTGCCTTTGGTGAAGACAACCACCAATTCACAATTCCTACCTACAATCAGGTTTTCCACCAGTCCCATCACTGCTGCCCGGGAACGGCGGACTACACAATTACCGCCAAATATATGGCGGGCCTTTGTGCGCGTACCATCAGTCGTGCCCAGGCAGAAGGCATCCTTAACTCCACGCTCATCACCCAGGTGACGGATATGGGGGATGCGCGCGCGCACAACAATGTGAACGTGCCTTTGTTCGTCGCTGGCGGTGGTGGGGCGATTGGTCGTGGCAAAGTCACCAATGCCAGCGGTAAAAACGTTAAGGATCTTTACCAGGCCGTGGCAAATGTTCTGGGAGCAGACGAGCATCCCAATGCTCGACAGTGGTCGACCAGCCCTGTGAGCCTCTAAGCTATTCCCATTGATGTTCGCAGACTAAACCCGCCGTTAAGGCGGGTTTTGCGTTTTTATGCAGCGGAATTACCAAAGTTCTGGAAAGCTAATGTTATGGAAAGCCGATGTCCTTGAAGACGAATGCTTTTGATGCCAGACGCTCTTGAAGACCAACGTTCCTGAAGACCAATTTTTTTGAAAACGCGTGCCTTGAAACAGGTGTTCTTGAAACAGGTGTCCTTAAAACAAATAGCCCTGCCGCAGTATTTTTCGGAGTTTTTCTTATGCACCCTTCGCTCGCCGATATCTTAGTCTGTCCCCGGTGCCGCACGCCGGCATCATCCGCGTGCCTTGCTACCAGTGACACCTGTGCAGTGTGTGCAAACCATACTTTTGATTTAGGTAGGGTACCTTGCTGGTTTCCGTCCGGGACTTTGCAGCGCGATCTTTGGGAAGATTTGTTTGCCAAGTTTTTGGACCAGGCGAGTGAAAGCCGGCAGCAACACCTAGCGGAATTGGACCAACCGAATTTGTTGCCGCAGACGCGCCATCGGTTGACGACAATGCTGGAGATGCGTATGGCTACGGCGGAACGCATTGCAGAGCTCCTGCGTATTGCCGGTATCCAGCCGCGTAGACATGCTCAATTTGCCAGCTACACCCCCGAAAGCTTTGTTCAATATTACGAACTTATGCTGCGAGACTGGGCGTGGCATTCTCTAGGGGAAGACACCTACCGGACTTATCAGGATGAAAACCGGGAATCTTTGAATGCGGTAACACAGGTGCTGGATGCAACAGGACAGGGGTCGTTCGAACGTGTTTTGGTGCTGGGTTCTGGCGCAGGGCGGTTGAGTTGGGACCTTCACCTCGCGCTGAATCCGCAACTCACCGTAGCGCTCGATCAGCATCCGTTGTTGATCTTTCTGTCGGACTTCCTGATTAAGCAGGGCGGAAGCTTATCCCTGTTTGATACGCGCAAACTACCTCAACAGGGGCTGCCGAAGATTCATGAATGGATACTCAAATGCGCGGACGCCAGCCCGGCGCAGCACAAGTCGTGGGTTGCAGTGGCGGGGGATGCTTGGCACCTGCCGTTTGCTGAGCAGTCCTTCGATTTGGTGGTGACGCCCTGGTTTCTCGATATCACGGGGCGCGACTGCAAAACGCTGATTCCTGTGGTTGAGCGGGCGCTGCGGCCGGGAGGTGCCTGGCTGAATTACGGTCCGCTGTTGTATTCCGACCAACTGGCGGAACACCAGAGGTACACCTGTGACGAACTGCGTGCATTGCTTGCGCTTTCGTCCTTCCACTTGGCTGCGGAGGAATTCACCACAGTGCCTTACACCTATTCGCCACTGAGCGAGCGCGGCAGGGCGGAGGAGGTGTGGACCTTCGTCGCGCGCTCGGCCAGTGATCGGCAGCACCTGGCGCAGGCCGGCGAATGGGATCAGCCCATCCCGCGCGCGCATCCCCCAGCTTGGCTGGTGCTGCCGCATCTGCCGGTGCCGCGCCTGACGCGGCCGGGTCTGTTCCCGCCAGAGCTCGACAATATCACGCGCCTTATCGACGGAACCCGCTCGATCGATCAACTGGCGGAGCTGCTGCGCCCCAAATTGCCGGCGGATCACGATGCCCATGAATTTGTGTACGGTTTATTCGAGAATTACGTTTTTCCGCGCGGATCCCGGTAAGAGCCCAGTGCAAAGCTCCGTCATTCCCGCGCAGGCGGGAACCCAGGGGGAACGGAGGCACGTTCCCTGGACCCCCGCCTGCGCGGGGACGACGGAATCCGGAGAATCGCACCGGCTTCCGCGCGGACCCCGGTAAGCTCAGTGCAAAGCTCCGTCATCCCCGCGCAGGCGGGGACCCAGAAAGGACGTTTCGCGAATTGCTGCGGTCGAGTTTGGTCAGCGCCGCCAGTGCGACCAGGGCCACCAACATGTTGACCCCGTAAAGGTTTTGGTAGCCGTACCAGTCCGCGAAAACACCAATCAACAGGCTTCCAAAGATATTGCCAACCTGGTTGGTGCTGGTGAAAAGGGTGGATGCCATGCCGGCCTTGCCCGGCTGCATGTTTTGGAAAAGGGTGATGCCGAGGCCCGCCATACAGCCGACAAAGGTCGCATTGAACAGCTGCAGGGCGAACATCTGCCAGAGGGCATTGGCCTGCCACACCCCCAAATACAAGATCACCGCCGCGGCGCAGCCGAAGCGGATCATCAACAGTAGCCGCACGCGGGTCGCGAGCCAACCGGTGAACAGCATGATCGGAATTTCCAACGCGGCTGCGGTGCCCATCAAGCAACCCGCCATGGGGGCGCCGTGGCCGAGCTCCCGTGTCACCAACATGGGCAGGCCGAGCACATAGGCGTGGTTAGCGCCGAAGAGCAGGGCGAAGGCCAGGATCGCGAGCAGCATCTGCCGGTCGCCGGTGGGCAGGGCGAAACGCCGGGCGGCGGGGCTGGCTGTTTTGGGAATCCGCGGCAGCGCAAAATAGGCGAGGATGCCGGCGGCGATATAACAAACCCCAACCGCGAAGTATTGCGCCTGAAAACCGATCCAGCCTTGCAGAAAAAACCCCGCCGGCGGCGCCGCCACCCAGGCGAGGGCGATGCAGGCGCGCACGGTGGAATTGAACAATGCAGTCTGTCGCTCGGGCAGGCAAGCGTCAGCGTATTCGCGGCTCAAGGCAAAAATCTGCGGCAGCACCGCGCTCGACATACTGAACAGGGTGAGGCCGGTCAGCAGCACCCAACCGTAGTGCTCGGCGCTGGCAAAACCGAAACACGCAAGCCCACCGCACACCATGCCCCCGAAGATCAAACCATGCCGCTGGCTGAGCCGGTCTGACCGCTGGGCGATCGCCTGGCCGTAGACGATATTGGCCAGGGCAACGGCCACAAAAAATCCGCCCACCGCGAGCGGCCGCACGCCGAAATGCTCGGCGAGATAAAAACTCAGAGTCGGTGATACGAGCGCGTACATTCCGCCGAGCAGCACCGTCAGCAGATATATGGACAGAGTTCCGGGGCTGACGAGGGAGGGCGGCGAAGTGGTGGAATTGGACATGGATGACACGCAAGAGAACACGGCGGGCGGCGGATTGTACAGGTGCGCGGGAATTTCAGAAAACCATAAAATGAAATCGCAGCGCCGGAAGGACGGGCGCCCACAAGGGTCGCCCCTACGCCGTCATTCGTATCCGCAGCATTTTTGCCAATTATCCGCCCTGTAGGGGCACCCCTTGTGGGCGCCCGTCTCGCCGGCAGTGGGCGATATGCGCAGCGGCAAGCCGACCCGCGCGAACCTCAACGGAAAAGACTTCGAAAAGCGAGCAGGCTCGCCGCCACACTCACATTCAGGGATTCCACCCCATTGCTCATAGGAATACGCAATTGCCCCGTGCAGGTGGCCCGGACGTCCGGCGAGAGTCCGTGGGTTTCATTGCCGAGCACGAATATATTGCGCGCAGTTGCGCGCAGGTCCGCCAGGGATTCGGCCGCGTCGGCCGCCAGGCCGTAAATGGCACAACCCAGCCGCGCGCTTCGCTGCAGAGTCTCCGCCAGATCCGCGCAGCGCAGTATGCGGGCCCGGAAGAGGGTGCCCGCGCTCGCTTTGATCACCAGCGCATCGAGTTTGGCGCAGCCTCTTTCCGGCAGCAGCAACCCGGTCATGGGCGAGGCGCAGACGGAGCGAATGATCATGCCGAGGTTCTGTGGGTTGGTGACACCATCGAGAGCCAGCAGCTCGAAGTCCGCCGGTGGCGACGCGAGGAATTCGTCCATGTCTCCGAAACCGGCGCACTCCACATCAAGGGCGACACCCTGATCCTGCTGGGCATTTTTTGAAATACGGGAGAGTGCCTGCTTCTCGTGGTATTGCACCTCGACGCCCCGGCTGCGAGCGAGCTCGAGAATTTGGGTCAGAATATCCGCGGCTCGGTTGCTCTCCGCCAAGTGAAGTCGGTAGGGTTTTAATTTGGGATCGAGCAGCGCCTCTAAAACCGGCTTGCGACCGAACAGGGTCAGCATGCGGTTAAAAAAACGCTTTTTCGCCTGGTAATTCGCGCTGTCGCCGTTCATGAAAGGGCTATTTCCGCACCGGAAGAGGGGCGCCAGGATACAGCAGCCGCGCCGCGAACGACAGGACGACCTCAGTGGTGAGCAGAGTAGTCTTCGCTCGATTCCAGCAGCGCGGTTAAGACGCGTGAACGGGTGATGAGCCCCACGAGCCGCCCATGGTGCACGACCGGATAGCTGCGCGGCGGCGCGCTCGCCATGCGCTCCGCGACTTCAAAAATAGACGTATCCGGATTGACCGAAAGAACCCTCCGCGTCATAACCGTCGACACCGCTGGCGATTCGTCGTAGGCAAACGCATCGTTCACCATTTCTTTCAGACAGTCCTGCTCACTGATAAAACCCACCACGTGATTGCCATCGTCGATGACGGGAGCACCGCCGATTTTGGCGGCCACCAGGGCGGCCACCGCCGCCCGCACCGGCGTGCTCTGGTGAATCGCGTGAGGGTTGTGGTCCATAAAATCTTTTACCAGTACGGTGTGCATAACAAGCGCCTCCCCATTTTCCGATTTATTCGGCTCGACCGACCTGCGCGGCCCGACCTGC
>DJFQ01000092.1:0-397 GCA_002432095.1 Marinagarivorans sp. UBA5868 | reverse complement strand
CGCCTGCGCGGGGATGACGGAGCTTTGCACTGGGAATCTGCTGGGTTCCGCGTGGCCACTCTCATCCCGTCGTCCCGCGTAGGCGGGGATCCAGGGATCTCTGTTCTGGGGACGGGCGGCAGAGGCCGGGCCGCATGGGTCCTGCCTGTGCGGCAATGGCGGAGCTTTGCACTGAGCACCTGCTGGGTTCCGCGTGGCCACTCTCATACCGTCGTCCCCGCGAAGGCGGGGATCCAGGAATCTCGCTCTATTCTGGGGTGCGGCCGCATAGTTGGGGTCGCGTGGGTTCACCGCCTGTGCGGAAATGACGGGGCTTTGCAATGGGCATTTGCTGGGTTCCGCTTGGGCGGGAATGACGGTGCGGGTTTCCTGTTCCCGTCGTCCCCGCGCAGGCGGG
>DJFQ01000221.1 GCA_002432095.1 Marinagarivorans sp. UBA5868 | reverse complement strand
TGAAGAATGGATTGCTCACCCTCTATTCGATAGGGGATGCCGCGGGCGAGCAGTTCAAGTTCTACCGGGCGCGCATAGGACCAAAGTCGGCAGAGCACGGCCATCGCATTGCACTTGGCACCAGCACTGCGTAGGCGCTCAATAGTTGTTGCAATACGAACTCCATGTTCAGCGGTGTGCGCCGTTTGTATCCGGGTATTGGGTGTGCCGGGAGCACTTAGGGTCAAGATCGGCTCTCGTTCTTGATTGTGGCCGATAAGGTGATTAGCCAGCAGCGCAAGACTGTGGCCAAAGCGGAACGTGCGGGATAAACAGTAAGTGGTCGGGGTAGGGAAATTTTGGGCGAACGTTCGCGTGATGAACTCGGGTGAGCTGCCGCGAAATTCATAGATGGTTTGATCGGGGTCGCCGATCACCATCACCTGCGCCCGCCGGCCAGCCAACACCTGCAGCAACTGATGTTGCACAGGATTAACGTCTTGATATTCATCCACCAGGATCTCGTCCAGCCGGTCCGCCACCAAGGCACGGGTCTGTGGTTTGTGGATAAACGTCTGAACGGGATCGTAGAGCATGTCATCAAAGGTGATTAATCCTTGAGCCCTTCGCCAGCTTTCAAACTGGCGAATAACCTCGGCGCAGAATCCGGCTCCGGCAGCTTCGGCGAGTTCGCGGATGGTTACGTCCAACTCGCTCACCTCGCTTTTGGCCCGTTGCAGGATTGCGGTGGTCAGCTCCAGCCATTCCTGCATGGTCTCGCCGGGTTCTCCAGGAGCCTGCGTTTGCAGCAGCTGCTTAAGTTTGAGTTCCACCGCCGCTTCTGCCATAGGCGAGAAAGAAACCGAAGGTAGTGCGCCGGCCCGTACCAAGCGCTGATAAAGCCGCAAGCCAAGGGCGTGAAAGGTGCGCACATTGGGCATCTGGTGATCTGGCAGGATGAGATGCAGTCGCTGGTGAAAGTTTTGCTGTGCTGCGCGGTTGTACATCAGCACCAGCAGTCGATCCGGTGCTGCGCCGCTGTGGATTCGACGGGCGAGGTAATGGGTGAGGGTTGCTGTTTTACCCGCGCCAGCGACGGCGACTATGCGCGCGTGTCCGCCGCTGTGATGCGCAGCGGCTGTTTGTTCATGGGTGAGGATATCGGATATGGCTGGCATGGGCGCATTTTACGGATTGCTAAGCCCCATGCCAGTCTCGACTTAAAGCAGATGCCATTCTCCGGTAGTCGCGGCATAGGCGAACACCAGCGCATTGGTAATACCGTGGGCGTAGATCGCGTTGGCGGTGGATTGGGTGCGCCATCTCACCAGCGCGTAAATGATCCCGGCCACAGTGCCGGCCAACCAGGCGCCATGTAGCATCCCGAAGGCCAGGGATGAGAAAAAAATGGCCATTACCGAAAGCGGAATTGGGCCATCCAGGCGCACTTCTGCTTTGCTAAAGCGGCTTAACAAGTAGCCGCGAAACGCCAGCTCTTCGGCGATTGGCACGGTAACGACAGCGCCGACACAGCGAAACAGCAGCCAGACGATAGCTCCCCAACTGGGGGCGTGTGTGAGGTTGTCCTGAATTACCGCGTTGGCTGCGGGATCGCTGCCAAGCATTGGCACCCAGGCCACCGCAGCCAGGATGCCGCCGGCCACTGCAGCGCCGTTAAGACGCAGGGACATACCGCGCAGCTGTGGCCATACGTAGATCAGTGCAATCACAACAGCAAATACCCGAGCGGGATACAGCCAGTCGAAGTCTGCGGTGAATGCAGAGCTCAACAGCGTCACCGCCAGCAATGCCACCATGGGTATGAGCATGGCGACGGAGGGATTTGCGGCGGAAGCGTGGGGCGCGGCTTCCACTGGGGTTTTTATCGTTTTACTGAAATAGGCACTATCACCCGTTAGCCAGAGCAGCGCGAGAGAGGTGAGGATAAAGGTGATCCAGCCTGCCTGAGAATGAAAGCCGCCGATGGCGACATCCTCGGACCACTCATAGCCAATTCCTACAAGCAGTGCGATACGCAACACATTGAGTAGCCAAATCGCCAAGGCTCCAATGGGAAACAGCAGCAGGGCGCGGGGAAAGCGCAGGGAGTCGCGATGGACCCATAAGTAGATCGCGGTGAATGCGGTGATCAGGCCAATTCCTTCATACCCGGAGCAGGCGGGGGCGATGTTGATCCAAAAATCGCCAAGACCGATGACTTTGCTATCCGCGTCCACGGCCATGGTGTCCCCATACACCGCGTAAAGCACCGCCGCCGATAGATAGAATGTCAGCTCACTCAATGGGCCCCAAAAGCGTTGGGTCCACATAGAAAGCCCCCAAACCGCAAAGCCGGCGATAATTCCTAATGCCAGCGCCAGCTGTTCATGTTGAATAAAGTTAAACAACCAGCGCGGGTCAATCAGCATTACCAGCCAGGAGAATAGTGTGACCGACAAGGCGAACAGCCAGAGACCATATAGCCAGGCCGGCAGGCTCTGAGCATTTTCCGGCACTTCGTAGATCAGAAATGTGCAGTAATACAGGGCGCCGTAACATAGCAGGTGAACCGGCAGCACCCACAAGAAACGGATCTCAGACACCGAATCGCACAATTGCGGCCAATAGCGTTTGAATTTGTGTTGCAGCAATAGTCCAGTGGCGAACAGGATTACCAGGACAAGCTTGGCGAGGCTGCCAAAGTGACTGAACAGTACCCTCCAGCCGGTGACTTCCCCGTCAAGCACCAGGGTAGCGGCGTCGAAACTTTGGCTGAGGAAGAGACTTTCGATACCGAGCAGTATGCCACCAGCAAGCAACAGGCTCGGCTTGAACTGAGGAGATTGGACGATGGTTTGCAGCACTAAAGACTCCTCATTCAAACGAAGGGAAGATCAGCCAAGCGGAGGGAAGGGCGCCACCTTAAACACAAACACCGAACCTTCTCAAGAGTTTAGTTTAGCGACGCGCTAAAGGATTTTTTCTCCCGCCCTTGCGTCGGTGTAAACGGATCAGCAAATGGCGTCATGTTATTTTTTGCAGAAAACGCGAAACCGAGTCACCGTTTTTACAGGGAGTTACTTATATCTTTGCAGCGAATTTCTTATATCTTTGCAGCGAATTTCTTATATCTTT
>DJFQ01000143.1 GCA_002432095.1 Marinagarivorans sp. UBA5868 | reverse complement strand
GTTACGCCAGCAGGATTTAGTGCGGAGGCCGCTGTTCGTTTCTCTGTCCAGTCACCTTTCGATTTCGTTATCACTTCCCCTGAGGCAGATTCTTCCTTCAATACGGACAGTGCGAACACTCAAATCAGAATAGAGGCGGTGAATTTTACGGACAGCATACGTGTTGTAACGAGACTGAATACTGTGACCGTTTCCACAACGAGTTATTCGACGGCAAATTTCTCTCTGCCAATTCCACTAGATTATCTGCTTGCAAACTCTGTTAATTCATTGGAAGTGTCCGCGACATCTAACGGTCGGATGGTGATTAAATCTGTGGAATTCACAACTGACGGTGAGGGAGGAACGTTGGTTGAGGGTTCGGATGTGGTCGTTTTTAATGATAGCAATGCTTTTTTGACAACTCATAGCCAAAACGTACCGTTTTTCGAAAATCTTTTGATTTTCGGTAACAGCCAATTTAGGAGCTCACGTAACCTCGTTGCGTTTGACAACCGAACTGGATCAGTTTGCAGCCCGGATCAACAATGTGGCCAAGCCCTAAGCACATTAAGTGGTATCGCACAGCAGAATGGAATGCGGCTTACGAATCAAACGGAATCTTCTTCCTTTTATGAAAATATTCCTGCAGGGGTTCGTGTTATTGTGATTTGGGGCGTTATAAATGGTCTAAGCATTAGTGAAATTGATGCACTAGGTGTATTTATTCAAGGTGGAGGACGAGCGGTGTTCGTGGGCGATCATCCAAATGCAACTATCGCAAATCCAAATACATCAAATGACATTTATAGCCGATTAGGTATTAGCGTGCGAAATGTCACCTTTAACGGCGCTACCAACAACGAAACCTTGTTGCCCAATCCTTTGGCGAGACATCCTCTGTTGACAGGAATAACCGAAATTTATATAGGCGGGGGCGGCGCAACCACATATGGAAGTGGGGCGCTTCCTTTGTTTATCGCCGATCGCGGACCTGTTGTTATCGTGGCCAAAATTTTAAACGCAGCCTTGAACTGAGTTTATTCAATTCGGTAGAGCTACCCAACTAGCACCCTGTGGAGCAACTGTTCCACAGGCGACGGATTTTCCACAGGGAATCCAAGTGTATGCAATGCCGCATAAATATTTTGACTGGCTTCGGAGTCGTCCACCGCAGGCGCATGATTCTGCTTACTTAATTTATTTCCATATTCATCTCTTACAACCGGAATATGACTATACCGCGGCGGCTCTTTTCCGAGGATGCGATACAGAAAAATCTGTCGGGCGGTGGTGTCGAGAAGGTCGTCGCCGCGGACTACATGGGTAACACCTTGGTCAATGTCGTCCACCACTACGGCTAGCTGATAGGCAAAAAGCCCGTCTTTTCGATGAATGACAAAATCACCGCTCACCTGCGCAATATCTTCTTGTTGGATGCCCTGGATGCCGTCGATGAATTGAATCGTATTTTGGATGCGATGAAATTCCGGTGGTAGATCGCTCACTTTTAGGCGCAGTGCACAGGGTTCATTAATGGCCGGTGAGTGCAGTCGGCAGTGGCCATCGTAACGTCCGTTTAATGGTGCAAGTCTGGCGCGGGTGCAATTACACCGATAAAGTAGGTCGCATTTTTTCAGCTGATTCAGGCAATCCCAGTAGGCATCTGAACGTTGGCTTTGGTAACGGACCTCGCCGTCCCAGTGTANNTGTGCTCGGCCGCGCCGGGCACGTTGCGGTCCCGGTCCAGGTCCTCGATGCGCACGAGCCACTGGCCGCGATGCACCTTCGCGTCGAGATAGCTCGCCATCGCCGCGACGAGCGAGCCGAGGTGCAGGGGACCGGTGGGGGAGGGGGCGAAGCGGCCGATGTAATCAGGGCGAATGGCTAGAGCCATATAAATCGCGGAGAAATGTAACAACGCAAAGGGCCGGGATACGGCCCTTGCGAATATCAACCCATGACTTGTTTTTCTTTGATCTCGTCAATGGTTTTGCAGTCGACGCACAGGGTGGCGGTTGGGCGAGCCTCCAAACGGCGTATGCCGATCTCCACACCGCAAGCATCGCAGTAACCGTAGTTATCGCTTTCAATTAATTCGAGGGTTTTGTCGATTTTCTTGATGAGTTTGCGCTCGCGATCACGGGTGCGCAATTCCAGGCTGAATTCCTCTTCCTGGCTCGCCCGATCAGCGGGATCGGGGAAATTGGCGGCTTCGTCCTTGAGGTGACTCATGGTACGGTCCACTTCCTCCATGAGTTCTCTTTTCCATGCGAGCAGAAGCTTTTTGAAGTGCTCCCGCTGCTTTTCATTCATGTACTCCTCACCCTTAACCAAGGTGTAGGGTTCGATACCGTGGAGAGAAAAATTGGTTGTGTCGGGCATTGTTGTTGAGCCTCTATATATTGCCTTTGCTTCGCATCGCTACACTTAAACCTAGCGCAAATTTACAGATCTGTTGCGCCGCGGCGTCCTAGGTACTTCTCATTTAGAACCTGTCTAGTCATGCAGAACTTGTCTAGTCACTCGGTATCGGAGACCGGTTTGCTAATCCCCGTGGCCGGTCGGCCAAAGCGGGAAAGCTATCAGATTCATCCACTGTGCGCCAGTTTTTTGTAGACGCGTAAATTGCCGCAAATATCGTTGGTTTCTTTCTTATACTGCATCGCTATCAATACGGCGGGGAGGCCTCCATGTTATTTCCGGAGCGGTTACAGCAGGGATATCTGATTCAGCGATACAAGCGTTTTCTGGTTGACATACGTTTAGAGAGTGGTGAGGTTTTGACCGCTCATTGCCCTAACACCGGCAGCATGAAAAATTGCCTTCTGCCAGATGCTCCCGCGTGGTTTTCACTTTCGGCGGACAAAAAGCGTAAATATCCCGCCACCTGGGAAATCGCCACCACGCCCAGTGGTCATTTGGCGGGGATTAATACGGGACGCGCCAATCGGCTGGTGCGCGAAGCTTTGGAGGCGGGGCTTGTTCCCTCGCTGATGGGGTACGAATTACTCCGCCATGAGGTCGCTTACGGTAGTGAAGGCAGCCGCATCGATTTTTTGCTGCACATCAAGGATCAACCTGTTTATCTGGAAGTCAAAAGCGTTACTTTGGGCGAGCAAGATGGTTGTGGTTTTTTTCCTGATGCCGTTAGTGCGCGCGGTGCGCGTCACCTTCGTGAACTCGCCGCAATGGCAAGAGCTGGGCACAGGGCAGTGTTGATGTACTGTGTTCAGCACACCGGAATTGCGCAAGTGGCGGTTGCATCGCATATCGATCCGGTATACGCAGCGGCATTTCATCAGGCAGTCGAACAGGGGGTGGAAGTCCTGGCACTTGGCGCCAGAATTTCCGCGGAGGAAATAACATTAGATCGATTGTTGCCCGTGGTCATGGACTGACACGTATGCGGTCAGGGGTCAGTTCTGCAGAAATACTTGATCTTCCTTGCATACAAAGGGAACTGAAACCAAAAACTGTCCTAAACATGGGCCGGAAATACATTCGCCGGTGTCGGGTAGGAATAACGCGCCGTGAGTGGAGCATTGCAGAAACTCACCGCCTGGATCCATAAAATGATTTTCTTGCCATTCCAAAGGTATGCGGAGGTGAGGGCATTCATTGCGGAAAACGGAGATGGCATGATCCCGGCGCACAACTATATATCGCTGTGCACCGATGTCGAACCCTCTAGCGTCGCCTTCCGGTATATCGCTGACTCGGCAAAGCGCAGTGACCACTAGGCAGGAGTGCGGGCCAGTTCTTCACGTTCCAGATGTTCGGCTTCTTTAACCAATTTAGTTTTCAGATCTGGAGGAAGGTCATTCCAATGAACATCCATCAGCGCGCCCTGCAGCGCGTAGAGCATCACTTTTGACACATGAATTCCACGGGCTTTTATTCGGCAATAAGCCTGCACCGGCCCCATTTCCGCCAAGTCCTCATAAGTATTAATGCCAATGGCCTGGAGTATGTTGACCGATGCCATACCCAGATTTTTCAATTCAAGAAGTTCACTGTGGGCTAGATTTACGTTATTCATGGGCTCGTCCTTTATTATTATCGTGTATCGTGTGATGCGGCATTCGCCGGGGTTTTGTCTTGCTGTGTCAACTTCTTGCTGCGTCAACTAAAGCAGCCGTATTCCTTATGCGCACCTTATGGGGTACTCGATCCTTATATAACTGTAGTGCAATTTTTCGTGAGGGCCAGACCTGCAACTAAACTACTGACGCCGGTAGCAAAACAACTGACATCTTTTGCAAAACACTGGCATCGACTCTCTGTTAATGTCATTTTGAGTCATAAGAGCGTCGGAATTTACTACATTTTTCCTATATGTCATATGCGGATTTCTAAAAAAAATGAAGTTGGTCATGTGCCTTGATGATGCGCTATCTAATCTTGCCGATTTTCAGGGTGTGCGTGTGCATAAGGCTCTGATCGTGCCGCTACAAACGCTTTCTAACAAAGCGGCTGATGCGGGTTTTGGTTTAGCGGTGGCGAGTGGCTATCGTTCCGTCGAGCGGCAACGTGAGATTTGGAACGCCAAAGCTCGGGGAGCTCGACCGGTTCTCGACGACACTGGCAAACCATTGGATGTAGCAAAAATGGACCCTACTGCCTTGATCTTCGCGATTTTGCGCTGGTCGGCATTACCTGGAGCCTCTCGCCATCATTGGGGTACCGATATTGATGTTTACGATCGCGGGGCCCTGCCTGCGGATCAGTCGTTGCAGCTCACGATGGAGGAGTGTCAGGGGCCATTTGCGCGCTTCCATCAGTGGCTTGATGCTGAACTCGCAAAGCCTGACACACAATTTTTTCGTCCTTATACCTCTCCGTTTGGCGGAGTCGCGCCCGAGCCGTGGCATATCAGTTTCGCCCCGAGGGCAGCCGAATGTCAGCGCGCATTGAGTAAAGACGAACTTCTCGGCTTGTTGCTTTCCTTGGACATTCTTCTCAAAGATGAAGTGGTTCGCCATTTCGATGAAATCTTCGAGCGTTTTGTATGGGTTTCTCCTGATTTATATCCTCGGAACTGGGCTGTTTGATGATGTTGGTTATTTTTGATTGCGATGGCGTCTTGGTTGATAGCGAACCTTTAGCGGCGCGGGTCTTCGCTGAGCATTTGTGCAAATTCGGTGTTTTCTTGACCGCCGCGGAGTGCGAAACCAAATTTCGTGGCCATACGATGGATTATTGTTTGAGTGTTCTGAAAACAGAGTTTCCAGGTGCGCTACCGGATGATTTTTTGGACAGTCTGGCCTGTGCGACTCAGGAGGCATTTAGCAAAGACTTACGACCAGTGCCCGGCGTTGAAACGGTACTGCAATGGTTGCAAGCTCAGGAAGCCGATTTTTGTGTAGCGAGTAATGGCGCCCTTGGCAAAGTTTGGCATTCATTAGAAGTAACAGGATTGCGAGGTTATTTTGGCGATAACTGTTATTCCGCCGAACAAGTGACGCAGGGAAAACCGCATCCCGATTTATTCCTTTTCGCCGCGCGCGCCATGAGGGTGGATGCTGCACGTACTCTCGTCATCGAAGATTCGGTTGCGGGCGTCACCGCTGCGTTACGGGCGCAAATGAAGGTAATGCGTTACGGCTTGCCAATAGATGTTGAACAGCAGTCTGTTGCTTCATTCGCTGACATGAGAAATCTGCCGCGCTTGATCGAGGCGGCGTTTAACCGACGTGATGGTTAAGGTCACTAGCGTCCTCTGGTTCTTCTTCAAGATCGCCGTTCTCACGCAGCCATGCCAGCACCGCTTCGCGGCTTTCGAGCATCGACTGATAAGTTTTAAGTACTGTTGAGTTGGGCGTCTGAAGCTTTTTGATGCGTTCGATACGATCCTGCAAGAAATGGATATCCTCGATGACTTTTGCTGCAATTGCACTGCTGCTGGAGTTGTACGGAGACCTCGGCATTAGCCGGTCGATCGCTGCGGGAATATGTTTGTTGCTTACATCTGTAGTCATTCGAACAGTCCTATATGCTTCAGCTTCAAACATCAGCTGCACAGCCCGGTTTTGCAGAGCCAGGTACCAACAAAGTATGGCTGTGGATTGCCCGTTCAGCCAGTTTGCAGGGGACGTGACATTGGCGCGCATTATTTTTGTTGTAATGCAGCATAGAACACGTCCTCATAAATACAAAAATTATTGATGACGATTTTTTTGACACTCGGCACTTGAAGTTACAAATGACTTCGTTCGGCACTTTGAGCGCCAGAAAATCCCCTTTAAATTCATCCATTTATATTTTATGAGCGCCGCTTTGCGCACTGCGAGTGATGAAATCGCCATTTAACGAAAGTGGCGCCCTTATGGACATTCGATATAGTCAAGGCGAGACCTTAATGAGCAAAAAATATCGACCAAGTCGCATTTTTCATCTGGTGTTCATCTTCGATGCAGAGACCTGTGACCTATTCCTTCGGAGTAAATCGCGCTGATTGTGGCGAGACTACCTATAAAGTGTTTTACTTTTGAAGACACTTTTACGCCATGTGATGCATATGAATGAAGAACGATATGACTTGATGTTCAGTGGCGAGCTCGTTCCGGGATTTGAACTTGCTCAGGTGAAGAAAAATCTTCAGCAATTGTTTCGGTTGGATGAGAACAAGATCAATGCGCTGTTTTCGGGCAAGTCGATTCCGTTGAAAAAGGGGGTCGATTCCGATGCTGCGAACAAGTATCGGGTTGCCATGAAAAAAGCCGGGGCGCGGGTGGAACTTGTTTTGGTGGCGGAACCGCCACTTCCTGTTGCCAAGCCAATGCCTTCAGCGCCGCCGAAGCCAGCGGTAAGCTCCAATGGCAGCTCCGGTTCCGGCGACAAGTTGGTCACTACATTGGGCGCGCAACCTGTGCCAGCGAAAACACCGCGTGCGCCTATAGAAGCCCCCGATTTCGGTTTGTCAGCCCCCGGCGCCGACTTGTTGTTGCCGGACGAGCGAGTCTCGGTGGAACCGTTGGAATTGGATATCTCCCATCTATCCGTTGCACCACAGCGAGGACATTTGCTTGGCGAGGATGAGCGCATGATATTGCCGGGCATTGCTGTCACTGTGCCGGATATTGATGTCGCGGAGGCTGGCAGTGACTTATTAAAGCCAGAGGAGAGGCAAAACGTTACACCACTCAAGCTGGATTTATCTCATCTGAGTGTTGCCAAGCCCGGTGAGCGTCTAGGACCTGTGACTCCACCGGCTCCGCCACCACCCGACGTCACACACCTGAAACTCAAACCGTAAACAGCAAAAAGGGCCTAACTAGGCCCTTTGATTTCTTCGCTGATTGCTCAGCCTTTTTTGTAGTTTTCGATAGAATCCAGGATTTCCTTTTTTGCTTCCTGCGCATCGCCCCATCCCTCGACCTTCACCCATTTTCCGGATTCCAGGTCCTTGTAGTGTTCGAAGAAATGAACAATCTGTTTAGTCAAAATTTCTGGCAGATCTTTATAGGACTGGATATTGGAGTAGAGCGGCGTAGTTTTGGTCACCGGCACTGCCAGCAGTTTTGCATCCTGACCAGCTTCGTCGGACATTTTTAGCACGCCGATGGGACGGCACTTGACCACGCAGCCCGCCTGCAGCGGAAAAGGCATAACGACCAATACATCAACAGGATCGCCATCGCCGCACAACGTCTGGGGAATGTAGCCATAGTTGCAGGGATAGCGCATAGAGGTTCCCAAAATACGGTCGACAAAAAGTGCACCAGAGTCTTTGTCGATCTCGTATTTGATGGGCTCTCCACCTTGGGGGATTTCGATAACGACATTAACTTCTTCGGGAGGATTTTTACCTGTGGGAACTGAATTTAAGCTCATGACTGCATTCCTGGTCACTAGTGAAATTGGAGGAGGGCGGCATTCTACCACACAGGTTTGCGCAGACAATTTGCCTGGCATAGGTCGCCATTTCCGGGGTGAAGGCACCGATTCTCCGTGCTAAGCTGCGGCGCAGATTGTTTCGGGGAAGGATCAATGCAGCACATTCATATTCTTGGCATTTGTGGGACTTTTATGGGCAGTTTGGCGCAGCTTGCCAAAGCCAAAGGTTATGAAGTCACCGGTTGTGATCATCATGTTTATCCACCAATGAGCACGCAGTTGGAGGCGGCCGGCATTGAGTTGATCGAAGGCTTCGATTCAAGCCAAGTCGAATTGCAGCCTGACATATTTGTAGTTGGCAACGTGGTGACGCGGGGCAATCCGTTAATGGAGGCTATCCTCAACCGCAATCTGCCCTATACCTCTGGGCCACAATGGTTGGCGGAGCATATATTGCGGGATCGCTGGGTACTGGCTGTGTCCGGCACCCACGGCAAAACCACCACCAGCAGTATGCTGGCATGGATACTGGATTTTGCGGGATTTGAGCCAGGTTATTTGATCGGCGGAGTGCCGGAGAATTTTTGCACATCTGCCGCGCTCGGCGCCTCCGCATTTTTTGTCGTGGAGGCGGATGAATATGACAGCGCTTTTTTTGATAAGCGTTCCAAATTTATTCACTATCGGCCGCGAACGTTGGTGATGAACAACCTGGAGTTCGATCACG
>DJFQ01000176.1:2224-5847 GCA_002432095.1 Marinagarivorans sp. UBA5868 | reverse complement strand
TCCTCCGCGGCAACCGGCGGTATAAATCGCCGGCTGCTGTTATCCCGCGGGATCGTGTTATTTCTTTTGCTTCAAACGCTCAAGAATGTCCTGGGCGCTGGAGCCATTGGAAACAATACCGGCTTGTTCAAGCTTGCGCTGTAGATGGTCTTCGTTGGTTTCCTGTGCAAGCTCAGTGGCCGCTTTCATCTGCGCGGATTTATGCGCTTGCTTTTCCTTAATCCGCTCAAGCGATTCCATTGCCGTCTGCAACTTGGAGTTTGATCCGCTGTGGCGCTCGGCCACTGCTGCCTGTGCGCGCTGCACATTTTCTGTCGCTTTGACCGTATCAACCTGCTGCTTCAGGCGTTTTATATTCTGTTCAGCCTGACGAATCGCTTCGCGCAATTGTTTAGCGCTGCCAGCGTATTCCTGCGCCGCTGCCTCTTCACTGCGCAACTGATTTTCCAGGTCCGCAATTTTTTGCGCAACTTCCAGAGCCAGACCGTCTTCACCTTTACCAAGCGCCTGAGTGGCGTAGCCTTCATGCTTGCTGATTTGCTCGCGCATTTGCTGACATTTCTCCTCCGCCAGTTTTTGGCGGGCGATAATCGCGGCCAGCGCATCTTTACTATGATGCAGCTCCTCTGACGCGTCGCGCACTTCCTGGTCGAGAATTCTCAACGCCTGAGTATCCACGATTGCTTCGCCAACTTCCGTGGCTCCACCCCGCAGGGCAGTAATCATTTTGGCCCAAATATTCATATCGTTCTCCTAGGCTTGCGCCTCATAAGGGGTTTGCAAAAATTCCGCATAGGCTTCCGTCGCTTGAATGACATTGGACGCGAGCACCTCAATTTCGAAAACCACGTTAGCGAGGTCGGACGTCGAACTGAGCGCGCCGAACATGTGGTAGTACTCTTTACCGTGAGCCAGGGTGTCCAGGCTGATGGTCGAAAGCGGAAAATATTTGTGAGTCCGCAAAACCGCGTCATTAAGGCCCACCTGGTCGCGCACTTCTTCCGCAGACCAAAGCACTGATTCCGCAATAATCTGCTCGCCGGCGACGGTGAGGAATATCGGTAAGTCGCCATACTCATGCATGGTGATATGCAACGCCGGTTCGACGCCATCAATCAGTTCCAGGGAAGCTTTGCGCTCTCGAAACATAGAAGCACCCTGCAACGCATCAAACAGCGATTCAGTAGTCCAGGTATTGGCTGAGTCAATCATCATTTTTCCTCCAGTGATGGCCAAATCGAATGTATCGACGGTTTCGCGCAGCTGCTTTTCCGCATAGGCAAGCAACTTGGCATTTTCCGGGCGAATCCAGACCTCCTTCTTCACCAAACCGGCGTCGCGCAGACGCTTGCGGAATTCCCTCTGGTAGTGGGCGGACGATTTCGCTTTCATGAAACGCACCTTATCTTCTTACATGTAAGCTGTAAATATTTTCACATGTAATATTTTGGAATAAATCACATGTAATACCGAACGGCGAGTGTACAGGGTTTTTCTTCGGGCACGACATTAACTCTAGTGACGGGTGCCGAAGCCGTGCAAACCTTGACAGTCACAGACCGTCCCCCTAGCATCCACCCCCAATTTCTGACCAACCAAGACTTCCTGCCGATGCTGCCGTTTCAAAACGCTGTCGCCCCCGACCTGTCTGCGGTCAACGACCTGATCATCAAAGAACTGCATTCCGATGTCGGCCTGGTGGAAAATATAGGTCATTACATTGTCGATGCTGGCGGCAAACGCCTTCGCCCCATCCTGGTTCTACTCACCGCAAAATGTCTGGAATATCGCGAGCAGCGCCATATTGAGCTGGCGACCATTATCGAATTCATTCACACCGCCACCTTGCTTCATGACGATGTCGTCGACATGTCGGACCTGCGCCGCGGACGCCCCACGGCCAACGCGAAATTTGGCAACGCACCCAGTGTGTTGGTTGGGGATTTTCTCTACTCACGCGCTTTCCAGATGCTGGTGCGGCTGGGCAATATGGACATCATGGCGATTTTGTCTGACACCACCAACGTCATATCCGAGGGTGAAGTACAGCAGCTGATCAACGCGCGCAATCCCTCAGTCACAGAAGCGGATTACCTGACGGTGATTCACAAGAAGACCGCCGCGCTGTTCGAAGCGGCATGCAGCACATCTGCCGTACTGGCTGGCGTTGGAGAGACGCAAAAACAGGCGGCTTGGCAATTCGGCCACCATCTTGGCCTGGCCTTTCAGCTGATCGACGATTTATTGGATTACGAAGGCGACCAGACGACGCTGGGGAAAAACATTGGCGATGACCTTGCCGAAGGCAAACCGACGCTGCCGCTGATTCACGCCATGTCACAGACCGAGGGAGCAGAACAGGCACTGATTCGAGACGCCATCACTCAGGGGCGCCTCGATCACCTGCAAGATATCTTAGCGCTGGTCCGACGCTGTGGCAGCCTCGACTATACCCGCCGCAAAGCTCAGAACCATGCGGCAGCCGCTGAAGAAGCATTGAGCACCATGCCGGATAACGAATGGCGACACGCCATGATGGAACTCGCGCGCTTTTCCGTTACCAGAACTTTCTAAAATAACGCGACGGGTAAACGCTGACCAAACCCCGCGCCCCCACTCCCGGAGAAATCCATGTCCTACAGTAAACTTTCCGACAAATACACGGTTTGGCCCCAGTTGGCACAGCACCGTGAGTTCTGGAAAACCCAATCCCTCTCCGCCCTATTCAACGAAGACAACAATCGCTGCGCACGCTTCAGCGTCGCCGCCGCCGGACTGGAACTGGATTACTCGAAAAATCATGTCACTGGCGAAACGCTGCAACTTTTGCTCGAAGTCGCCCGGCAGGCGGACCTCGGCGGCGCCATCAAGCGATTGTTGAAAGGCGATCATGTCAACGGCACCGAAAATCGGCCCGCGTTGCATACGGCTCTGCGACATACCGGAACACCCAACACTCCAGAACAGCAGGCGGTGGCGGAAACTCTGGCAAAAATGGAAAAACTGATCACCGCAGTGCATGACGGCGAGTGGACCGGCCATACCGGCCAGCGTATTACGGATGTGGTCAACATCGGCATCGGCGGATCCGACCTGGGACCGCGTATGGTCACCAAAGCGCTTACACCCTATTTGAGCGCAGCAGTGAACGTCCATTTTGTCGCCAATATTGACGGTGCCGAACTCACGGATACTTTGAGTCGTCTGGATCCCGCAAGCACCTTGTTTATCGTTGCCTCCAAGTCATTTTCTACTCAGGAAACCCGCGAAAATGCCTTAAGCGCTCGCTCCTGGATGCTCGCTTCGGGGTGCGCGCAGCAAGACCTGAAGAATCATTTTAT
Organism: Marinagarivorans sp. UBA5868; assembly: GCA_002432095.1. Taxonomy (GTDB): domain Bacteria; phylum Pseudomonadota; class Gammaproteobacteria; order Pseudomonadales; family Cellvibrionaceae; genus UBA5868. The sequence goes on along the minus strand of DJFQ01000176.1, from coordinate 2,506 downwards.
TGCCATCTCGTCCCGCGTCGACAAGGCGGTGGAATTCGGCATTTCTCCCGATAACGTCTATCCGATCTGGGATTGGGTCGGCGGTCGCTACTCCCTCTGGTCAGCCATCGGCATATCCATCGCCTTTGCTGTGGGCATGGATAACTTCAACAGTCTGCGCGCGGGCGCGGAAGCGATGGACAAACATTTCGCCGAGGCGCCGCTGGAGAAGAATCTACCGGTGCTTATGGGCTTGTTGATGTTCTGGTACAGCGAATTTATGGGCTCCAGCACTCAGGCCAT
>DJFQ01000176.1:0-2160 GCA_002432095.1 Marinagarivorans sp. UBA5868 | reverse complement strand
GATTATCCTACCGGCGCCATTGTCTGGGGAACGGAAGGCACTAACGGCCAACATTCATTTCATCAGCTGCTGCACCAGGGCACGAGTCTTGTGCCCATCGACTTTATCGCCACGCTTAAAGGTCACGACGACTTGAAACACCAGCATCGGCTGCTGTTCGCCAATTGCGTCGCGCAAAGCCAGGCACTGCTGACCGGGCGCAACCTGGACATGGCAAAAACCGAACTCAAAGCCCAGGGCTTCAGCGATCAGGAAATTGCCTTCCTGGCGCCGCACAAGGTTCATCCGGGCAACCGCCCGAGCAATACCCTGGTGATGGAGCAATTGACTCCAGAGACTTTGGGCGCACTGATCGCCGCGTATGAGCACAAGGTCTACACCTTGGGTGTGCTGTTTGATATCAACTCGTTCGACCAGTGGGGTGTTGAGCTGGGCAAACTGCTGGGAACCCACGTCAATATCGCCATCGAAACCACGGATATTCCCGGCGACTGGGACTCCTCCACCCAGCACCTTATCCGCCGCTTCTGCGCATCCAATTCCGACCTGTAACCCCTTCGCGGTCTGTAATCGTTTTCACAAAATGATTACGGACCCGCTCCTTTTGCGCCTAAATTTTGACCGGTCGTGACACAGCACTTGAAAATATGTCACCTAAAGCCTCTATAATCGGACAAATCCCGATCAGCGCTTTAACGGCACTCGCAATCACATGGAAAAACTTCCCCGGCGCGCGGGCATAAGCCTGCAGCCACAGCACTACCAGGAGATCCTCAACTCACAACCGGATATCGGGTGGATTGAAATTCATCCTGAGGATTATCTGGGCTTGGGTGGCGCATCGCATTTCTATCTGGAAAAAATCGCCGCCGAATACCCATTGGCAATGAACTGTCGCAGTCTTTCCCTGGGATCGGCAGAGAGCGTCAACGGCAAACACCTGCAAGATATAGCCGCCCTGGTGGAACGCTACTCACCAGCGCAGTTTTCCGAACACCTCGCCTGGAATCGCTGGCAAGGCAATTACTATCGCCAGATGTTTCCGCTGCCCTACACCACCGAAAGTCTGGATCAGGTCAGTTTTAACGTGCGCACGGTGCAAAACGCCCTCGGCCGACGCATTCTGCTGGAGAATCCCACCCGGTTTTTTAGCCTTGAAGAGGAATTCAGTGAAGGCGCCTTCTTTGCAGAGCTGGTGCGCTCCAGCGGCTGCGGCCTGTTGTTAGATCTGACCAGTCTTTACCTGTCGTGCCTGAACTTGGGATTGGACCCGTTTAAAGAGCTACAACAATATCCCCTGGCGGCGGTGAAGGAGATTCAACTCTCGGGCCACGCTCTTATGCCACTGGATGACGATTACATTTTGTCGATTGACGAGCACAGCGCTCCCATCTGCAAACCCGTTTGGCAGCTCTATCGGGAAACCCTGCTGCAAATGCCCGCCCCGGTGGCGACGCTAATTGAGTGGGACCACAAAGTGCCTGCGCTGCGCACGGTTTTGGACCAAGCCAGCAAAGCCGACCAGATTATGAAGGAATTGGAGCGCAAGGCGGTTAGCGAGGTGACGTCATGAGTCTGGCCAGTTTTCAGGAAGCATTTTCCCGAGCGATTTTCAGCGCTGAGCTGGACCCCGCACTGGTGGCACAGATACCTCATCTAGCCCAATCTCCCCGGGCATTACAGCAGTTTGCGGCCTATCGTGAACGGGCGCTGCAGGGTCTTCAAGATACGCTGCAGACCGTCTACCCCACCGCTGCGGCGGTAATGGGAGCAGAGGAGTTCGGACGCGCAGCTCGTGCGTTCTTGCTGCAAAGCGCACCGCGCAGTGTCGATCCAGTGCTGATTGCGGAGCCCTTTGGCAATTTCCTCGACCTTTACGCCACCGAACAAAAACTGCCTCACCTTCCCGATCTTGCGACCCTGGATTACGGCTGCTTTAAGGCTCAACAGGCTATTGAAGCGACCGGCATGAACACCCGCATCTTTACCGACCTGTCGCCGGAGCAGTTAGCAGCGCGGCGGATTCAGTTGCATCCAGCATGTTTTTGGATGTCTTCGCCCTACGCCATTTACGATCTGTGGCGTTTCCACCACTCGCCCTACTCCAGCAAACCGCTGGTTCTGGAATCTCCACAGGAGGTGGTCATCATCCGTCCGCAA
>DJFQ01000001.1:1776-4346 GCA_002432095.1 Marinagarivorans sp. UBA5868 | reverse complement strand
TTTCCGTTGATGCCGCGTATGTATATGGCGCTTGCGCAAGAGGATCGTTTTCCCATTACCGATATTCTGCGACAGACGCCGTCGATTCCCGAAAGCTGTCAGTGGGCTATTTTTTTACGCAACCACGACGAATTAACGCTGGAGATGGTCACCGACAAAGAGCGCGATTATCTGTGGAATCAATATGCGGCGGAGAGTCGTGCCAGGTTGAATTTGGGAATTCGCCGTCGGCTAGCACCTTTAATGCAGCGCGATCGCCGGCGTATCGAATTGCTTAATTCGCTTCTGTTTTCCATGCCCGGCACCCCCATCATTTATTACGGTGATGAATTGGGCATGGGGGACAATATTTACCTCGGCGATCGCGATGGGGTACGGACCCCCATGCAATGGACGCCGGATCGCAATGGCGGCTTTTCCAAAGCGGATCCATCGCGACTAATGCTGCCAGCGATTATGGATCCTCTATACGGATTCAGCGCCGTTAATGTGGAAGCCCAGGCGCGAGACTCGCACTCCATGTTGAACTGGATGCGTCTGCTGCTGGAGGTGCGCAAGCGCTATCGGGCATTTGGTTGCGGCAGCTTCAAAATGCTTTACCCAAATAATCGCCGTGTGCTCGCTTATCTTCGTGAATACGAATCCACTGGTGGTAAACGTGAGACGATTTTGTGCTTAGCCAATGTCTCCCGCACCGCGCAAGCGGTGGAGTTGGATTTATCCGCTTACGCGGGCCTTGTGCCATTGGAAATGACCGGCGGCAGTCCGTTTCCGCCGATTGGTGAATTAAATTATCTGTTGACGCTGCCTCCCTACGGTTTTTATTGGTTTTTACTCGCTGACGAAACCCAGCAACCGGATTGGTATCGCGCGCCGCCGGAGCCGCTGCCTGAGCATCTCACGTTTGTATTGCGCAATGATCTGCGCGATTTATTGGAGCCGGCGGCGCAGGGGACGCTAGAGCGGGACGTGCTTCCGGCTTACCTCGGTAAACGCCGATGGTTTGGCGGCAAAGGTGCACGGTTGAACACAGTGCGAATTGTCGAAACGGCATTGTTGCCACGATCAGTGCATGCGGGTTCCAGTGTCGATTCAGCCCAGGTATTGTTGATGGAAATTGAAGTGGATACTGGCACCGAGCGCCAACGTTATCAGATTCCCCTAACCATCTTTTTTGAAGATCATCCAATGCCGGCACTTGCCCATCAGTTGGCGCTGGCGCGGGTGCGCCGTCGACAGCGAGTGGGAGTTTTAACGGACGGGTTGGCGTCTGAATATCTCACCCGCTCGCTGGTGGAAACCATCACCAACGCAGGGGCACAGGGCATGGCTTTGAATCCGGTGGAGGGTTCTGCGCAGACGCCTCTGCAATTTATGGCGACATCTGCGTTGCAAAATCTGGATTTGATCGCCGCTGATTTGGAAGTGAGGACGCTTGCGGTGGAGCAATCCAATAGCTCCGTTATCCTCGGTGAACGGGCCGTGTTGAAGATGCTGCGCCGGCTGTTCCCCGGCCGTCATCCGGAAGTGGATATGAGCGGCGCACTTACCGAAGGCGGATTTACCCACACGGCTCCACTTTTAGGATATGTCTATCGCGAGAGCGCCCAAGGCACCCCCACGGTGCTGGCGGTTTTGCAAGGTTATATCCCCAACCAGGGCAACGGTTGGGAGTGGGTGTTGGAGCGACTGGAACGCTACAGTCAGGAGATGACATCACTGCAGGCTATGGAGGTGGAGCATGAAGATGAACATGCCGCCCGCGAAGCCGAGGCAATTGATACCCTAAGCCGCTTTGCCGGAGTAGTTGGCACTCGTTTGGGAGAAATGCATCAGGTACTTGCTACCCGCACCCACGATCCTGCTTTTGCGCCCATGCTCGCGTCGCCGGAAGATTGTAGTAAATGGGCGGACTCAGTGGCCGTCCAGGTGCAGCGAGCGCTGGATCATCTGGAAGAGGTGCGCAGCTCACTTTCCGATAACGACCGCCGCGACGCGGAGGCATTGTTGCGCAGTCGCCACGACCTACTGAAAGTGATTACCGAGCTGGCGGAGAAAGGTGAGGGGTCGTTGTTGTTCCGCATCCACGGAGACTTACATCTGGGGCAGATTTTGGTTTCTCAGGACGATGCGTATTTTATTGATTTTGAAGGCGAGCCCATGCGCGAGGTGGAAGATCGCTCTAGCAAAGCCAGCCCTTATCGCGATGTCGCTGGTATTTTGCGTTCATTTCACTATGCAACGGCAACCGCTGCAGAGCGCAATAGTTTGATGGAAAACGAGAAAGTGCGGGAGATGCATGTGGAATTTCTCGAGCATTTCCACCAGAGCGTATGCGACAGCTTTTTGAAAGCTTATAAAAATGAAGCAGTAAAACTCGGCCACCGCTGGCAGCACGCTGCGGGGCAGGAGGCGCTGATCAAGCTGTTCACTCTGGAGAAAGCGGCCTACGAAGTTGTATATGAAGCGACTAATCGTCCAACGTGGATCCGCATTCCACTACAGGGACTTATGGATATAGTGCGCGAGCTGGATATCGCCGACAAACGCCAACTCCTGCATTAATCCGC
>DJFQ01000001.1:0-1674 GCA_002432095.1 Marinagarivorans sp. UBA5868 | reverse complement strand
AGACCTTTTTTGGAATCTGAACGTGAATACAGCGATGTCCTTGAAATTTCAGCTGCTGGAGCGCTTGCCTGAGGCGGTGGTAGTAATTGATCCGCTTGCAGATCGCATTGAATTCGCCAATCTTAAATTTCTAAGGATGCTCGATTGTGGGGCGGACGGTCTCATCATGGTGCCCGCCAGCCAGCTTTTTGGCGCAAGCCTGGCGGCATTGATCAGTTTTACCCGGGAGGTGGATGAGCTGGGCGAAGGCATGACAGAGCAATTGAGCCTGTATCACGGTGGACGCGAAACAGCGATAGAAGTCACTGCCTCCATCCTTATGGAGTCGCAACAACGTTTATTGTGTCTGCTCGTGCGCGATCGCGAAAAACTGCAAATCTGGCGAATGAAAAACAGCGCGCAAAAACATCACCAGTTCGGCTTATTGCAGTGGCCACGTATTCATGAAGTATTCCAGCAAATCGAAAAGGAAAATCAGCTGATTCTGAGTGCCGCAGGCGAAGGTATTTATGGGGTGGATGCGGATGGTCACACCACGTTTTTAAATCCAGCCGCGGAGCGGATGCTGGGTTACAAGGCGGAGGATTTGATCGGCAGCAACGTGCATGCGGCCATTCATCATAGTCATAGCGACGGCTCCGATTATTGCGTACACGACTGCCCTATTTATGCGGCGTTTAAAGACGGCGCGGTACACAAGGTCGACAACGAAGTATTCTGGACCAAAAATGGCTATCCGTTGCCGGTGGAATATACCAGCACGCCGATTCTGGACAACGGCCGCCTGGCGGGCGCAGTGGTGATTTTCCGGGATATTTCCGACCGTCGCGAGGCGGAAACAAAATTACGCAGCGCCCTCGCCGAGGTTGAGCAGCTTAAGCAGCGCCTGGAACTGGAAAACGCCTACCTGCAGGAAGAAATCAGCGCGGGGTATAACGCCTACCAAATTGTCGGCCGCAGTCTTCCTGTGCAACGCATCCTTCACCAAATACGCCTGGTGGCGCCGACGGACGCGACGGTATTGATCACCGGCGAATCCGGCACAGGCAAAGAATTAATCGCCCGTGCGATACACACTGCGAGTGACCGCCAGAGCCGACCGCTGGTGCGGGTCAACTGCGCTGCCATTCCTGCGGAATTATTTGAAAGCGAATTTTTCGGCCATGTGCGCGGCGCATTTTCCGGCGCACTTCAGGACCGACCCGGAAGGTTTCAATTGGCTGATGGCGGAACCCTATTCCTAGACGAAGTTGGGGAAATTCCCTTGGGGTTACAAGCGAAATTGTTGCGGGTTTTGCAAGATAACGAATTTGAAAAGGTGGGTGACGCGACAACGCAAAAAGTGGATGTAAGAGTGATCGCTGCCACCAATCGCGATTTGCAAAAACTGGTGCAGGAAGGAAAATTCCGCGAGGATTTGTATTTTCGCTTGAATGTGTTTCCGATCCACTCAATCCCATTGCGGGAGCGGCGCGACGATATTCCGCTATTGATCAGTCATGTTCTGAAGAAAACCTGCCAGCGTTTCAACAAACCAGAGTTGCGTATTTCCGTCGCGCAAATGCAGCGCCTGCAAAATTATCACTGGCCGGGCAATATTCGCGAGCTGGAGAATCTGATTGAGCGCCAAGTTATCTTGAGTAGCGGCGAAAAATTGATGCTGGAGGATTTGCC
>DJFQ01000103.1:21066-28817 GCA_002432095.1 Marinagarivorans sp. UBA5868 | reverse complement strand
AGCATGCAAATTCGCGAGTTTGTACCCAAGTTTACAGCCACGATACCGATATAAGTGATCGCTGTCGGATTCACTATGTTTCACACGAGTAGGTATGAAGAATTGAATTTGGGCCGCGGCTTATTGAGGTTTGAGGATGTATAAATTTTTGTTGTTTCTCCTTTTTGGCATCACGACAAATTGTTTTGCGGGCTTTTGTGATTCGGCTTGGGGGCGTCAAAAAATAACAAGCATTTTGATACACAATAGTGTGGCTTATGTGACGTTCGAGCCGGGGCTAAATAATGGCAACGATGCTACAGATGCGACCGTCAAGAACGAAGCCGCGCTTCCGCTGACTGAAGAGAATCAAAAAAACATCTATCCTTTGCTGCTAACTTCATTCGCTGCTCAGAAGGATGTCGCAATGATGTATTGCGACGGCGCCGTTACTCATGGCTACAAAGGCGGAAGCAATACTGTGGTAAAGCTGCGTTCTGTAAGGGTATACGAATAGCACCAGTACCAAGAGCGGATGGCGGGGTTGCGGAAAGAATTGGTTTAGAAGTCCTCATAATGACCTTTACTTTGCGATTANNGTATACGAATAGCGCCAATACCATGAGCGGAAGACGCGGCTTAATAGGCTACAGAAAGGGTTGGCTCTGATTGCTGTAAGACGTAAACAAGTATCTTGTAGGGGGGCGGTTGAAGATTAGGTTGCTTTTTATTCTATTATTAGCCCCGGTATTGGCCGATGCCAGTAGCGTGAGCGATGCCAAAATAGTGAAGCTTGCTATTAATAAGTCATACGGGAATTTTGCGTTTGTAAAGCTAAATATTGGCCCAACATCTCGAATATCGTGTGCCACTAATACATCCTGGGATTACACTATCCCTATGGATTCTGAGGTCGGAAGGTCTTCATATTCTCTGCTGCTTGCCGCGTTTATGGCCGGGAGAGCAGTAAATATCTCCGGTACATCAAGTTGTAACGACTTTAACAGCGTGGAAAGCATCAACACAATTTCTGTATTGGAGTAAAAATTATTGGAAGCTGACGTTGCAAATTGCATTATTGTTGCGCCACTTATTCGGGTCGCTTTGATTCATTGGTCATCGGATCAATATGGGCTTTTGTCGTAAAAACCGAGATCGTTTTAATGAAACATTTATTTTTTTTGCTCGCATTTACTCTAACTGCAGTTTCCGCGCAAGCGGGGGGGAGTATTGCGATGAAAAAATTACGAGCCTGATACTGACAAAAGATACAGTAGTGTTTAAGTCAAGCAAAACGTGCGACGGCTGGTGTCGCGTAAATCCTGCTTGGGGCGAAGCTCAAATTAATAGGGTTTATGCAATGTTGCTTGCAGCAAAGACACAAGATAGAGAAGTGAAGCTTTATTGGGGTCAGTTGGATTCAGATTGTGGTGGAAAACGTCCTCCCGAAAGTTCGCCGACCTATTTTTACTATTAATACATGGAGGTTTGACTTGAAGAATATTTTGTTCAAATTTTGTATTTTATTTATCCCGCTTTGCTGGCCCATGCAAACCTTGGCGGCTATGAAGCAAGTAACGGGGAAAGTTACTCAAATCCAGTTGATGAGCAGAAACTATTCAACCTATAGCACAACTGGAGACGCTGTTGCCATGATTTATATGGATGAGCTTCCCGACGCTTGTGGTCACAGCGGCTACCGCCGGGTGGGCATTACTTCAGATCATCCAGCATTCCAGGTCGTTTTGAGTGCTGCCATGGCTGCGAAAATATCAGGTCAAACTGTCCAAATGCATTATATAGATACATGTACCGTATGGAATTCGAATGTGTGGGACTTTGCCATCTTGAAGCTGATTTAGTGGTTTGCTCGGAGCGGGGCTTATTGGCTTAACCTTATGAGAAAGTGTAGGCAAATGTCGGATTTGGGGTGTTTTGGTGATGCGCGGCACGGTACTTGTAGTGCTCTTCGCGTGATATTTTCAGTTCTCAATGAGAACTATTATGACGCAACCAAAGTATAAGTTCGATGCTAGTTCCTTGAGTTGATCGTTTAATAGGAAAGATGAATTATGTGTAGGAAATTATCATTATTTATTTCGATATTGCTTTTGTCGACAAAGACATTTGCTGCTGAGCTGATTACTCACACTGGCAAGGTAACTCAAGTGGCAGCATTTCCGCATACTTATGGAAGTTATGATGTGAGTAGAAGAGGGTTGTTAACCATATATGTTGAAGGCTTACCGAAAGGGTGTGCTAGCGGCCATCCACGCGTAGTGATTGGTTTGGATCACCCTATTCATGATGCGGTCTTGTCTTTGGCTCTTATGGCGAAAGCCACGCAAACAGAAGTTACAGTCGCATATTTCAATGAGTGCACTATCAGAGCAGAATCATGGGATTTGGCGTACCTGGCAATAAAATGATCGTCGTAGGGATGATGTAATGGGGATAATTGCTCAATATTGGAATTGGTCGTGATTTCTAAAATTAAATGGATAATTTTTGCCTTTCTATTACTATCTCAAGGTGTGTATGCATATTGGGTGGATGCGACTGGAAAAGTAACATCAATTATCACCTATGCTCATACCGACACGATTTTGATAAAGCTGGAAGTCGCTGGCACCGAAGTGCCCGAATGCGGCAATAAATCGGATTTTGCTATCAGCAAAAGTGTTCCGGAAGAGAGACGATCCAAAATGTATGCATTATTGTTGGCGGCGAAGATGAGTGGTACACCGGTTACAGTCTCATTCAGTCATTCCGGCAACTGTGAGCCTTGGGACTCAAATTCGGGCGTATATAGAGTGATTACCCGGTTGCGCTAGTCGTATGGCAGAAATTTGAAAAAGAGGGAGGCATAAGAATGTTGGGAAATGCGAGGTAGAATTTTTGTCTTTTGACCTGCTAATAGCATTTAAAAATGGGAAATTATTGGATTAAAAAAATGAAAAAGAATTTATTCACAGTATGTGCAGGGCTAGCCATCACGAGTTCCGTATATGCTACGGATTGGTACGACAAAAAGGTCAATCAGGTGCAAATTAATGCGGCGAATGGTTGTTTGTATTTTACGTTGGAGGGTGTTGCACAAGCTGACCCTGTAACTCCCGGGCAGCCATGGTTCACGCTTGAGCCGAGTAACGCTTCTCATTCTGCTATGTTAAGTATTTTGATGCTGGCGTATGCCTCGAAAGTCCCTGTCAAAGTTACCACTACGGGGATCAAAACGCCTGTATGCGGATATTCGCAGGTTCAGTATGTTAGGCTCCAAGGCAATTAATCTCCGAAAAGTCCACAGCTCCTTTGCGGATGTTATAGATTCGAAGACTCATGTAATTTCTTTGACGAAAAGTTCCAGGTATTGGTTGAAAACTTGATGCATGCGGACGATGTGACGATGGTTGCCCTGCCGGGATTTGGATCATGAGTGTAGCGTTCGACAAAAGTGCTCCAGCATATGGTGGGGTGTTTTCGATTTTAGCTTTCTTGATGAAGGCAAAACTTCTTCTGCTGGGTACTATTCTGTTTTCTGCATGCGCATCTTTGTTTCCTCAGAAAGAAATGTCTTACGCCATTATGCTTGCTGAACCACATGTAATCCGCTTCGAAGGCAAAGGCGCCGCTGCAGGTGTAATGATGTCATCGAGCATGGGTCCAATGGGGATCGCGATTGGTGTTGCTATAGATGAAGGTATTGCGAAAGATATTCGCGGTGCATTAGATAGTGTCGGTTGTAGGGTGGATAAAATTGCCGAGATTTCTTTTGAGGCGATCTCCCGAAATTCCGGTATAAACGTAGCGCCATTACCTAGCCCCTCTGCAGACGCGGTAGATATTCTGTTTCAAGTTGATCAAGTGAAATTTAGGACTTTTCCGTCGGCGCGAGACTTAACTTTGGCGGAAGTAGCGATGACGATTGATCGAGGCGGTGTGGTGTACGAACTCGCGTCTACCTCTGCAAGAGATGCGGACGATGGTGTTCCGTTGGAGACGGTTCGAACCGATGGTCGTGAGGCTTGCCATTTGTTGCAGGCAGAATTTACACATCTATTAGATGTCTGGTACCAGCAACAGCAAAAGTAGTCGCACTTCTACCCCAAGGAGACAGCGCTATTGCTTGACGTTATGGGACTTAGTACTTAAAATCGCCACCCAATTCGCAGGGCCTGGATTTTTCTCCATTCGGAATGTCCGAGCAGCTTTGGCTGAGGCTTTAGGCGCCAGTGGTAGTAAGCGGATGCCCCTTTATGGGGTTTTTTATTATCTGCTCTGGCGTTGCGCGGGATATGTCCGTCACCGTCGCGCGGTATCGTACCGCCCCGGTTGGAGAGTGAAATGGGCTTCGAGCCCATTTTTTGTTTCTGTAGTGGTGTATTTATGGCTTCTATTCAGGAGCGTTTGACCGAGATGTTTGAACCCGTGGCCTCAGCGCTTGGCTGTGAGCTGTGGGGTGTTGAGTATATGGCTCAGGGGCGTCGCGCCCTGTTGCGGGTATATATCGATAAGGAAGGCGGTATAGGTGTGGATGATTGTGAGAAAGTCAGTCGTCAGGTGAGCAGTGTCTTGGATGTGGAAGACCCCATTCAATCCGAATACACCCTTGAAGTTTCATCCCCCGGCATGGACCGTCCGTTGTTCAAGCTCGAACAGTTTGAATCCAGCGTCGGTGAAACCGTAGCGGTGCGGCTGCGTTTGCCATTTGAAGGGCGGCGCAAGTTTACCGGGCTGTTAAAAGGTATCGAGAACGAAGAGATCGTGCTCGAAGTAGATAACGAAGAATACGTACTGCCTTATGAGTTGGTCGATAAGGCGAATATTGTTCCTCAGTTCTGAGGTAGTGCAGAGGCATTTTCATGAAGAAAGAAATCTTGCTGGTGGCAGACGCCGTTTCCAATGAGAAAGGTGTGGATCGGGAAGTGATCTTCCAGGCGATCGAGCTCGCGCTGGCGACCGCTACCAAAAAGCGCTACGACGAGGAGACGGATATTGCGGTAAAAATTGATCGCCGTACCGGGGACTATGTAACTGAGCGACGCTGGCTGGTGGTTGATGACAACACGGTAGCCGAGTTAGGTACGCAGTTGACGACCGAAGAGGCGCATGACGCCGATCCCAATTTAAAAATCGGCGACGTTCACGTGGAGGTGGTGGAAAACGTGGAGTTCGGTCGGATTGCGGCGCAGACGGCAAAACAAGTCATCGTACAAAAAGTTCGTGAGGCAGAGCGGGCGCAAATCGTTAATGAGTATCGCGATCGCGTGGGCGAGCTTGTCTCCGGTACCGTCAAGAAAGTGACCCGCGACAATATTATTGTCGATCTGGGAAATAACGCCGAAGGTCTGTTGCCTCGCGAAGAATTGGTCGGTCGTGAAATCTTTCGTATGAACGATCGCGTGCGCGCGGTTTTACTGGATGTGCGTCCGGAAGCTCGTGGACCTCAGTTGTACCTCAGCAGAGCGTGTCCGCAGATGCTGATCGAACTGTTCAAAATTGAAGTGCCGGAAATCGCTGAAGAGGTGATTAATCTACGCGGTGCCGCCAGGGATCCCGGCTCGCGTGCCAAGATCGCCGTGTCGACTAACGACGGCCGTATAGATCCTGTGGGCGCTTGCGTCGGTATGCGTGGATCGAGAGTCCAGGCGGTATCCAACGAATTGGCCGGCGAGCGCATTGATATTGTTTTGTTTGATGACAACCCGGCTCAGTACGTAATCAATGCCATGTCTCCGGCGGAAATCGAATCCATTGTGGTGGATGAGGATGCCCGCTCTATGGATGTAGCGGTGGCTGAAGATGGCCTTGCGCAGGCCATCGGTCGTGGCGGGCAGAACGTGCGACTTGCATCTGAGTTGACTCGATGGGAAATCAACGTCATGAGCACCAAACAATGGGGCGAGAAGCAGCAGCAGGAAGTCGGCAGTGTGAAGAATGTCTTTATGCAAGCGTTGGACATTGATGAAGACGTTGCCGACGTGTTGGTAGACGAAGGTTTCACCAGTCTGGAAGAAGTGGCTTATGTACCACTTGAAGAGTTCCTCGCTATTGAAGGTTTTGATGAAGACATTGCCGAGGAGCTTCGCACACGTGCCAAAGATGCGTTGTTAACCCAGGCCCTTGCCTCCGAAGAACAGTTGAGCAACCGGGAGCCTGCGGAAGATCTTTTAAATATGGAAGGAATGGATCGCGTACTCGCCTACAACTTGGCGGCGCGTGGGATTGTCACTATGGAAGATCTGGCAGAGCAGTCTGTAGACGATCTTTTGGATGTTGACGGTATCGATCAGGAGAAAGCAGCAGCGCTGATTATGAAAGCGCGAGAACCTTGGTTCGCTGACTCCGCAGAACAAACCAATTAATTGAGGTGACGAGGAATTAGAATGGCTGATGTAACTGTTAGTGAACTCGCCAAGTCTGTCGGGGCCTCGGTAGACCGACTTTTGACGCAGATGGGCCAGGCTGGCCTGCCACATAAAACGCCTGGCGACACTGTGTCCGATGAAGAAAAGCAAACACTGCTTACCTTTCTCAAAATGTCCCACGGAGAGAGTGCGGCAGCGCCGAAAAAAATCACGTTGAAGCGCAAAACCACCACGACCTTAAAGACCGGTAGTGGCAGCAGCCGCAAGACGATCAATGTGGAAGTCCGTAAGAAGCGTACCTACGTGAAGGTCAGCGACAGCGATGCTGATACTGGAATGGTTGATGCCTCCGAGCTGGAGGATGTCGGTTTGGCCGATGAAGGTTATTTGGAGCACGATCAATACGAGGCTGCGACGGAAGACGGTCATGAAATGGCTGCCGACACCGAGGAGTCTACGGTTGCTGATAACCAGCCGGAGGAAAGCGAGGCGCTTGACGTCCTTTCGGAGTCGGCTGCAGTTGAGCCTCCCGTTGTTGATCAGCCTGGTGTTGCGCCGGTGCGAGAAACTCTTACGCGGTCCTCGTTTGTGGATGACGCGGAAGAGCGTCGTATTCGTGCCATGGAAACGCGCATAAAAGCGCAAAAAGAAGCGGATGAGTCGGCGCGTCTCGCCCTTGAAGAAAAGCGCAAGCGAGAACTGGCGAAAAAAGATGCGGGCAAGCCCGCTGTTAAAAAAGATCCGGCGGCGGCGGTTAAGAAGCCAGATCCAGACGCTCCGGTGCTTTCGGCTGAAGAACTTGCCGCCAAAGCAGAAGAAGAGAAGCATAAGTTAAGCAAGAAAAAAGACCGCCCCCATGGCGAGTTTGAGGAAGACGAAGAAGCGCGTAAGCACAACAAAAAAGCGGGCAAGGCCGTTAAAAAAGTCGAAATTCCGGCTCCCAAAAAAGGCGCTGCTGTGCTGAGTTACTTGGATGAGAGCGACGATGAAGTTGTTCTCGCTGCGGTGACTCCGGTGCGGAAAAAAACCATCACGCCGCAGGCGCCTACCCGCACTGTCATTAAAATCACCAACAAACACGGTTTTAAGAAACCGACCGGGAAAATCGTGCACGAAGTGGAAATTAGTGAAACCGTTGTGGTTTCTGAATTGGCTCAGCGTATGAGCGTGAAAGTCGGTGAAGTGGTCAAGCAGCTGATGAAGCTCGGCACCATGGTCACAGCAAACCAAAGCATCGATCAGGAAACGGCTCAGTTGGTGGTCGAAGAATTCGGTCATACTCCGGTATTGGTAAGCGCCAACGCGTTGGAAGAGGCTCTGCAGCAGGATATTCGCGATGCGGGCGGCGAAATGGAACCACGTGCTCCAATCATCACCGTTATGGGACACGTTGACCACGGTAAA
>DJFQ01000103.1:20366-21052 GCA_002432095.1 Marinagarivorans sp. UBA5868 | reverse complement strand
CTGGACACCCCCGGCCACGCAGCGTTTACCGCCATGCGCGCCCGCGGTGCCCAATGTACCGACATCGTTATTCTGGTGGTTGCCGCGGACGACGGCGTGATGCCTCAAACTGAAGAAGCTATTCAGCACGCTCGCGCTGCCGGTGTGCCCATAGTGGTCGCGGTAAATAAAATCGATAAGCCGAGTGCGGACCCTGACCGAGTTAAAAATGAACTTGTGGCCAAGGGCGTCATTCCTGAAGAGTGGGGCGGCGATGCACAGTTCTGTCACGTTTCCGCATTGACGGGTGATGGCATTGATCAACTGCTGGAGTCCGTCGGAGTTCAAGCAGAAATACTCGAGCTTAAAGCGCCTGTTCATGTACCTGCGCGGGGTGTCGTCATTGAATCGCGAATGGATAAAGGCCGCGGTATCGTCGCCACGGTACTGGTTCAAGGCGGGCATCTGAAGCCGGGTGATATTTTGCTCGCAGGCCAAAGCTTTGGTCGTGTGCGTGCGATGACCAATGAATTAGGTCAGCAGGTTAAAGATGCTGGTCCGTCCATTCCTGTGGAAATCTTAGGTCTCGACTCTGCGCCAGCCGCCGGCGATGAATTTTTAGTGGTTGCGGACGAGCGCAAGGCCCGGGAAGTTTCGGAGTTCCGTGCCGAGCGCGAGCGTCAGGAGCGCGTACAGCGCAATCACGC
>DJFQ01000103.1:0-20339 GCA_002432095.1 Marinagarivorans sp. UBA5868 | reverse complement strand
TTGGATATGGGCAATGGCGAGGTGGAAGTACGGGTCATTGGTGACGGCGTGGGTGGAATCACCGAAAACGACGTGAACCTCGCGTTGACATCGGGCGCAATCGTGATTGGTTTTAACGTGCGTGCCGATGGTAGTGCGCGTAAATTGGCAGAAAAAGAATCCGTCGAAATCCGCTACTACAGCATCATTTATCAATTGATTGATGAGGTGAAAGCGGCGCTTTCAGGCATGCTGGAGCCGGAGCGGGTGGAAACAATACTCGGCGTTGCCGACGTGCGGGATACCTTCCGCTCGCCCAAGTTTGGCCAAGTTGCAGGCTGTATGGTTATTGAAGGAACGGTTTACCGTAACAAGCCGATTCGTGTATTGCGTGACAACGTGGTGATCTTCGAGGGTGAATTGGAATCCTTGCGCCGCTTCAAGGATGATGTTGCCGAAGTTCGCGCAGGGACGGAGTGCGGTATTGGCGTCAAGAATTACGACGTAAAAGTTGGCGATCAAATCGAAGTGTATGACGTCAAGGAGGTGGCGAGAGCGCTCTAATTGGAGCCCCTTGCCAATCTATGGCGAAAGAATTTACCCGTTCAGATCGCGTTGCCGATGCCGTGCAGCGCAGTTTGGCCCAATTGATACCAGCGGAGATACGCGATCCGCGCCTCGGCATGGTCAATATCAATTCTGTCGAGGTGGCAAGAGATCTTACGCTTGCCAAGGTCTACGTGACCTTTGTCGGCGAAAGCAACCCAAAAACCTGTCAGGAATCGGTGGCGATTCTGAATAAAACAGCCAGTTTTCTGCGGACTTTGGTCGGACGGGAATTGACCGTCCGCTCGACGCCGCGCTTGCAGTTTTATTACGACGAATCCGCAGTGCGCGGGCAGGTTCTTAGCAATCTGATCGACCGAGCAGTTGCAGCGGATCGTGCCAATCGTGGGGATTCTGCGGACGATGAGCAGGAGAGCTGATCGTTGGCACGTAAGCGTAATTTTGGACGCCCAGTCAACGGTGTCCTGATCCTCAACAAGCCCGCGGGCATGACTTCTAATCAGGCTTTGCAAAAGGCTAAACACCTGTTGTACGCCAACAAGGCTGGACATACCGGTAGCCTGGATCCATTCGCCACTGGCGTGTTGCCGTTGTGTTTTGGCGAAGCCACGAAATTTTCCCAGTTTCTGCTTGATGCGGATAAGCGTTACATCAGTACCTTCCGCTTAGGCGTTGAAACCTCGACAGCGGATATCGAAGGCGAAGAGATCGCCCGAATCGATGCCGGCCATATCACCGCCGATCAGATTGAGCAGGCGTTGGCGGCGTTTCGCGGTGATATTCTCCAGGTACCGCCTATGGTGTCCGCGCTTAAGGTAAATGGCCAGCCGCTGTACAAGCTCGCCCGTAAAGGGCAAGTTGTCGAGCGGCAAGCGCGCGCAGTCACCATCTATCAGCTCGATATTCTTGCAATCCGCCCCGGTGTTATCGCTGAGGTGGATGTGGATATACGCTGCAGTAAGGGCACCTATATTCGCAGTATCGCTAGTGACCTCGGCACGTCGCTTGGAGTCGGCGGTCACGTGGCGAAACTTCACCGTGCGGCGGCAGGTGCATTTGTCGAGTCTCAGGCGGTGACCCTTGAAGCGCTTGTGGCTGAGCGTGGCGACGGAGAGCCGAATGTGTTGGATCGTCATCTTCTGCCTCCAGACGCTTCGTTGTCGTCGATGCCTAAGCTGGCGCTTAACGATATGAGCAGTCACTACTTCTGCCAGGGGCAAGCGGTAATGGATATGCGGGTCTACCGTTTGGGAGATCAAGGTGATACAGTGCGCGTCTGCCGTGAGGACGGGGTCTTTATCGGCCTTGGCGAAATTACCGATGACGGCTGTATTGCGCCGCGTCGAGTGGTGGTTCTCAACTCCTAATCTTCGACCCATCTGTCAATATGCACGGATGGGCCGCTAAATTCCCGGCACTTCAACCGGGTGCATATTCATCGAAAACACGAGGCAATAACCATGGCACTGAGTGCACAAGAAAAAGCGGAAATACTGAAAACTCATCAGAAAACTGACTCCGACACTGGGTCACCAGAAGTGCAAGTCGCGCTTCTCTCCGCGAATATCAACAAGCTGCAAGAGCACTTCGAAAAAAACAAGCAAGATCACCATTCCCGCCGCGGCCTGATCCGCATGGTTAACCAGCGTCGTAAATTGCTGGATTACCTGAAGTCAAAAAATGCAGATCGTTACACCGATCTCATCCAGAAACTCGGCCTGCGTCGATAATCTTCTGAGTGCCCGCAACGCGGGCACTTCTGTTTTATAAGAACGTGTTTATTAGAACGCAAGAAATAAACGTAAGGATAATAACGTGAATCCTGTCATTAAAAAATTTCAATACGGTAACGATACCGTCACTTTGGAAACCGGGCGCATCGCTCGGCAGGCAACAGGGGCTGTGGTAGTCACTGTGGGACAGACCTGTGTTCTCTGTACAGTGGTGGGCGCTAAAGAAGCGTCACCCGGTCAAGGCTTTTTTCCACTTTCTGTGCATTACCAAGAAAAAAGCTACGCTGCGGGCCGTATACCCGGCGGCTTTTTCAAGCGTGAGGGACGTCCCTCGGAGAAAGAGACTTTAACTTCCCGTCTGATTGATCGTCCAATCCGTCCTCTGTTTCCAGATGGCTACCTGGCGGAAGTTCAGGTGATCTGTACGGTTCTTTCCGCAGAAAAAGATATAGATCCAGATATCGCCTCCATGATCGGTACTTCGGCGGCACTGGCGATTTCCGGTATCCCATTTAATGGCCCGATTGGTGCTGCCCGAGTTGGTTACACCGAGCAGGATGGTTACATCCTGAATCCGGGTTACAAACAACTGAAGACTTCCGAACTCGACATGGTGGTTGCCGGTACTCGTGACGCGGTGTTGATGGTGGAGTCCGAAGCTAACGAGTTACCAGAAGACATCATGCTTGGCGCGGTGTTGTTCGGCCATCAAGAAATGCAGGCGGTAATTCAGGCAATCGACGAATTGGTTCGTGATGCCGGTAAGCCCCGTTGGGAGTGGCAAGCGCCGCAAGCGAATACCGCATTAATGTCGGCGATCGAAAAAGAGTTCGGAGATTCCATCGGCGTTGCTTACCGAATCACAGATAAAAGCAAGCGCTATGATCGTTTGAATGAATTGCGCGCTCAGACAGTTGCACAATTTGCTGGCGAAGGCAAAGATGTTTCCACTGATGAAGTCAAAGAGATATTCAAAACTCTGGAAATGAAAATAGTCCGTGGTCGGATTGTTAGCGGCGAGCCACGAATCGATGGCCGTGATGGTAAGACTGTTCGTCCACTTCAAGTTGAAGTCGGGGTACTGCCGAAGGTTCACGGTTCCGCCTTGTTCACACGCGGGGAAACTCAGGCGATTGCCGTAGCGACATTGGGCTCCACTCGTGATGCGCAGACGATTGATAGTCTCGAGGGCGAGCGTAAAGAAAATTTTATGCTGCATTACAATTTCCCTCCCTACTCAGTGGGTGAATGCGGCCGAATTGGTTCTACAGGTCGCCGTGAAATTGGCCATGGCCGTCTGGCTCGCAGAGGCGTGGCAGCAGTCCTGCCGAGTGAAGCAGAGTTCCCCTACACAATGCGAGTGGTTAGTGAAATCACTGAATCCAATGGTTCTAGCTCCATGGCTTCTGTGTGCGGTGCGAGCCTCGCTTTGATGGACGCAGGAGTGCCTTTGCGCGCGCCAGTAGCGGGCATTGCCATGGGCTTGGTTAAAGAAGGCGGTCAGTTTGCTGTTCTGACCGACATCCTTGGTGATGAAGATCATCTCGGTGATATGGATTTCAAAGTTGCGGGTACCGCCAACGGCGTAACTGCGCTGCAGATGGACATCAAAATCGAAGGCATCACTGAAGAGATTATGGAAGTGGCCCTTGAGCAGGCGCTGCATGCGCGTTTGCACATATTGGCGGAGATGAACAAAGTCATCGCTCAGCCGCGCGCCAAACTGTCTGACAATGCTCCACAAATGCACACCATGAAAGTTGACCCGGATAAAATCCGCGACATTATCGGCAAAGGTGGCGCAACGATCCGTTCTATCACGGAGTCCACTGGTGCATCGGTAGACATCGAAGACGATGGCACAGTGAAAGTATATGCCGTTGATTCCGAGAGTCTGCAGGCTGCGATTTTCCGTATCGGAGAAATCACTGCAGAGGCGGAAATCGGCGCGACTTACGAAGGGACTGTGGTGCGAATTGTTGATTTCGGTGCATTTGTTAATTTCCTCCCAGGCAAAGACGGGTTGGTCCACATCTCTCAAATTGCCCATGAGCGTGTTGCCAATGTCAGTGATTACCTAAAGGAAGGGCAGAAGGTCGCGGTGAAATGTCTTGATGTTGACAGTCGTGGTCGCATCAAACTGTCAATCAAAGAGACTCTGCCACCACCAGTGCAAGCAGAAGCCGCTCCAGAAGCAGAGCAGGCCCCTGAATCCCAGGCTTAACTGGCTGTCCACATTTGAATAAGCCCGCTTTTGCGGGCTTTTTTATTTGTGGTGTATACCTGGCGGGTTAAACGAATTATTTCTAATGTAGTGTTCGTATGTACAGAGTGTTAATTGGCAGTCTTTTTTTATTGGCGGCGAGTTGCTGGGGCGACGCAGAGGTCGCAGAAAAAACGTTGGATACAGTTCATATGGAGGCGGGACTTGCTTTGGTTGCCCAAGGTGCTGCCGACTACAGAGGTTCCAATCATTACCGTCCCTATGCTGTGCCTCTGCCTTATTTCCTCTATCGGGGACGGGTATTAAAAGCGGACAGGGATGGCGTTCGTGGAGATTTTTGGTCGAATCACCGTATGGAATTTAATCTCTCCGTAGACGGCTCACTGAATGGCAACAGCGATGACAACCGCTTGCGCCGCGGCATGCCAGAGTTAGAAAGCGCCATTGAATTTGGCCCATCTCTCAATATCAGGCTTGCGGGAGATACCCTGCAGGATGGCTGGTCTCTGCGTTTACCGGTTCGTGCGGTGATCACCGTCTCTGGCGACGGGCTTAACCATATCGGAAATGTTTTCAGTCCCCGAATCTACTGGCGCAAACCAGAAATGATTGGCAGTTGGAGAGGGTCGTTTAGTGCGGGGACCATGATCGCGGACCGATCGTATCACGCGTATTTTTATGACGTTCCCCTCGAATACGTTACCGAAGACCGTCCGCTTTTTCGCTCCTCCGGTGGCTATAGCGGCAGCTTTTTACGCTTTTCGCTGTATCACCATTGGCAGGACTGGCGTTTTGGCGTTTCCTTCCGTTATGACTATCTGGCAGGCGCAAACTTCATGGACAGCCCGCTGGTGCAGACGGAGCATTACGGCAGCATTAGCATCGGACTGGTTCGCCGGCTTTGGAATTCCGGCGGATAATAAAAACCCGCTTAAAAAGATTTTCTTCTACCTCAGGGGTTACCAACAGGACTGTTAGCTTAACTGACCGGTGCTACGGATTCTTCCGGTCTTTTGTTGAGTTGAAAATACTGTGCCAAATCCGTAATTTGCATGTCTATCGTGTTGTTTGTTCATGTTAAGCAACTAAGCTTGGCAGAATCCCATATATTTATAGCCCCAGCGCAGCTGAGGTGTACACGTATTTACTACAGACGTGGGCCTCCGCGCATAATCGACAACCGTAGACTGGTAACGCAGGACCTATACATGCGAGCAGGCGTTCTTCTCCTTTCGATTTTTTTGTTGATGATAGGCGGTGTTCATGCGGCCGATGTACCCGCTGGCGTCCAGCCCACTAAACGAACCCAGGACTTCCCCTGGATGTCGGTTGCAGCTTGGGATCGCATGCATGCGGAGGATACGCTAGTGGCGCGCCACGATTCTGTCCAGTTGCTGTTTGTTGGTGATTCCATTACAGCGGGTTGGGACGCGTCGCTTTGGCAACAGCATTTTGCGCCGCTCAAATCTGCCAACTTTGCCATCGGTGGCGACCACACCGGCAATATACTTTGGCGGCTGCAGCACGGCGCCATAGGTAGCCTAAAGCCCAAATTGGTGGTGGTGCTGGCGGGCGTTAATAATTTTGGTCACTTGCAGGAAACGCCAGAGCAGATTGCTCAGGGCGTAGCATCGGTGGTGGGGCAAGTGCGACTGGCATGGCCGGAGAGTCGCATTCTGCTAAACGCCGTGTTTCCTTTCGAGCAGTCCGCCAAGTCTCCCCGCCGTCAACAGGTTAAAAAGCTTAACGAATTGCTGGCGAGTCTTGGCGACAACAAAACCGTTTTTTTTAAAGATTACGGCAATTTGTTTCTCACTCCCGATGGCGATATCCCGGTGGAGTTGATGGGGGACTTTCTGCACCCCACTGCTAAAGGCTACGAGCTATGGGCCAATGCAATGCTGCCGGATATCCGCGTTCTTCTGGGGTTGTGAACGTGCTAATGCGAATCCTGCTGGTGTCGTTGGCCTTCTGGATCAGCGCCTGCACTCAGCTATTTGCCGTTAACAAGCCTACTGAAATTCCCGTTAAAGATACCCCTGTGGTGGTGATGGGCAGAACGGCCGACAGCGCCGATGGTGGTCTCAGTTTTGGATATCCGGGGGTAAGCTTTTCTTTTGTGGTCAGCGGTGGGCAGCTGGGAGTCCAGGCTCAGAGCTCGGGCGGGAGTTCGTGGTTAGGTGTGCGAGTGGATGGTGAACACGTTCGCAAGGTGCGTATTCCGGCAGAGTGGACGACCGTCGACTTACTTAATTTGCCGGACAAACTCGGTGGCCATAGGGTGGAAATTGTTCACTTAACGGAATCCTGGCAGGGCATGGTCACCCTTCGCAATTTTGTGCTTAGTGAAGGGCGCCTTTTGCCGCCACACGCACTATCGTCTCGAAAAATTCTGATGCTCGGCGATTCCATAACCTGCGGTGAGGCGATTGATCGTGTACCCGGCGAGAATAAAAATTCGGCTTGGTGGAACGCGCGTGAGTCGTACGGGATGTTGCTGGCGGACGTGCTTGCCGCGCAGGTTCATCTGGTCTGTTGGGGTGGACGCGGGCTGATTCGCACTTGGGACAATCGAACGGATCAGGCCAATCTTGCGGATTTCTACGGCTATGCCGTTGGTGATGGTGAGCAGGCTGTACAGTGGGAGCAATCGCGGTATACGCCCGATTTGATCTTCAGTGCCATAGGTACCAACGATTTCAGTCCCGGCATTCCACAAAAAGAAACTTACGTCGCCGCCTACGTGAAACTGTTGCAGCAGTTGCGCCGTGATCATCCCGCAGCCCGAATCGTTTTGACGGAAGGCCCTCTGCTCGGGGGCCGGGAAAAATCCGTGTTACAGACCTATATTCGCGACGTGATCAAGCAGGTCAACGACGCTGACACTTACTATGTGGAATCCAGGCAATATACGGGCGACGAACTGGACTTTCATCCAACCCGCGCTCAGCACAAGGCCATGGCGGAGGAGTTGCTGCCTGAGCTCCGCCGCATCATGGGGTGGTGAAGGCGATCAAACTGCGGTGTCTTCGCTCACTGCCAAGGGCCAGCCGCCCATATGTTTCCATTTATTGACGATGCGACAGAACAGCTCGGCGGTTTTCTGCGCGTCGTAGGCGGCGCAATGCGCTTCCCGGTTGGAAAACTCGATAGCGGCGAGCTGGCAGGCGCGTGCCAATACAGTGTGACCGAAAGCCAGCCCAGCCAAAGTGGCGGTATCGAAGCAGGAGAACGGGTGGAATGGATTGCGTTTAATTTCGCAGCGTTCCGATGCGGCGTTGACAAAGCTCAGGTCGAAGTGTGCATTGTGGGCGACCATAATGGCGCGGGTGCACTCGTATTGTTTCACTTTGCGACGGATGGCCTGAAACATATCGGCAAGGGCGAGGCTCTCGGGCACCGCCATTCGTGTTTCGCTGTCCAGATCGATACCGGTAAAGTCCAACGCCGACTGTTCGATATTTGCACCTTCAAACGGGTCGAGATGGAAGGAGTAGGTGGTGTCGATGATCAGGTCGCCATTGTCGTCCATATCCAGTGTTACCGCGGCGATTTCCAGCAGGGCATCCGTGCGAGGATTGAAGCCGCCCGTTTCCACGTCGATGATGACGGGCATAAACCCGCGAAAACGCTCACTGAAAGGAGTGGACAGGCCTTTGTCGGCAGGGCTCATGTCGATGGAAGTCACGATGTTCCTTAAGTATTCACAGTAGAGGTGGAAATCAGTTTCCAGCGCAGGTTCTCTCCTGCCCGCAGAGGAATCAAAGTATCTGCACCGAAGGGCAGCGCCTCGGGTGCCCGCCATTCTTCCTTGCGTAACGTGACCGTATCGCCGTTACGCGGCAGGCCGTAAAAATCCGCGCCAAAGAAACTGGCGAATCCTTCCAGCTTGTCGAGTGCCCCCGCGTCTTCGAATGCCTCCGCGTACATCTCCAGCGCCGCATAAGCGGTATAGGCGCCCGCGCAACCGCAAGGCGCCTCTTTTTTGTTGCGAGCATGAGGCGCAGAGTCGGTGCCCAGGAAAAACTTGGAATTGCCGCTGGTGGCGGCCCGAATCAATGCTTGCTGGTGGGTATTGCGTTTCAGAATCGGCAGGCAGTAATAGTGAGGTCGGATGCCGCCCACCAGCATATGGTTGCGGTTGAACAGCAGGTGGTGAGCGGTAATGGTAGCCGCCACATTTTTTCCCGCTTCGCTTACAAAGGTTGCTGCATCTGCGGTGGTGATGTGTTCGAGCACCATTTTCAGTTGCGGCAGGCGCACGTGGAGCGGCGACAGTATCTGATCGATAAAAACTTTCTCGCGGTCGAAAATGTCCACCGCTGAATCAGTCACCTCGCCATGCACCAGCAGCAGGATACCGAGTTCCGCCATGGTTTCCAGCGTCGGCACTATATTGCTGATATCGGTCACGCCCGACGCAGAATTGGTGGTCGCACCCGCGGGATATAACTTGCAGGCCACCACTCCGGCAGCTTTGGCTGCAGCTATGTCTGCCGGTGTAGTGCGATCAGTTAGGTACAACACCATCAGCGGCTCAAACGGCTGGCCCGGTGGCGTCATTTGCTGAATGCGGCTTTTATAGCCTAACGCCTGCTCTGCGTTGAGTACTGGCGGAACCAGATTCGGCATAACGATAGCGCGGCGGAACTGGCGGGCGGCGTCTTTTACGGTGTAGGAGAGGGCGTCGCCGTCGCGCAGGTGAATATGCCAATCATCGGGGGCGGTGATGGTGATGCTGTGAGTCATGGGTTCTTCTGATCGGAAAACAGACAGGTTGGTGCCGGGGAGCACATGCTACCGGAATTGCCTGCTAAAGCACAGGCGCTAGCAGCCGATAACCTACCGGGCGGCGTCCTATCGGTCGCGGCGTGTCTGAGTCATGGTCGGGTGAATATTTATGAGAGTAACCACAGTGATTGCAGTTTGGTGTCTGTGGATTTCCAGCAGCTCCGCCACTGTGTACAGCAACTTTCTCGACAACGGAGCGTGGCAGGCGAACACCTCGGTATTCGCCTGCAGTATGGTTCACTCCGTGCCGTTTTACGGCGACGCCATTTTTGAAACCCGCGCCGGCGAACCCTCTCGTTTTTACTTGCAGGGAGATGTCAGCCGGTTGCGGCGCGGCGGCGCAGCATTGGTGGCGCGTTCGCCAGTGTGGGCGGAGCAGCAGCGCCAGATCGAGCTGGGGGTGGTGGAAGTGACGCAGAGTCCTCGCGCGGTTGAGCTACCGTCCGCCGATACCGAACGCATGCTCGCGGAACTCTACGATGGTCTCGAATTGGTGTTTACACGAGGCGCCTGGTACGGTGGTGAAAATCCCTCGCAAATCGCCATTACCACTGTTGGGTTTCGCGGTGCCTACGAGCGTTATCTGGATTGCCTTGCCGGATTGCTGCCGGCGAATTTCGAGCAGATCAAACGCACCGCAGTGTATTTCGGTTCGAGCAAATTTGAAGATATTCAGCCATCCGAATTGCGCAAGCTGGATAACATCGTCGCCTATGTCAGAGCCGACTCCAGCGTAAGAGAGTTTTTTATCGACGGTCATACCGACAGTGTGGGAACCCGTGAGGACAATCTTGTGCTGGCGGAGAAGCGCGCGGAAGAGGTGACCCGTTACCTGGTGAATAAAGGCGTTCCTAAGGAGGCGATCACCAGTCGTTGGCATGGCGAGCGCTACCCGGTAGCGGGTAATGAAACGGTGGGCGAAAGAGCTAAAAATCGTCGGGTTACGATTCGGTTGGAGAAACTAGAGATCCCCCCGCAATAATCAACTTTTGCGACGCTTGCGGCCCTGTTCAAGTATCTTTTGGGCGCGCTCGCAAACGCTGGCGGAAAACCGCGCGTGACATTCACTTGCGACGACTTCGGCCTGGCTTATATCTTGAGCATCCACCAGCTCAAGCACCCAGTTGTTGTAGGCCGAGCCGATGATCTCTTTGGGGTGCTTGGCGTCCTTGACGGCATCTCCCGGTTGGCTCAGATACTCCCCTAAAATCGTCACCACTTCTTCCCAGTTTTTTTGCTCCCACTGGTATTCCGCCCAGCGGAGATAAAACCAGTTCACCATTTCCGGCCAGGCTTTCGGGTCGCTAAGGTGGCCCTCGACCAGCGCCAATACCAGCAAACCATCATCAAAACGCTTGTGTTCGGCGAGCTTGGACATAAGCACGCTAACCGCATTGGTCACCCGTGACTCCACTGCTTTGCGGTCTGCACTCTGGGCGAGGCCGCGGCTCAACAACTCGCCCATTACGCTTAGGGTCTGCTCGGTGTCGCCGGCTTGAGCATAGGTGAGCATGGCACCCGAGAGATACATATGCAGTGCATTCTGCAGGCCGGACGCATGGAGATGACGGCGGCTGTCCTTGAGGACAGTCTGATAGGTAGTTGCAAAAAGCCGCGTGAGCGTTTTCCAGTCTTGTTCAACAACCAGAGCGTGGATCTCGCGATTGTAAAAATACAGCCGCTTTTCCTGCGCCATGCTGTTGTTGGGATCGATAAAAGCGCTGATCTCCGCCAAACGCACACTGTCAGCCTCATCCATGCGGCTCGAAATAGTGTGCTGGTTGAGCATATTACGCGCGGCCAATTCGGTGGCATTAATGCGTTCGCGATTCAGGTAGTCTGAGTAGGTTGCCGGCTGTAAGCCGCGGCTGGAAAACCACGCGTTGTTGTTGCGCTCGTAAAAGGCTTCGTCGTGGACTTGGTCGTAACCGTTGGAACTGGTGGTTTCCACATCAATTTGGCGTCCGTCATTTAAATTGAGCTGAATGAAAGCATGGGAGGGCAGCATTACTCCCTGCGGGCGCAGGTCAAAGTGCCGGGCGATCACCGCATAGAGCAGACTTGCGCTGATGCAGTTGAATTCACCTGTTTCAAATATGCCCATCAGGCGCGATTGATCTTCCGAGTACCCATTTGGCGCGCCGCCCTTGCTCTCCTTTAGAAAAAACGCGTTGTGCATCTCCCGGTTGAGGATCTGACCAACCAGCCACTCGTTGTCGTCCTCCACAATGTGTTCGTGCATTTTGCGGGTGAACTGATCCACCTGGCGCTTGACGTTTTCGTAGTCGCTGTAACTGCGTACGCCGGACGCAAGCAAATATAGGGCGAGCAGCGCATCTGGATCGTCTTTGCGCGCATCGTTGAGCGAGCCGAGGGTGGATTTCTCGAAATAACTGAGCTCTGACCAGATCGGGTAGTGGGTGCTGCCGTGGTCTGCGCGGTTGGCAGAAGCGGGGGAGGCAAAGCACAGAGCCAGTATCAACACCGACAGATACTGGAGGCCGTGGGAGAAAATTCGGGAAGGCATGCGGATCGACATGGTGTGTTGGATAACGCGCCGCGCGTTTGGTTCGCCACTGCAAAATGAGAGGACTGGAAGTATGCCCGATCCCGGGGCGCATTACTGTTAATTCGTCGACTATGAAGCTACAATGCGCGCCCAGGCAAACCGCCACATTCCCCTTCCCCCGCTCAAGTACTTTGGAGAGCAGTATGTCTTCCATTAAAAAGGTTGTTTTGGCTTATTCCGGTGGTCTCGACACGTCCGTGATCGTGCGTTGGCTGCAAGACACCTATAAATGCGAAGTTGTGACGTTTACTGCGGATATCGGTCAGGGCGAGGAGCTGGAACCGGCGCGCGCCAAGGCGCAGGCGCTCGGCGTAAAAGAAATCTACATCGAAGATCTGCGCGAAGAGTTTGTGCGCGATTTTGTGTTCCCCATGTTTCGCGCCAACACTATTTACGAAGGCGAATATTTGCTGGGCACCTCCATCGCCCGCCCACTGATCGCCAAGCGTTTGGTGGAAATCGCCAATATTACAGGGGCTGACGCCATCTCTCACGGCGCCACCGGCAAAGGTAATGATCAGGTGCGTTTTGAGATCGGCGCCTATGCGCTCAAGCCGGGAATTAAAGTTATCGCTCCCTGGCGCGAATGGGATTTGACCTCCCGTGAAAAACTGATGGCTTACTGCGAAACCCACAATATCCCGGTGGACTTCGCCAAGAACAAGAAAAAATCCCCGTATTCCATGGATGCCAACCTGCTGCATATCTCTTACGAAGGCAACTTGTTGGAGAACCCATGGAATGAAGCTGAAGAAGATATGTGGCGCTGGTCAGTATCTCCAGAGACTGCTCCGGACAAAGCGGAATATCTGGAATTGACCTATAAGAACGGTGACATAGTCGCGTTGAATGGCCAGCAGATGTCACCCGCAACCGTACTTGCCACCTTGAACAAACTCGGCGGCGCTCACGGCATCGGTCGCTTGGATCTCGTGGAAAACCGCTACGTGGGCATGAAATCCCGCGGCTGTTACGAAACCCCCGGCGGCACCATCATGCTCAAGGCCCATCGTGCGATTGAATCCATTACCCTGGACCGCGAAGTTGCACATCTGAAAGATTCCTTTATCGCCCGCTACGCCGCCATGATTTACAACGGTTACTGGTGGTCGCCAGAGCGTTTGATGCTGCAAAAAGCCATCGACGAGTCTCAGGCATTCGTCAACGGAGACGTGCGCGTGAAATTGTATAAAGGCAGTGTCACTGTGGTGGGTCGCCGTTCCGCCGATAGTCTCTTCGATGAAAAAATTGCCACCTTCGAAGACGACGCCGGCGCCTATAACCAAAAAGATGCCGAAGGCTTTATCAAACTCAACGCCTTGCGCATGCGTATAGCGGCACAAAAAGGCCGAACGCTGGTCTGAGTGCCGGTTGCGCCGATAACCCGTTAATCGGTGGCGCGTGGCCGCCACCAATCACTGTAAACCGCCATCAAGAGCGGTGTTCCATATCCTGAGGATCACCATGCTTTTACGCTGCTTCGTTGCTGTATTGCTCACCGTCGTCTGTATCGCGCCTGCTTACGCAGCGCGACCGAATTACAACTATTTTGGTCTTGGTTATGCGCGTCAGCACTTGGATATTAATTGCGACCAAGATGGTTTGTTTCTCGAAGGTAGTATCACCCTCAACGAAATTGCCTATTTCCACGCTCAGCACACCGATGTCACCAGCAACCGCGGCTGTGGCTCTACCTCCACCGCGTTGTCGCTAGGGCTGCGCGCCGATATTGGCCGTCAATCCGGAATTTACGGCATGGCGACGATGATCAATCGCGATTACGGCCCCGATTCCGACGCCGGTTTCGGCGGAACTTTTGGGGTGCGCGGTTTTGTCTCCCCAGGTTTTGAGGCGCGCGGTTTTGTCACCTACGAAGCCATAGACGATTTGCGCGAGACTTATTTTGGTGTAGGCATGAACTATTGGTTCTCCCGCGCGTTCAGCCTCAATGCGGAAGCCGCCGCCAGCGACGAAGACAATGAAAGCTTCGCTGTGGGATTGCGCTTCAACTTTTTCTGATGACAGGGAAATTGCCGTCTATATTTTGCAGAAGCGATATTTTGCAAAAGTCTAATTTGCAGAGATGCAGCAATAACGTTTTTGTTTTTGGACGTTGTGTAAAAAAGGTCTGAGTACCGGCAGACAGTGTATTTCCGATGGATTTGACGCCAGTCAAATACCAATTCGGATTCCTATCTATACTGCTTAATCAACAGCTATCAAAAATCTTCTTCACATGCGCAAAGCTCTGAATCGCAGAAGGGAATTTCTGCGTGTGCCCGGCTTTTCTTAACTAACTATTGGAACTTGTCTATGAGCAATGACTCGGTGGCGTCTGCCATGTCTGCTCCTGCTTATAACTACCAGGTGGTGCGTCAGTTCAGCATTATGACCATCGTCTGGGGCGTTGTGGGTATGGCGGTGGGTGTGCTGCTTGCGGCGCAATTAATGTGGCCAGAGATTAATGACATTTGGCAGCCATACAGCCATTTCGGGCGCTTGCGACCGTTGCATACCAACGCGGTGATTTTCGCATTTGGCGGCTGCGCATTGTTTGCCACTTCATATTTTGTCGTTCAGCGCACCTGCCAGGCGCCGCTGTTTGGTGGCTTTCTGATTCCGTTTACCTTCTGGGGCTGGCAAGCCATTATCGTCGCCGCCGCCATTACCCTGCCGATGGGTTATACCTCCACCAAGGAATATGCCGAGCTAGAATGGCCGATCGATATTGCCATCACCCTTGTTTGGATCGCCTATGCGGTGGTGTTTTTTGGCACGATCATGAAGCGCCGCACGTCGCATATTTATGTGGCCAACTGGTTTTTCGGAGCTTTTATCATCACCGTTGCCGTACTGCATGTCGTCAATAGCGCTGCTGTACCGGTTCACGCGTTAAAGTCTTATTCGGCTTATGCCGGCACCGCGGATGCGATGATTCAATGGTGGTATGGCCATAACGCCGTGGGCTTTTTCCTTACTGCCGGGTTTCTCGGNNNATCGTGCATTTCTGGGCGTTGATTTCTGTTTATGTATGGGCGGGCGGCCATCACCTGCATTATTCCGCGCTGCCGGATTGGGCGCAAAGTCTGGGCATGGTGATGTCGTTGATTCTTCTGGCGCCTTCCTGGGGCGGCATGATCAACGGCATGATGACGCTCTCCGGTGCGTGGCATAAATTGCGCACGGATCCGACACTACGGTTTTTAGTGGTTTCCCTTTCGTTTTATGGCATGTCTACGTTTGAAGGTCCGATGATGTCCATCAAGACCGTGAACGCGCTTTCCCACAATACCGATTGGACCATCGGCCACGTACACGCCGGTGCTCTCGGCTGGGTGGCGATGATTTCCATAGGCGCGATCTATCACTTGTTACCAGTATTGACCGGGCAAAAATCCATGTGGAGTGTCCGCCTGATCAACACACACTTCTGGTTGGCAACGATCGGCACCGTGCTTTACATCGCCTCTATGTGGGTTAACGGAATTCTCCAAGGCTTAATGTGGCGGGCATTCAATGCCGACGGTTCACTGACGTACAGCTTTGTGGAAAGTGTTGAAGCCAGTTACCCCGGTTATTTCGTTCGCTTCCTGGGCGGCGCGTTTTTCTTGGCGGGCATGTTATTGATGGCTTACAACGCCTACCGCACGGTGAGCTCAGAAGACGCTATCGAGCCAGAAAAAACTGCGCAGCCGCAATTGGCTTGAGGAAACGAATCCATGAAGAATCACGACATTGTCGAAAAAAATATTGGTCTGATGATCCTGCTGGTTATCGTTGCCATCAGCTTTGGCGGGTTGGTGGAAATCGTGCCGCAGTTTTTTCTCAAGGACACCACCGAGCCGGTTGAAGGCTTGAAGCCGTTGACAGCGGTGGAGTTGGAAGGTCGCGATATTTACATCCGCGAAGGCTGCCATGTGTGCCACACCCAAATGGTGCGTCCATTGCGCGCGGAAGTTGAACGTTATGGACATTATTCCGTCGCTGGTGAATCTGTTTATGAACATCCATTTTTATGGGGTTCAAAGCGCACCGGTCCCGATCTCGCGAGGGTGGGGCAACGCTACAGCGACGAATGGCACAAAGCGCATTTGTACAACCCACGAAATGTGGTTCCCAACTCCAATATGCCGGCGTTTCCCTGGTTGTACGATCACGTGCTCACCGGAAAATACACGGCGAAAAAAATGGAGGCTTTGCGTTCCGTGGGCGTGCCCTATACCGACGACGATATTGCTGGCGCTGCCGACGCTGTGCGTGGTGTGACGGAGATGGACGCTCTTGTCGCGTATTTGCAGCAGCTGGGAACGCTGCTCACATACAAGCGGTGAGCCATGGACATTAATACATTGCGAAGTATCTCGCCGATATTGGTTTTATTGGCATTTATCGGCGTGTGTTGGTGGGCTTTTTCGCCGAAGCGGCGCAAGCGTTTTGAAGAGGCAGCGAAATTGCCGTTTGCCGATGAAAAGCCGCCGCAAAATGACGAGAAGAAATCCACTGACTCCAAGCAAGAGCAGGACAAAGTATGAGTATTTTCTGGAATATCTGGATTATTGGTCTGACCTTGGCGTGCCTTGCCCTGGTGATTTGGGTGCTATTTGCCAATCGCAAGGTTGCCATTAAAGACGATGAAGAGCCGGAAAACCGCACCACGGGCCATGTGTACGACGGCATTGAGGAATACGACAACCCACTGCCGAAATGGTGGTTTCAGTTATTTGTCGGCACCCTGGTTTTTTCCGCACTGTATTTGTTGTGGTACCCGGGGCTAGGCAGTTTTCCCGGAGTGGGTGGATGGACTTCGCAAAATCAACTGGAAAGGGAACAGGAAAAAGCGGCAACCGTCCAGGACGAGATCTTCGGCGCGTATATGCAAATGTCCGTTGAAGAGCTGGCGCAGGACAATGCTGCGATGAAAATGGGGGTACGTTTGTTCGCAAACAACTGCGCGGTTTGCCACGGTGCGGATGGTGGTGGCAATTACGGCTTCCCTAATTTGACCGATGACGATTGGCTTTACGGCGGCACACCGGAAAAAATTAAGGAGAGTCTGGAGCATGGGCGCGCCGGCAATATGCCGCCATGGGGGCCGATAATCGGCGAGCCTAATGTGCGTGCGGTCACCGAATATGTGTTATCACTCTCCGGTCAGGATCATGACAAAGGACAGCTGCAGCAGGGTGACACTATTTATCATCAAAATTGCGCCGCGTGCCACGGTCCACACGGCAAGGGCAATCAATTGATGGGTGCGCCTAACCTTGCTGACAATACCTGGCTTTACGATGGCAGCCGCGACGGCATCGCCCATTCAGTGCGTAATGGTCGCGCCAATGTAATGCCCGCACAAAAGGACAAATTGCAGGAGGAAAAAATTCACTTGCTGACAGCCTATGTGTACAGCCTGTCGCTCGATCTGTAAAACCTAGACGGCCACTGCGGTGGCCGCTCTCCTCGAGGGTTCCATGAGTGTCCGATGACCTCAAAACAGGCACCACGCCTGCCAACAAAGAAGGTGAGATTCGTTACGTTAATCTCTACGAATCGGAAGCTAAAATCTACACCCGCAAAATCTCCGGTTTTTATCAGCGCGTTCGCCGCTATACAGGTCTACCTCTCATCCTCGGATTCCTGTTATTGCCCTGGTTCAGCATTGATGGCCACCCCGCCGTTTTGTTTGATTTGGCGGAACGCAAATTCCATATTCTTGGCATCACGTTCTGGCCGCAGGATTTTATGCTGCTGGCTTGGGCACTGATTATTTCGGCATTTACGCTGTTCACAGTAACGGTTCTTTTGGGCAGGGTTTGGTGCGGTTTTACCTGCCCACAAACGGTGTGGACGCTAATGTTTATTTCGGTTGAACATTTTTGTGAGGGCGACCGTAACAAACGCATCAAGCTGGATCGTCAGCCTTGGAATACAGAAAAAATTCTGCGCAAATCCAGCAAACATTTTTTGTGGGTGGTAATCGCCTTTATCACAGGCGTGACATTTATCGGCTACTTCACGCCAATTCGCGAGCTCTTGCTGGGTTTTGTTCCGCATCGCGCAGCGGATGGTTTTGTCTATTTCGATATTCATCCCGCCGCTGCTTTTTGGACGCTGTTTTTTACCGGCATGACGTATCTGAACGCGGGTTGGATGCGCGAACAGGTGTGTAAATACATGTGCCCCTACGCGCGCTTTCAGGCGGTAATGTACGACCGCGATACCCTCGCGGTTTATTACGATCCCAAACGTGGTGAAAAACGTGGACCGCGCAAACCCGGTGACGATTATAAAAAAGCCGGCCTTGGCGATTGTATTGACTGCTCCTGGTGCGTGCAGGTTTGCCCCGTCAATATTGATATTCGCGATGGGCTCCAATATGAGTGCATCAACTGCGGTTTGTGCGTGGACGCCTGTAACACCGTAATGGATAAAATGTCCTATCCCCGTGGCCTGATTCGATTCACCTCCGAAGACGAATTGGAGACTGGCAAAACCCGCTTTTTTCGGCCCCGACTTTTTGGTTACGTTTTTGCGGTAGTGGCGATGGTGGCGGTGTTTGCGTATGTGATTTTTACCCGCAGCCCAATCGGTATTGATGTTATCCGCGACCGCGGTGCACGTTTGTACCGGGTGATGGGCAACGAAATCCAAAACGTTTACACGGTGAAAATTAATAATATGGATTCCCGCAATCATGTGTATAGCATCGAGCTGGAAGGGGATTATCCGTTTGAAGTGCGTAACTATCACGCAAGAGAAGTGGAAGCGGGCGAGGTATTTACCGTGCCTTTGCGTGTTGCGTTACCTCGCGAAGAATTAAAGGGTGAAAAAACTAAATTGCGCATTATCGTGCGCTCGCAAAGCGACGCCGGTGTTCACGCGTCGGAAACCACCGTTTTTATGGGTCCAGACCGTTAATGAATGAAACCAAAAAAACCCCCGCCTATAAAGAACCCTGGTTTTGGGCAGTAATGGGGCCGTTGTTGGTGGTGATTGTGGTGAGCCTCTCCATGGCGGGTGTCGCTATCTGGGTGGCGGATGATCGTGTTAAGGATGAGTACTACAAGGAAGGCCGCATGATCAATAAACATTTCGCTGAGGAGGAATTGGCGTTGGCGCAGGCCGTGCGCGGTTCACTTGAATTCGATTTTACGACGGCCGAGGTTTTTGCCGAGCTGGACGCGGAAACATTGCCGATGGAGTTAGAGCTTTCGTTTTCTCATCCTTCGTCGGCGGAGCAAGATGTAACAGTGGTGATGCAGCGCATCGCAGAAGGGCGTTACCGCGCAGATCTCCCCGCGCTCGCTCAGGGGCGTTGGTATCTGATTATTGGCAACCGCTCAGAGTCTGCGGAGGATCGTTGGCGGGTGACGACCGAGATCGATTTCCGCCATACCGCTAGCGCTCAGTTCAACGCGCATCTCTAAGGTATTTGTCTGAACACCTGTTTTCATTGTGGATTGCCCGCCGTATCCAATTTGCATGCGGATATTGGCGGCGAGCGACGTGAGTTCTGCTGCATTGGCTGCCAGGCGGTGGCGCAGGCAATCGCTGGGCAGGGATTAACGGATTTTTATCGTTTTCGCGAGCAGGTCAATCCGCGTCCCCAGTTCATTCAAACCCGCTTCGATGCCTATGATCTGCCGGCGGTGCAGGAGGATTTTGTCGAGCATCACACCGATGGCACCGCGACAGTCAATTTGTTTGTTAGCGGTATCAGCTGTGCCGCCTGTGTTTGGTTGATCGAAAAACACCTGCAGGCGAAACCGGGGGTGGAGCAGGTTCAGGTCAACGCCAGCACCCATCGCGCCCGTATTCACCTACAGCTGGAGAAAATGCGGATCAGCGAGTTGTTTCAGACTCTGACGCATATTGGTTTTCAACCACAGCCTCTGGTGGGGCGAGCAGAGCAGGAGCTGTGGCAGAAAGATCAGCGGGATTACTTGTTGCGCATGGCGGTGGCGGGCATCGGTATGATGCAGGCCGGCATGGTAGCGGTGGCGCTGCACGCTGGTGACTTGCAGGGCATCGACCCTCATTGGCAGCAGGTGTTGCGCTGGGTGAATTTGCTGATGGCCCTGCCAATCATGTTATTCAGCGCTAAACCGTTTTTTTCCGGCGCTTTGCGCGCGCTGCGCCTGGGGCGTTTGGTCAATGATGTTTCCATCTCCCTCGCCCTTGTCCTCGCATTCAGCGCCAGTGTCTATGCCACCGTGACCCGCAGCGGTGATGTCTACTTCGATTCCGTGGCGATGTTCGCGTTTTTCCTGCTGCTGGGTCGCTACCTGGAGATGCGCGCGCGTTACGCCAACTTCAAAGCCTCTGCTCGCTTTCATAACCTGCTGCCGATGACGGTAAATCGACTGCGGTCGGATGGAACCGTGGAAACCATTCCCTTCAAACAACTGCTACCCGGTGAGCTGTTGGTAGTGGCGCCGGGTGCGGCGTTCCCTTGTGATGGAACCGTCGTGGACGGTCA
>DJFQ01000194.1:1432-21239 GCA_002432095.1 Marinagarivorans sp. UBA5868 | reverse complement strand
TCTGATGCATCCGCTGAGCGCTCCGCCGCTGGCTGCACCATCAAGTTGCCGGAAAGTGCCATTGCGGAATACCTGCGTTCCAATATCACCCTGCTGCGCTGGATGGTCAGCGAAGGCTACGGCGACCGCCGCACCCTGGAGCGCCGTGCAGTGAAAATGGAAGAGTGGCTGGCCAAACCGCAGCTGCTGGAAGCAGATGCCGATGCCGAATACACCGCTACTATCGAGATCGATCTCACAGAAATCAAAGAACCTATTGTGTGCGCTCCGAACGATCCAGATGACGCGCGTCTGCTGAGCGAAGTTGCCGGGGATAAAGTGGACGAAGTGTTTATCGGGTCCTGTATGACCAACATCGGTCACTTCCGCGCAGCGGGCAAATTGTTGGAGAAAAATAAAGCGGGTTTAAAAACCCGTTTTTGGATGTCGCCACCCACCAAGATGGACCAGCACACGCTGATGGAAGAAGGCTATTACAACATTTACGGTCGCAACGGCGTGCGTACCGAAATGCCTGGCTGTTCGTTGTGCATGGGCAACCAAGCGCGTGTTGCCGATGGCGTGACGGTGCTATCCACCTCCACCCGTAATTTCCCAAATCGCCTGGGTAACGGTGCAAACGTGTATCTGACATCGGCGGAACTTGCGGCAATCGGTGGAATTCTCGGACGGCTGCCGTCGCCGGAGGAATACCTGACTTACGCGAANNTTTCCGCTACATGAATTTCGATCAAATCGCAGAGTTTGTTAAAGGCGCCGAAGACGGCAAACGCATTGCGGCAACACAGATCGAAGAATTCCGTATTTAAGAAGTTTTGTTAGGTGAGACAAGCCCCCAAACGGGGGCTTTTTTGCATTGAAAGTCTGAAAATTGATTAACCTTGTGCGATTTCAATAACGGTGGCAGAGACAATTAAAAGCCCACCAATGACAACCTGGGGCGTCAGCATTTCTCCGCCGAGCCAAATGGCGGAAACGACCGCT
Organism: Marinagarivorans sp. UBA5868; assembly: GCA_002432095.1. Taxonomy (GTDB): domain Bacteria; phylum Pseudomonadota; class Gammaproteobacteria; order Pseudomonadales; family Cellvibrionaceae; genus UBA5868. The sequence goes on along the minus strand of DJFQ01000194.1, from coordinate 20,255 downwards.
GCCACCAGCTCCACAATCATCAAAATGGCCGAGCGCCCTGCGGGCAAATGGGTTACAGCCCACTGGGAACCGACATTGGCCAGCAGCAACCACGTCAAGGCGTAAACCACCGTCCAGGCGAGCGCCGATGCGACGGGAAAATTCTCCCTGGGCATCCCCACATCTGCCGCCAGCAGCAATCCAGCAATAACCGCGCAGCCAATGAATAACATATTTAATTTTATGCTGATCGGTACCGATTCCACTGCGCGAAATAACATGATGGTGGCGGCGAAAAACATACCTGCCAGTAACGCGATTAGAGCCAGCCACCCTGGGGGGGTGCGCAAAATATCTGCACCGCCCAGCAAAATAAAAGCCCCGCTGATCGCAAGGCAAACTCCCGCCCAGCGCCATGCATTGGTCGGTTCGCGAAGAATAAAACGGCCACCCAAAACTCCCCATACCGGCAGTAAATAAAACAACACCATCACCCGCACCACTTCGCCGTAAATCATCGCGTAGTTGAAACATACATTAGCAAAGCCACCAGCGAGAAAAATTCCGATTAATGCTCTGCTGTGGTTCCGCAAGTAACCACGGTTGCGCCATAACCATGGCAAAACGACCAATGCCATACACGCATAACAAATGGCTATCAGTAGCAGGCCATCCATACCCTGCCCCGCCAATGCCTTTAAAGGAATCCAAGATAACCCCCACAGCGTGGATGCAAGCAAAAGCACGAGGGTGGCGAGAGAGTTTCGCTGCATAAACGGAAAATCAAAGAAGGGGAAAAGGCGGCGCCAATGGCACCGCCGGAAGGATTAGAAAATTTCCTGGAAAAAAGCCTGAGTCTTTTGCCATGAATCCTGGTCGGCAACGGCGTCATATTTTAGCGGTAAGTCATAAGCCTCGCCTTTTTCATCCGCTCCAGGATTGGTAAAGCCATGCAGGGCGCCAGGGTAATCAATAAATTCGTACTGCAGATCGGCCGAGTCCATTTCAGCTTTAAAGTTTTGTTTGGCCTCTTCCGGAACAAATGGATCGGCTGCGCCGTTAAATACCATAAAACGGGCGTCAACTTCACCTTCATTGATCGGCGCGAGACCTTGTAACGAACCGTGGTAACTCACCACACCGTCCAGGTCCATACCCATACGCGCCATACTCATCACCACCGCGCCGCCAAAGCAATAACCGATGGCGGCGATTTTTTGCTGATCTACCACTGGTGTGCTTTTCAGCAGTTCCAGCGCTTTCTCGAATCGCGCGCGCGCTGCGTCAGCGTTGTTGACGACTTCCATCATGAATGCATTTGCCTCTTTCGGGTGACCGGTTACTTTGCCGTCGCCATACATATCTAGGGCAAATGCCGCGTAACCCAACTCAGCCAACATCTCCGCGCGCTTGCGCACGTAATCGTTGTGCCCCCACCACTCGTGTACCACCAACACGCCAGGTACTTTACCAGTTACATTGCGCGGGTAGGCCACATAACCATTTAAACGGGTATCACCGACACTGTAGCGGACCTCTTCCGTCACGATGGCCGGCAGGTTCTCCACCAGATGCTCCAGCTTTTCCAAACCGCGGTCGTAATGCTGGCCCAACATATCGTCGAGCGCCAAACCGACATAACGCGACACAGGATTGCTGCCGAAATCTACACGGAATCGCCAGATTACTTTGGTTTGATTTCCTTCGGGGATAAGCTCAAATTCCGATTGGTTGTCGCCTTTTCCATCAAACTCCAGCACCGTCACCACTCGCCGCGGCGGTTCAGAAACAGTAATTCGCTGTACGCCATTGCCAACCTGAGGCACTTCACTGGACCAACTCATACTGGACCCAACGCCACTTTCCGGACCGGAAAATTCCAGCTGCATATTCGGATCCATGTCCGCCCAGGGCGACCAACTGTGGAATTTTTCCAGATTATTCACATATTCAAAAACGGTCGCGGGATCACTTTCAATCAGCGCCGAGCGTTCCACCACTTTCTGCTTGGGCAGTAAAAAGCCACCGAGCACAAATGCCACCACCGCCATTACCAGAATTGCCAATATCACTTTTATTAATTTCACGCCCACCCCCAAATACGTTCATTGTCCCGACACCGCGTAGCGCGCCGATACGCTAGAAAAGCGCAGGCGGTCATTTTACTTGGATTATTTTTAAAAGGCACAGCAGCGGCCTGGGAAATTCTCGCCCTGCCGCCAGAAAAAGGGGCTTTCAGACTGCGGGATCGTCGGCTTTGCTGAAAAATTTTTCGATGGCTTCGCGCTCCCACATGGCGTCCTGATAACCGAGCTCCATCAGTTCGTTGCAGTATCCGTGGGAAAACAACAGGTAGCTCGCTACCGCAGATCCACCCCCGTGCGCCGTCGCACCGGTTCGACGAAGAAAAAACCGCAGACTTCTTGGAAAATCACGCACTCGACGCCCGGCGATTTTATCCAGTGGTTTGGATGGGGAAATTACCAAAGTCTCCACTGCACGCAAATGGTCGGTCTGTTGACAGCGATCTTTGTCGATCAACGCCAGCAGCGCATTGACCCGCTCCACATGTTCAAGATCACCTTCCAGCGCGTCAATAAACGCACTGTTGAACATCTGCCCGATAATTTGCGCCATGGAGGGAGAATGACGCGGCAGAGCTTTCGTTTTGCCCCAGTGCGCTGGACTGCGATTGGCGCTGACCCCTATAACAAATAAACGATCAGCCCCCAAATGCAACGCCGGGCTGATGGGTGCCACCTGACGCATGGCGCCGTCGCCAAAATATTCCCGGTCCAAATAAACGGCCGGGAAAATCGTAGGGATCGCGGAGGAGGCGAGCAAGTGGTCCACCGTGAGCTTGGACGGCCGACCAACTCGGCGCGCGCGGCGCCAGGCATGCAATTCTGGACTGCCCTGAAAAAATGCCACTGATTCACCCGAGCTGTAGCTCATGGCGGTAATGCTGACCGCACGCAAATCTCCGGCGCTAATACGGCGCTCCAGATTGCTGAAGGGAACAACATCGGTAAGCAGCGTGCGCAACGGACTGTTGTCCAGCAGTGCCAGCGGGCGATTGCGCCCGACTCCGTCGTTAAAGATCGACGCGCCCACCTTCGCCAGGCCGCTCGTTAAATCCCACCAGCCGGAGCGAAATACCCGGTCGACTTCGAGATGTTGCCAAGTACTCGCGAGATCCAGCGCTGCCTGACGGAATTCGCCGGGGTGAGCAGCCATCGCAACGGCATTGATGGCGCCGGCGGATGTGCCACAAATTATCGGAAAGGGATTATGGAGATTTGGCAGAATATCCGACAACGCCTGTAATACGCCGACTTGATAGGCCGCTCTCGCCCCGCCACCGGAGAGCACCAAAGCATTAGTGGGCATGCTGCACCGCCACCGAAATCACCTTGGGTAAGTATGGAAGCTGGCGCATGAATCTGCCAATCAGATCTTTTTGACGTGTAAAGCGTTGTCGTCGTATCCCACGACTTCCACTAAGGTGCCTTGCGGCAGTTCTTCTTCACACGTCACTGTCCACAACGCGTCCTGTATCTGCACTCTGCCTCGGCCGCTCTGCACCGCGCTCAGCAGTGACGCGCGCATACCAATTAATTGGGCGCGGCGATTATTCAATTTATTGGTCGCGTTTTCTGCAGGTTTGACTCGGAAAAATCGCCAGAAAATACCGGTGCCGATCATCGCAAACAAACCGAACAGCACCAGCTGCCATTGCCACGAAATATCGATAAAAGCTAACACCAATGCCAGAGCGATGGCACCGCTCCCTGCCCCTATGAGAATGCCGCCTACTCCGAGGGTTTCCAGCAACAGTAAGGCAATGCCAAACGCCAGCCAATGCCAACCTGTGAGTGAATCGAACATGTTTAAGGTCCTTAGGATTTGTCGTTCTGCGCAGTTTTAATCAGCTCCTGAATACCCGCCAGGGAACCGATAACCTGGCTCGCTTCCAAGGGCATCAAAATGACTTTGCTATTGTTCGAAGCGGCCAATTGGCCAAGCGCATCGATATATTTTTGCGCAACGAAATAATTGATGGCCTGACTGTTTCCTGCACCTATTGCGCTGCTGACAAACTCTGTAGCTTTGGCTTCCGCTTGAGCCTCGCGCTCGCGTGCCTCCGCCTCCAAAAATGCCGCTTCCCGCTCGCCCTCCGCGTTGAGAATCTGCGCGCGCTTTTCACCTTCAGCCACTTTAATTGCGGCCTCGCGTTCGCCCTCTGCTCGCAAAATCAATGCGCGTTTCTCACGCTCTGCTTTCATCTGATTCGCCATAGCATCCACCAAATCCTTGGGCGGACGAATATCCTTAATTTCGATTCGCGTCACCTTGATTCCCCATGGGCTGGTGGCTTCGTCCACCTTTATCAAGAGCGCGGTATTAATCATGTCGCGGTTGGACAACATGGCGTCGAGCTCCATGGAACCCAACACTGCGCGGATATTGGTCATCACCAGGTTTTTCATAGCGCCGTGAAGATTATTGACTTCATAAGATGCTTTGACAGGATCGATCACCTGAAAAAAACACACCGCGTCCGTTGTAACCATGGCATTGTCCGCGCTGATCACCTCCTGCGGATCGACATCAAGCACTTGCTCCATCACGATTTGTTTGCGTCCCACGGCATCAATCACCGGCAAGATAAAATTAAATCCCGGCCGCAGGGTTCGGGTGTAACGGCCAAACCGTTCTACTGTCCACTCCTGCCCCTGAGGAACACTTTTGGCGCCCAGGAAAACAATGGCTATAGCAAGGCCTAAAAAAACAATCGCGGAAATTTCCACATGCTGTCTCCTGTGCTGTTTATGTTTGTTCAATCCGTGAGCGCACCGTTACGCGTGCGGCGCGGGATCCCTTAATTCTCGGCGAAGAATTTTGCCGACGTTGGATTTCGGCAAACTATCGCGGTATTCGATGAGGCGGGGAATCTTGTATGCGGTTAGGCGCTGCCGGCAAAAAGCAATAATTTCCGCCTCCGATACTTTTTTGCCGTCCGTGACCACAAACAATTTCACCGCTTCACCGGTTTCCTGACTGGGCACACCAATAACGGCAGCCTCGACAATATCCGGATGTTGCGTCACTACATCCTCAACTTCATTGGGATACACATTAAAACCGGATACCAGGATCATGTCTTTTTTACGGTCGACAATTTTGAAATAACCGTCGGGGCGGCGAATGGCGATGTCTCCGGTTTTGAACCATCCGTCGGCGGTGAGCACCTCCGCGGTGGCGTCAGGTTTTTGCCAGTAGCCGGACATCACTTGCGGTCCACGCGCCCATAATTCACCTGGTTGTCCGTCCGATACCTGAGCACCCTGCTCATCCGCAATTTTTATTTCTGTGCCAATCACCGGCGTGCCAATAGTGCCGGATTGAATGGCGTTGTCTGGATTGGTCACCAACACCGGAGAGGTTTCCGTCAGCCCGTATCCCTCACAGATGGCGCATCCGGTTAATTCCAGCCAGTGGCCGGCAACATCTTCCGTTACCGCCATGCCACCCGCAGCGGAAGTTTTTAATTCGGAAAAATCCAATTTGCGAAAATCTTCATACCGCAACAGCGCGTTATAGAGCGTGTTAACCGCCACGTAGAGAGACACTTTGTACGGCTTAATGGCCTTGACGAATGCTGGTAGATCACGGGGATTGGGAATCAAAATATTGTGGGCGCCGCGGGAAATTGCACAGAGGCCGTGAATATTGAAGGCGAATATATGGTAAAGCGGCAGCGCAACCGCCACCACTTGGGATTCGGTTTTGAACAGCTTGGTCATATGGTGAAGAATCTGCTGCACATTCGCACACAGATTCCCGTGGCTCAACATTGCCCCTTTTGCCACGCCGGTGGTGCCCCCCGTGTATTGCAACACGAGCAGAGAATCGCCAGTCACCGGCACTGGCGTTAAAGGTCGGTCTCCGAGCTTAAGTGCGTCGCGCACATTTAGCGATTGGTTAAAGGTGTAAGCCGGTACCATTTTTTTAATGTGCCTGACCACAAAGTTGATCAGCTGTCGCTTGGGCGCGGGCAGCAGATCGCCAATTTCAGTCACAATTACCTTTTCAACTTGCGTTTGCGGCAGAATTTCTGCCGCTTTATCCGCTACGTTGGCAAGCACCACCAACGCTTTGGCTCCGCTGTCTTTTAACTGATGCAGCAGTTCTCTTGCGGTATAAAGAGGATTGGTATTTACCACTACGAGCCCCGCGCGAATCGCGCCATAGAGGACGATAGGATATTGCAGGATATTGGGCAGTTGTATGGCTATGCGATCACCCGGTTTAAGACCACTATGGTGCTGCAAGTAGCTGGCGAAACGAGCGCTAAGAGAATCGATTTCGGCATAAGTTAACGTGTGGCCGAAACAGGTAAACGCTGGCAAATGAGCGTGCTGAGAAAAAGCGTCCTGCAACAGTTCACTTACAGTCGCATATCGTTTGCTGTCCAAGATCCGCTCCTTTTATGGTTATTTGAGGAAGTCCGCCATATCCGGCAGCGCAAACGCCGCCGAGCATAGCACAAGAGGCAAAATCATCGAGGTCCTGCAAAAGCATTGTCGACATCCGCTGTACAAACAAATGCGTTAACGGAACGTTTCATATGACAAGAATAGCCAATCGGACGGGCTTGTGAGTGCCGGGTAATTGGCGCGAAAGAAGAGAGTATCAGAGAACCGTCAGCAAAATGCTGAGCCAGACAAATACGCAGAACAGCAGACTGAGAAACACTGCGGCGGATCCTACATCCTTCGCAGCACCTGCAAGCATGTGATATTCCACGCCTATCCGATCCACCACCGCTTCTATGCCGGTATTGAGCAGCTCCACCACCAATACCAACACCACGGCCAAAATCAGCAAAATGCGCTCTATATGAGTGACGTTCAGCCAAAGAGCCAAGGGGATTAGAATAAACGCTGCTATGGCTTCCTGGCGGAAAGCCGCTTCGTTGCGAAATGCGTAGGACAGTCCCTTCAACGAATATCCGGTCGCTTTAACGATGCGCTTCACGCCGGTGTATTTGATAGCAGCAACTGGTTGATCCATAGATCAATCGTCAACCGGCAGAAGCGGCGTTGTCAGTGCGAACGCCCGGTGGATTTGGGCACACCATTCATCCAAGCGTGTTTTGGTCAATTCTGATTGTTGATCTTCATCCAGCGCGAGGCCGACAAACAGATTTTCACCGGGAATTTGCGCCTTGGAGGCGTCAAAATCATAGCCCTCGGTAGGCCAGTGGCCCACGATAGCGGCCCCGTTGCCTACCACTACATCGTGCAACATGCCCATGGCGTCGAGGAAAAAATCTCCGTAACCGAATTGGTCACCCAAGCCGTAGAGGGCGACGGTTTTTCCGGCGAAGGATACCTGTTCTATATCGCCCCAGAACTCTTCCCAGTCCGACTGAATCTGACCGAAATCCCAAGTGGAGATACCCAGAATGATTTGGTCGTACTCGGCGAACTCCAGCTGGGTCACATCGGCGATATCAAACACATCCATCACGTCCGTGCCAAAACGCTGCTGGATACGGTATGCCACGGACTCGGTATTACCCTCGTCACTGCCGAAAAAAAGACCGATCTGTGCCACAGATACTCCTGGAGTTGTGCTGACTTGAACGCGCGGCATTTTCGCAACATTGCTGTGGTTGTACAACTGAGTGGTTCCCGCTAAACCGCAACACGGCCAGCAAGACCGGCAAAGGTTTGCCGCCGCCTCCACTGCTTGGCGCCAAAAAATCGTCGCCATACCGATCAATGTAGCGCCAATCACCCGCTATTCCGCCGAAAATCAACTTCGTTTCCGCAGAAAAACAGGGCTTTTTTGCGTTTGGCACGGCTTTGGCTAAATGTCAGTCATACCCAGTTAGGACAAATAACGAGACATTTTATGATGCGCACCATGGCCAACCCCGATTTGCTGACAACCACCCATGCCTCAGCCGGGAAATTAGAGGATCTGGGTGATTTCCGGTTTCGCCTGACGAGCACTTTGCAAACCTCGCTGGATCTTCATGAGACCCTCGCAGCTTTTTATCAAATGCTGCAAAAAGTCATCCGCTGTTCCGGCATGGAATACCGATTGCCAGCCCGCGAAATCCGGCTTGCCCTGGGCACACATCGCACGCATAAAGCCAATTACAACTTGCTCAACGGCCAGTATGCCGTGGGAGAGATGACATTTTTTCGCGGGGCGCGTTTCAGCGAACAAGAGTTGTCCACCTTAGAGGGGCTGTTGGCGCTGCTGATGCAGCCGCTGCGCAATGCGCTTCTCTATCGCGAAGCGCTGGAGAGCTCACTGCGGGATAGCCTGACCGGGGTCGGCAACCGTGCAGCATTAGAGCTGGCGTTGCAGCGTGAACTAAAGCTTAGCCAGCGCAGCCGTCGCCCCCTGTCATTACTCATTGCGGATATGGATGGCTTCAAGCAAATCAATGACCAGCTGGGACATGCCACTGGCGATCATTTACTGCAGAAAGTGGCGAAAACGATCAAAGGCGCGCTGCGGGACACTGACCAGGTATTCCGCTACGGCGGTGAAGAATTTGTGGTGGTGCTGGGCAATACTGGAAATTCCGAAGCGACAGCGATAGCCGAACGCATCCGCAATCAAATTGAGAAACTAGAACTGGCCACCAANNGATTCCCTATTCAAACGCGGCGACACAGCGCTTTATCAAGCCAAGCGCCATGGCCGTAACCGGGTAATCAATCATCCTCCCGTCGTACTGGAATCCTGATTTTTAACTATTTCGGAGTGTTTTTGCGGCCTTTCACAGGACCGCCACCCGCCCGGCTCTGCCGCCCCGATGACGCCCGCAATTTCTTCACCCGGCGCTCCTGTGCACTGGCATCTTCCGGGCGGAAACGTTTCTTCGGCGGCAGCTCTATATCCGCCCGGCGAAACAGTTCGTTAATTTCACGCTCCCCCAATTCCAGCCACTGACCAGGTTTCACAAAGGGTGGAATGAGAATTGGACCGTAACGCACCCGTTTCAGTCGACTTACCCGCAACTCCTGCGACTCCCACAGTCTGCGCACCTCGCGGTTGCGGCCTTCCATGATCACACAGTGAAACCAGCCATTTGTTCCGCCACCGGAACCACCACGTTTAACAGCGGTAAACCGGGCAATACCATCTTCCAAAAGTACGCCTTCGCTAAGACGTTGGAGGACGTCGTCTTCCACTGTGCCCTGAACACGCACCATATATTCGCGATCGATACCACTTGAGGGATGCATCAACTTGTTAGCGAGCTCCCCATCATTGGTGAACAGCAACAGTCCACTGGTATTGAAATCAAGCCGTCCAACGGATACCCAGCGGCCATTTTTTAATGGTGGAAGCGCATCAAAAACACTCTGGCGTCCTTCGGGATCATTGCGACTGCAAATTTCTCCCTCGGGTTTGTTATAAAGAAGAACACGTACTTCCGCACGCGTGGCCTCCGGCACAACCAGATTCTCGCCGCGCCAAGTCACCTTGTCACCGGCTTTTACCCGCTCTCCCAGATGGGCTGGATGGCCATTGACGGTTACTTCTCCCGCCTGGATGGCGCGCTCCACTTCACGGCGCGAACCCAGTCCCGCAGCCGCTAGGACTTTCTGCAATTTTTCGTCAGTCATATTTAATCGATGCTTTTGTCAGATTCCGCCGAATCAAAGGTGGAATCGTCGTCAGTGTGGCTGTCAACCTCGGTGGTGCTGCCGGCAGCGAGATTCTCGTCGTCCAGAGTGCCAAAAAGGGATTCAGTCATGGGCTCATCCGCGTCTCTTGCCGCGGCGATTTGTTCACGCTCCTCAACCAACTCGTCGTCGCCGAGCTCCAGCGCTTGGTTGAGGCTGTCGATATCTTTCAGCTCGCCTAGCGTCGGCAGTTCTTCCAGGCTCTTGAGGCCGAAATAATCCAAAAACTGGCGAGTGGTGGCGTATAGGGATGGTCGGCCCGGCACATCCCGGTGGCCCACCACTTTGATCCATTCACGTTCGGCGAGGGTTTTAATGATATGGGAGCTAACCGCCACACCGCGCACTTCTTCAATATCACTGCGGGTAATGGGTTGGCGGTAGGCGATCAACGCCAAGGTTTCGAGCAGAGCGCGAGAATATTTCTGCGGCTTCTCCTCCCACAGGCGATTAACCCAGGGCGCCAGATCGGTCGCTACCTGGAAGCGCCAGNNAGTTCAAAACCGCGTCCAGAGGAAGCTTCCCGCAACACCGCTAGCGCGTCGAGCACCTCCTGTTTTTCCGGCCGTTCGGCTTCCTCAAACAGATTCATAATGCGATCGACGCTCAACGCCTCACCTGCGGCCAGCAGCGCGCCTTCGACGATCCGTTGTAACTGTTGGGGTTCGTAACTCATGGTTGCTCTATGTTCTGTTCTTCTTCATCTTCGGGGGACGCCTCGGAATCGGCGCTGACCTCATTGATTCTGGCTTTCACATGGATGGGTCCGAATTCTTCGGACTGGACGATTTCCACCAAGGATTCTTTGATCAANNTCCAGAACGGCCAGAAACGTCACCACCACGCCCAACCGACCTTCGGTTACGGTAAAGAGGCTAACAAACGGCACAAATTGGCGGCCGCGCAAGCGGTCGAGCACCTGACCCATCCGTTCACGAGTGGATAAGCGCTCCTTTTCCACGTGGTGGCTGATAAACATGTCGGCGCGGCGCAATACTTCCGCCAAAGCCAACATCAGCTCCCGCAGGTCAACATCCGGATCCGGGCGAGTGAGATTGCGGTCCGGTGCCTGGGCCCGCGCGACGTGAAAATCGCGATTCTGCCGCGGCAGTGAGTCCACGTCTTCTGCCGCCTGCTTAAAGCGTTCGTACTCCTGGAGGCGCCGAATCAACGCCGCGCGCGGATCGTCCTCCTCCTCATCCTCTGCCGTACTGCTGCGGGGTAACAACATCCGCGACTTGATCTCGGCCAACATGGCGGCCATCACCAGATATTCCGCCGCCAGCTCAAACTGCATGGCGTCCATCACTTCCACATAGGCAACATACTGAATGGTGATTTCCGATACGTCGATTTCCAAAATGTCGATATTTTGGCGGCGGATCAGATACAACAGCAGGTCCAGTGGCCCTTCGAACGCTTCCAGGATGACCTCGAGGGCATCCGGTGGGATATAAAGATCCTTGGGAATTTCGGTGAAGGCTTTGCCGTAAACAATGGCAAAAGGCATTTCCGACTGGCTGGGCGCGGCGGCTTCCGCGGCAGGGTTCTCCTCTGGCGTTGCGGCGACAGTATTGGGGTCATCAACACCAGACAAACTTCAAATCTCCTCGGCAGAGCTTGGCATAAGGCGCCCCCCTGTCTCTTGCACGGTTAGAAATCTTGCGCACGGCAAAGAGATGGGCGGCCAAAAAGACCGCGCATTATAGCGGCTTGCGTTTTGTTGCGGCTATTGAAATTCGTCGACAGCTCCACAACCGACGCGTGTCACTTTGGGAACCTCTTCCGTTAAATCCACCACGGTGGTGGGTTCAAGGCCGCAAAATCCGCCGTCGATGACCAGCTCAACTTGGTGCTCCAGCAAGTCGCGGATATCGTAGGGATCTGTCAGGGGTAGGGAGTCGCCGGGCAGAATTAACGAGCTGCTCATGAGCGGCTCGCCGAGGCGCTCCATTAATGCCAGGGCGATGGCATTGTTCGGCACACGCATACCAATAGTCCGACGTTTGGGGTGCATCAGGCGGCGCGGCACCTCAGAAGTGGCGTTCAAGATAAATGTATAAGGGCCAGGGGTGTGCGATTTGAGCAGGCGGAAATCCGCGTTAGTCACCCGGGCATAGGTGGCAAGCTCAGACAAATCACGACACATCAAAGTGAAATTGTGGTGCTTATCCAGCTGTCGCAGCGCACGTATTCGGTCTAGAGCCATTTTGTCGCCAATATGACAACCCAGCGCATAAGCAGAATCGGTGGGATACACAATCAAACCACCGCGACGGAGGATTTCCACCGCTTGGTCAATCAACCGCGCCTGCGGATTATCGGGATGTATGGAAAAAAATTGGGCCACACAAAATCCTTAATTGATTTTGGCTCAGGGGCGCGCATTGCGTGCTACGAGAGCCTTGGTTAATGCCAAAGCCGCCAGACAGGACGACAGGTCGGCGGCAATGGCGTGAAGCTGCCGAGTTCCTGCCAAGGCTGATCCGGCACATGAAAATCACTGCCGCAAGAGGCGTAAAGGTCAAACTGGGCGGCAATTGCAGCGAGGTTTTCGGTTTCATTTTTTGCCTGCTGACCGGAGACGACTTCCAGCGCCAAACCACCCGCTTCCTTAAATTCGCCGAGCAGCTCGCGGAGCTTGGTGCGTGTCAGTTCGTATTTGGCGGGGTGCGCAATCACCGGCACACCGCCAGCACTGCGAATGGCGGCGACCATGCTGGCAATATCCGGCCAGCGATGTTTGATGTCTCCCGGTTTACCGGCTCCCAAATACTGTTTAAAAGCTGCATTGATGTTGCTAACAAAGCCTTTTTCCACAAGATAACGAGCAAAGTGCGGTCGCCCTAACACCGCATCACACGCGAGGCGCCGCGCACCTTCCAAGGCCTGTGGGATTCCGGCTTTTTCCAAACGTCTGCCGATTTCTTCGGCCCGCGCATCGCGCGCTTCCAATTGGGTGGTAATTGCATTGCACAGCGCTGCGCAACTCACATCCACATTGAGACCGACAACATGTATACCCCGCCCCGCCCACAGACAGGAAAATTCAATCCCATTAATCAGCGTGATACCTTCGATCTCCGCTTGCTCACGCGCGCTCTGCAACCCCTGCACGGTATCGTGGTCTGTTAACGCCAGATGCGTGACACCGCGCTGCCTCGCTCGCATTACCAGTGCGACTGGACTCAAAATACCGTCCGAGGCATTGCTATGGGTGTGCAAATCGTATATCAAGGCAACCTCTGCTGATCCGGTGAGCCGGCCATTCTAGCCCTACTGCATAGAAATCGGCAAAAACCGCTATAGAAACCTGCTAGACCGCAGATTTTCGTTACATCCCGACCGAGATTTTCAATGGAACCCAAGCAAGCTCCAGGCACCACCGGCAATTCAACCAATAATATGGCTGCAGACAACACGGCTACCAATAAAAAGCCGCAGCAGAAAGAAAATATGCTGGTGAACATTCTGCTCAATATCGTGATTCCCACATTGATATTGACCAAAGGCAGTAAAGAAGCTTACTTGGGACCCACCTGGGGATTGATTGCCGCCCTCGCTTTTCCTTTGGGCTACGGTTTATACGATTACTGGCGCACCCGCAAAATCAATTTGTTTTCTGCAATCGGCTTGGTGAGCGTCATGCTCACTGGCGGCATAAGTTTGCTGAAATTGCCTCCAGAATATATGGCCATTAAAGAGGCAACGATTCCTGGTCTGCTGGGCCTTGCAACTTTACTCTCCATTTATACGCCCTACCCGCTGGTGCGCACTTTTCTCTACAACGAAAAAGTGATGCAGGTGGATAAAGTTCATCGGGCGCTTGAGCAATACAACAATGTCAGCGCCTTCGAAAAATCGCTGAGCTACGCTACCTATATGTTGGCCGCCTCATTTTTCCTCTCTTCCGCACTTAATTATGTTTTGGCGAAAGTCGTGCTCGTCAGCCCTCCCGGAACGGAGCAATACAATTCTGAGCTCGGCACCATGACCGCGCTGAGCTTTCCGGTAATTACCATCCCGTCGATGATTGTGTTTATGGGCGCGCTTTATTACCTCTTTCGCAGCATTACGCGCCTGACCCATTTACACTGGGAGGAAATTATCATCGGTCCCGAGCCTAAGCCCTGATTAGAGGCTCTATACGTACTTTCATTCGCCGCAGCTGTCCACGCACGGACAGAGGGATTTTTATGTATTACGCCGTTATTAGCGAAGACGTCCCCAACAGTCTGGCCCTGCGCCAACAAGTGCGCCCGCTGCATTTGGCGCGACTCGAAGCTCTTAAGCAAGAAGATCGCCTGTTGGTTGCCGGGCCTCATCCAGCCATAGATGCGGAGAATCCAGGTGAAGCCGGTTTTTCCGGCAGTCTGGTGATCGCTCAATTTGCATCGCTGAGCGAAGCCAGCGCTTGGGCTGAAGCCGATCCTTATGTGGCCGCCGGGATTTATCAAAAAGTCACGGTAAAACCCTTTAAACCGGTGCTTCCTTAAACTTTCAGGCTTGAGCTTTTTTATTTTCTCCAGGTAATTTCCATGATTCGTTATTTTCTTTTGTCGGCTGCTTTGTGGCTCTTCGCCTCCACCGCCGCCGCTCAGACCGTTTACGTGTCCGATATTTTTTATGTTCCCGTACGCAGTGGTGCCGGCGCGCAATATCGGATCGTGCATCAAGGCATTCGCAGCGGCACACAGATGACGTTATTAAGTGAATCCGCTGATGGCGAATGGGCAAATATCCGCACCGAAGGCGGACTGGAGGGTTGGATTCCCACCCAATATTTGTTGCGTGAGCAGCCTGCCCGCATGCAATTGACAGCCGCGCAAAGTCGACTGGCAGCGACAAGTAAACGTGCCGAAGACCTGGAAACCGAACTGAAAAATTTGCGCTCAGAACATAACGTTTTGGCGCGCTCGTCCAATGAACAAGCCAAAGAGAGCGAGCAATATGCGGAAGAATTGCGCAAAATACGCGCTCTTTCCGCAGATACCATTAATTTGAATCAGCGGTATCAGGATCTGCTGGAAAAGCACGAGTTGGTGCAGACAGAATTTGATGCGGTACGAGCGGAAAACGACCGGCTGAAATCCAATAACACCATCAACCAATGGATGTTTGGCGCCGGGCTGGTGGCTTTCGGTATGTTTCTAATGCTGATATTGCCAGCGTTTGTGCGCCAGAAACGTCATTCCGATTGGGCTAACTGACATGCAAAAAATCACGGGGCATTTTATGGGTAAATCACTGCGTTTGTTTGGAGCGGGCCTGTTGGCGCTGGGAATATTTACTGCGCACGCGGAAACCGCACCGGGCACACAACCTGCGGCCACCGACACACCCACCAAATCTGAATCTGCGCCGCAAGTAGTGTTTCAAACTACGCTCGGAGATTTGAAAATCGCGCTGACGCCGGAAAAGGCACCGGTAACGGTGGAGAATTTTCTGCACTATGTGGACAGCGGCTTTTACAACGGCGTGATCTTTCACCGAGTGGTACCGGGGTTTGTCGTACAGGGCGGCGGTTTCGATCAGGAATATCAAAAGAAAACCACCCAGGCGCCCATCGCCAACGAATCTCACAACGGTCTGCAGAACCTGCGCGGCACCCTGTCCATGGCGCGCACAGGCGACCCCAACAGCGCTACCGCTCAATTTTTTATCAATCTTAAGGACAACCCCCAGCTGGACGGCCGTCCCGGCCAGCCCGGCTACGCTGTCTTCGGCAAACTGGTGGAGGGGCTTGAGGTAATTGACGCGATGGCGGAACAACCCCAGGGCAACCACACCGGCGTTTTCATGAATGCTCCTAATACACCCATCGTGATTATGCGTGCCTATCGTTACCACCCGGAAGGCCAGCAAAAGGGCAACGTTTCACCAACGGATGCCGCTCCGAAAGCCGGCGCCACCCCGGCAAACGCCAACTAATCCACGAGCGGCCTCATGACCATTGCGCTTTCCGTCAATCTGAACAAAATCGCGCTGATTCGCAATTCCCGCGCGGGCAATTACCCCGATGTGGTTGCCCATGGCCGCGCCTGTTTGGAAGCGGGTGCCCATGGGCTCACGGTACATCCGCGACCGGATCAGCGTCATATCCGTGCCAATGACATCGCGCCCCTAGCAGCGCTGCTGCGAGAGTTCTCCGGTGCGGAATTCAATATTGAGGGTAATCCCTTTGCTCCCCATCTCGGCAGCTATCCCGGCTTGCTCGCGCTGGTGGAGAGCAGTCGGCCCCACCAATGCACCCTGGTGCCGGACGCCAATCAGCAGCTGACGTCAGACCACGGCTTTGATCTGCGCGACGATGGCGGGCGTCTACAACCCATCATTCGTCAATTGCAGGATTGGGGGGTTCGGGTAAGCCTGTTTATGGACCCGGATCTGGAGCAGATACGCCTGGCCAAATTGCTAGGTGCAGACCGGGTCGAGCTTTACACCGGCCCGTTCGCCGAAGCTTACGGCCAAGACAAGGCGGACCTAAATGCGCTTTACCGGCAATATGTGGAAGCCGCGGAATTGGCTCTGGAATTAGGATTGGGCATCAATGCCGGTCACGATTTGAATCTCGATAACATGACGTTATTCCGCACGTTGCCGGGTTTGCAGGAAGTATCCATCGGTCACGCGCTCACCGTTGACGCTCTTCGGCTCGGCCTGACAAATACCGTAAAAGCCTACCTGGCACTTTGCCAATCCCCCATATGAACGCCGCGCCGGGGGCTTCTTTGCTCCGGCTATATAAAAACACGCTCTAAGCCGCTTTTTTCTAGTGCCGATATCGACTTGGTTTCGACCTGTTATTGTCTCCTCCCGCCACTAAAATTAAAGAGTCACTCACACGGACAAGACCGCCAACGCGTTCAACGATGCCTGTCTGCAACGCGCCCAAAAATGTCAGTCAGCGGGGAGAAGGTTATGCCATCCATCCTGGTTCGAGATTTTATGGACACCAATCCACACGCGATCCATCAGAACACGCCTATCCGCAAAGCGGTGCAAGCCATGGTGGCGGCAAAGATTATCGGTGCGCCCATAATCGACGACGCCAACCATGTAGTGGGATTTGTCAGCGAGCAGGACTGCATAAAAGAAGTGCTGAATGATGCATTCTTTTGCGAAGACTCTATGCCGGTTTCCAAGGTGATGAATCATCGTGTGCAAACGGTTTCGCCAGACGATTCGATATTTGCGGTCGCCGAGAGAATGGCCACCGCGCCACCCAAAAACTACCCAGTGGTGCAGCACGGGCGCTTGGTCGGTTTGATCTCGCGCAGCCGAGTGCTGGAAGCGTTACTGGAAACCAGTGAGGATTGTTATCTCCACCATACCTAGCTGTCGCCAGCTGCATATGTAAAAGCCGCGCTGTGTTTTGTAACTGAGGCGTGGTGTATCCTGGCGGCCCTTTTTTGCTTTGCTCTTCTGTTGCCATGACCCAAGACCGTCCCGCCTATCAAACCAAAAAACGTTTCTTTGGACGCATGCTCACAATCTTTGGTCGCAAGCCAGTCCTTGAAGCCCTGCAAGATTCGCGGTTGAGGCCCTTTCGACTCCATTTGGCAGACAGTAATAAAAGTGCAGGCATTATCGACGAGATGATTCAGCTCGCAGGTCAGCGCGGTGCCGATGTGCAGTATCACGATAAACAGGCGTTGTCGCGCATATCCAAAAATGCGAAGCAAGATCAAGGCGTGGCATTGGATATTGAGTGCGAAGGATTCGGGGATGCTGAAGAGCTGCTCGCCGATTGCCCGCAAGAGCTGGACTTGATGGCGCTGGATGGCGTCACCAATCCGCAAAATCTCGGCATGATTATCCGCTCCGTGTGCGCCTCCCCCATGACTGGGCTGCTGCTGCCGGAGAAAGGCTGCGCTCGCCTGGATGCATTGGTGATCAAGGCAAGTGCCGGAACCCTGTTTCGCGCTCGCATTTATCGATGTCAGGATTTGGCGCAAACGCTTGCCGGTTTTGCGCGCACCGGCGCAGCGGTGTACGGGCTAGATGCAAGTGCTGCTCAATCGCTGGCCACTCTTAAGGCTAAACCGCGCAGCATTTTTGTGATGGGCAATGAAACCAATGGGCTCTCTGCGGAGGTTCGTGCCGTTTGTACCGATGGCCTGAGTATTCCCATGTGCAACGGGGTGGAATCACTGAATGTGAGTGTGGCTGCCAGTTTATTGGCTTTTCGCCGCTTATTCCGGTAGCGACGCGCCGCCCTCGGCCGGCTGCACCGCCCATAACGGGCGAGAAAGCAGTGACAGCACGAACAAGCCGAAGCTGCTGCCCGCGAGCACCTGAAAGGTCAACTCCATTCCCCGCCACTGCACCAGTCCACCGGCCAATAACGCGCCCAACGGCGCCATGCCAAACAACGCCAATTGATAAACCGCCATAGTGCGACCGCGGAAATGATCCGGTACCACTGACTGCAACACCAAGCGGCTTAAATTGGCCGATGCCCCCGCCACCGTTCCCCACAGAAAGATCAAACCAAACAGTCCATACAAGGTGGGACCCGCTGCCAGCGCAAGCGCGATCATGCCGGTATACAAAAGGCAAAATAGTACCGCCTGCCCCGGATATCGCACTTCGCGCCGCTGCAAAATAACCCAGAAAGACAGCACGCTGCCGAGGGTAAAACACAGTTGTAACAGCGCGTATTCCAACGACCCGAATGCCATGTAGTCCCGCGCCAACACCGGCAGAAGGACTAAAAACATCCCCAGATGCATCAGCCCGTTAAATGCCACCAGAAGAATGAGATGCCGCAATACAACCTGCTGCCACACACGCTTAAGGGCTGCACCAATTGCTGGAGCGAGCGCGTCGCTGGTGACATGTCTCGGTAGAGCCGGCGGTGCCAGTCGGCTATAGCTCGCCAGAGCCAGAAGACAAAGTGCCGCTTGCAAGCCAACGATCACCTGAGCGCCGAGCGTATCCGTCAAACTGGCCAGGGCTATGCCCAAGGCCTGGGCGAGGTACTGGCAAACGCCTGCTAGAGAGATATTTTTCTGTAAGCGCTGAGAATCCAATTGGGCAACGAGTTTTTCCCGGGCAGACTGCACAAAGCTGTTGCCGCAACCAAGACATGCGGCATATATCAACAGCGTGCTTGCGTTGAG
>DJFQ01000194.1:0-1369 GCA_002432095.1 Marinagarivorans sp. UBA5868 | reverse complement strand
GCCTGTATAACGGCAATACCTGTCGCCGATAAGTGCAGAACGCCCGCCGCCAACCAAGCGACCAGCACCATTTGCACACCGATGCTTAAGGCATTCGCAGTGTGTCCTGTAAGAAACAGCCGCAACGACGTGGATTGATGTGAAGGCAGGAGCATCGGTTGGGTCATCTGGGGGATCAATTTGGGGCGCCAGTGTAACGGATGGCGAATAGCACCTAAACCCGACCCTGGACTTAAGCCCCTGTCGCGAGCTGGTCAGTTTCAGTACAATCGCCGCCGCTGTTTTCGCTGTCACTCCCTAGATGTTGGTTGTATGTCGTCACCTGCCTCCCTTTTCGGCCCCCAAGCGCTGCTTATTTATCTGCTCACCATGTTGCTTGGCGGCATCTATGCGCTGGTAGCGCCAACACTCAGTTTTTACTTGGTGGACCGATTCGGCATGCGCCCACTGGCCGTTGGCGGCTTCTTTATTGCCATCGCCCTGGCCAATATTGTCTATAGCCAGGCCATCGCCCGCTGGTCCGACCGTCTGCGCCATCGGCACGGTTTAATTCTCGCTGGCATGGTGTTGGGTGGAGCGGCCTGCTGGGCGTTCGCCAAAGCAGAGAGTTACTGGGCCGTGCTGCTCGCCGGCCTGACTTTATTCAGCATGTCCAACGCAGTGCTGCCACAGATATTCGCGCTAAGTAGAGAGTATGCCGATCACTGCCTGCTGCCTCAGCAGGCAACGCTTTTCAACTCCATAGTGCGGGCGTGTATTGCTGTAGCCTGGGTTGCGGCGCCGCCTACGGGCTTTTTTCTGCAGAGTTGGATCGGCTTCGAACGGCAATACCTGGGCGTGGGGGTTTGTTACGCCGTTTCCGGCGTCGTTGCCTACGCGCTGCTGCCGAGAATTCCCCGGCGGGCACCAGCGGTTGTCGGCCTGGCTGAACTTCCCAAAGGCAATACGCAGCTTTTGCTCGCCATTGCCGCATTCGCTCTGTTATTCGGTGCCAACCATGCGTATGTGTTGGGGTTACCCTTGTTGTTGACCCAGGAACTCGGCGCTCCCGCACAATTGGCGGGCTGGCTGATGGGCACAGCGGCAGCTTTGGAGATCCCGGTGATGTTATTGGCCGGGTGGTTGGCCGCGCGATTGCGCCTGGTGGGCATATTGCGATTCGGCTGCGCTGCCGCAGTGGTGCTCTATCTTGGGGTGTGGCAGGTACAGCAGGTTTGGCAGCTGTTCGCCTTGCAGCTGATGAATGCAGTTTTTATCGGTTGTATTGCGGGCCTGGGTATCACGCTGTTCCAAAACATGTTGCCAGGAAGGGCGGGGGTGGCATCAACGCTCTTCACCAACACCAATCAGCTGGGCAATATCTTCGGCA
>DJFQ01000162.1 GCA_002432095.1 Marinagarivorans sp. UBA5868 | reverse complement strand
CGAGTGATTCGTCCTCTAGTCAGACGATCAGACTGACTTTGAAAAATCAAACGGGAATCACGCATACGCAATATCTGGACACCTTGCATATACCTGAAGGTGTATTTGTGACGGGGCTGCGCCTGAAAATAGGCGATGACTGGGTGGACGGGCGTATTTTCGATCGAAAAACGGCTATGTGGGTATTTCAGAAAATTACCGAAGTGCGGCGCGACCCAGCGATAATTTACTACTCAACGCCATCAACGTTGACTTTGCGGGTGTACCCTTTTCCTCCCAATGGAACACGCGAAGTGGAGCTGGATTTTTTGGTACATCAAAAAATTGATGCCAAAATATCGATCGGTGATCGCATAGTAGATCTTAACCCTAACCAGAACGCTCACTCACTTGTAAGCGCGGATGGCACGCTCTCTGTCGACACCACCAATATTGCGTTTATCCGTAAACCTTATTTGCATTTTATCCTGGACTTTTCGACGGACGCCAAACTGCCGACGCTAAGCTACATTGACACAATCAAGCGGATTGGTGAGGAGTTGGGCATTGATCAGGCACGGGTAACCGCGGCCAACATTGCTTCTTCCGAGAACGACATCAGCCCACTTATCAGCGTTTCGGATCGAGATTCCCTGGCCACCGAAATTGACAGGCTCGCCCTGCCCGAACGCGGTGGATTTTGGATGGAACGAGCAATAGCTCACGAAATACTCCGACTCAATACTCAATTGGATGAGAGCGATCTAGAGCGATCACCAACCTTTGTCGTCATACTCGGTGATGAAACCCCTGCAGATAAGGACATTGATATTCACCAATGGCGTTATTTGATTCCTGATTTGGGGCCGATCTACGTTTATAAAAACGATGCATTAAGCAGTTACTTGCTCGCTTCCGGCGACCAGCTGAATAACGCAGAGAATCAGCAACACACCCCGGTCGTTGCCATCAAAGTAAATGATCGTATACAACTTTACCCTGCTGATACCTCTTCGATTCTTGATGCCGATTCCGGGACAAATATCGCAGCCTACAACCCTGCTTCGCAAAACTTTGAGCCCATTATTGCCACGAATATTCTAACGGCTGCCGATGGCAAATGGAGCCAATTCGCGGCTCTCTGGAAAGGCTGGCAAACATCTAGCCTGCAGCCATCTCTGTTTGAATCCAAAAGGCAGACGTTTCTAGATGCCAGCCGAAAAAGCAACCTATTGTTACCGAGCACTGCATTCATCGTCGTCGAAAGCGCGTCCCAATGGAGAATACTCGAACGCAAAGAGGATCAATCGCTAAGAAACCATAGCGCATTGGAATTTGAAGAACAGCAAACGTCAGAGCCCCCCTGGTGGCTGCTGATGGGACTCATACTGCTCTATATTTTTATCCGAGCCAGACGAGCTTCCGTATAAATATTGGGCACGCAAAAAAACACCGGCTCCAAGCCGGTGTAGGATCTTAAAAAAGAACGGCTACTTAAGCTTCTTCAGCAAGTCGATCATCTCCTGATTGGCACCAACCATCGAGACAACCTTGTTCTTGATATTGTCTTTCAATTGCGCCTTTTTGCTGTCCTTCATTTGCTCAAGCTCGTAAAGGTAGCCGAAGGGTGCGTCCAAAGTAACGGCAGGGAAAGCGTGGCCTTTGTGGATTCCGTTAAATTTGGCCTTGATGCAGTTGCGAATAGTTACCTTGGTTGAGGACACATTAACGACGTCCAGGTACAAGTAGGCATCCACTTCCTTGCCGTAGATGACCTGGAATCTAGCCCCTTCGCAATTGTTCGCCTGGTCGTTTCTCATCTCGCGGATTTTTTTAATAATGTTCAACGCCTTTGGACTTTCGTCGCTCCACTTGATCCAGCTGTTGTACTCGAAGGTTTGGTCTGGATGGACGCCGCTCGACAGCGTGTTCGCAATGTCGGGCTTGTACACAAGGTCCATGCCGCCAGCGAAGGTACGCTCGAGACCATGGAAGTCATGTTTATCGCTCTTTGATCTTTTCACCAGAACTACGCCGTCCTTCTTAATAGCCTGGTACTTGTCGTAGCGGTGCTTAAGCTCAGCCGCTGCATGCACGAGCTTGCAAAACTTATCGCGGGCGTTATTAAACTTGGTCTTATCGACCTTCACGCCCTTGGCAACAAGTTGATCGTAGGTGGTGTGACTAACGCACTGATCACTAGCATAACCAATAAGCTGAGATGCGCTCGCATCGGAATAAGTCATTTTTTTCCAGGTCGCGTCGGTATTGTCACTTTTAGGCGGAACAGGAGAATCGGGCGAGTAGGTTTGACCGAGCTTCAAGGCGCTATAGCTGCTAAGCAGGCTATCCACTTCGCTCATCATGTTTGAGGAGAGGTAGCTATCCACCTGCGCCTGTAAACTGGCTAGATCGTCTGCTGCAGTTGACTGTATAGAACAAAGAAAAGCACCCAGGAAGAGCGAGCCAAATACAAAAAATCGCTTGGCATGATTGAACGAATGTCTATGCATATAAAGTCCTTATGGCAAGTGAGGCGCCCTTAAGTATAGGCGGGATTTCGCGTGTGTCCTGATGTATCCCCACAACGGTTGACCCCGACCACCGCAACCTCCCTGTTTCAATCTGCCCTCTTATGTCACGCATAAAAAAAGGGCAAGACGAATGTCTTGCCCTTTCAGTAAAACTATTGGTTCAACCCGATCGGGGAACCAATTTATGGCGATTAAGCCGGTACGATATTTTCAGCTTGTGGGCCTTTCTGGCCTTTGGTAACGGTAAACCGAACTTGCTGACCTTCTGTCAAGGTTTTAAAGCCACTGGCGACAATTGCGCTGAAGTGAGCAAAAACGTCTGGACCTGATTGCTGCTCAATAAAACCAAAACCTTTCGCTTCATTAAACCATTTAACGGTTCCGAGAACTGTATTAGACATGATAAATCCTGTAGAAAATAGAAATATAATCCCGTACATGGGACGTTTGGCAGGGAAGTTGAGACTACTTATAGACTACAGGACGAATTGCGAGTGGTGCAGGTTCGAGATGAAGAGAATAAATATGAGCTTTCTTACTTGCTGAGGGCCAGCTTACGCTCTTTCCTGCAATTGTCAACAACTTACTCAATCTGCCTTTAGAGCGGAGCATTCAGTTAAAAACGGGAGCAGATTATTTCCGGACCCGCTCCGCGCTTGTGTAATTGCCTCTCGTTTATCGTCGGCCACGATTGTTATACCTAGTAATAGGCATATTTTTTCGACCTATCATTTTGATTAAATTCCTCTTTCGCAATATCGGGTGTGCTGACAACATAAATGCATTTTATCAACCTCCAAATTATACGCATCGACTCGATTGAAAAATCGTCATGCTTTATTTCGGCCGATGGTGGCCGATAGCCCACGGCTACTTATATTTTGATATTTTGGATCTCTGATTTTTCTTGTGAGCACAGCCTAATTACGGTGGATGTCTAGATAATTCAAATGGTCCTTTTTCGGAGTAGAAATGCGACACACATGAGCATAAAATGCCAACTGCTACACGCTGCAGCGACCAACTCCATTCCACTCCTCAACGAAACAGGCAATGACATATGGCAAATATCCATTTTATTGGTGGCGAAAAGGGTGGTGTGGGTAAATCCCTGACCGCCCGCTTGCTCGCTCAGTACTGCATTGATCGGCATGTCCCTTTTGTCGGTTTTGACGGCGACGCTTCTCACCGCAGTTTCCGTCGATTCTATGGCGAGTTCGCCGCACCGGTGGTTCTCGATGACTATACGGGCCTCGATGTTATCGTGGAGGCTGCAGAGACCGACGTCAGCCGGGATATCATCGTCGATCTGGCTGCACAGTCGGCTCGCCGGCTGGACCGCTGGATAGCGGAAACCGATATTATCGGTCTGCTTAAAGAGATGGGTTACAGCATATTTTTTTGGCATCTACTGGATGATGGCGCCGATACAGTTAAATTGCTGGATGATACGTTACGGAAGTATGGCAACAGCGGAGTAAAGATCATCGTGGTACAGAATATGGGACGCGGAGAAAATTTTACTTTATTTCAACAGTCGGATACGTATCAGCGGGCATCATCTGTGGGCGCTCATCTATTGACTCTGGGTCGTCTGCATCCGAGTGTGACACAGAAGATCGATTTTGCAGACTTAAGTTTTTGGGCTGCCGCGCACAATCAAGAAGCTCTGAGTTTGACTGAGCGTCAGCGAGTGAAGGTCTGGTTGCGCGACGCCTTTCAGCAATTCGACGCACTGTTTGCCAAAGCCCCCATGGCGCACTCGCAATCACAATCTCCGTCAATTTAATCTCTTATATAAATTTAATACCCTCTCTACCGAGACCAGCGCTGGTTGCTGGTCATAAGCCCGCAACTCCGTATGCCAGTCACGGCATGCGTTCCGCTCCCTTTTTCGGAAGCGATGCTTTTTGCAACTGATTGAACATAAAACGCTTGATCAGCGGAATGCACTCTTCACATACGGGTGATATGGACGTGTCGTTGTGAAGTGCACCTTTGATCACATAAATCTCGTTCTGAGTCTCCACTATGTCGGCATAGGCGTGAATGGCGATGGCGCCAAAAATATTCTGATCCTTTTCTACATGAATCACCGTATCGCCATCACCGTGCAAACTGAGCAAGGGCACATCTTTTCGGCCGATAATGGAAAGGTTAGTTAGCAACCCGGAAAGATTGATCACACCTTTGAATGGAGATGGATTTTTTGGATCAGGCAACAGATTTCTTTTACGGAACATATCCGCCATCTGCGCTTCCAGCGGATCGTCGGCATCCAAGTACGCGGTGTGCAGTGAAGTAATCGCGCCGGCCGAATGCCCGCCGATAAAAACAGCGGTCGGATCTATGCCGAAGCGGTTTTCATTTTCGGCATCCTTGAGCAAATAGGCGAGTGCAGCTTTTTGATCTTCTACCGCTTTTGCCAGCGCATTCAGATAGGTTTCCGGCGTATTAATATCGCTCGACAGTCGGTAAGTGTTGAGCGCGACCACATAACCGGCTTTGGCGATTTCCTCGGCAAATTCATTCATCCAAGTTTCATCGGTGACGACGAACCCACCACCAGGGGTGAGTAAAAACAGGGGCCGCTTGCGTTCAGAATCACCAGCTGGCTCGAAGATTCTGAGTTTGAGCTTTTCCTTTTTATTTCCGCGATCATTCATCTTTTCGCCAAAGACAATATCGCCGGTAAACTTGGTGGCATCAAATACTTGATTTAAATAGCGTCGCTTCGAGGCGCTGGTGCCGCTATCCTGAGCAAAGGAGGCAA
>DJFQ01000023.1:52358-52955 GCA_002432095.1 Marinagarivorans sp. UBA5868 | reverse complement strand
AAATGAGACCGAGACAACTCGTCGCGAGCAAGCAACAACACAACGAGATTTCACTCACCAGAAAAACATACAGCCAAAGGACATATTCCGTTATCGGAATAAGGCACTAATCACGAACCATTCCACAAAAAAACGTTACGCGTGGGGGTGTTTTCCCCAGAATATTTTCATCATATTTTTTAAATAAAAAAACAAAATATTTCTCCTCAAAAAAATCTCGATGATCGGCGTTAGAACCAATTCGAGAATATGCAACTTAATGTGAAACACTTCCCCAACCTATGTCGAGAAAATCCCAATTAATTAAAATTGCAGCTATTTCGCAGAACAAAAAATCACTAGCATTTTTGGTGGGCGCGTCAAGGTAAACAAATGCTGTCTTTGTCGCGAATAATAAAACGATGTGCCAATAAGGTATCCACTATGCGAATGCTCCGCACAATATTACCGCTATTAGCAGTTCTGGGCGCTGCTGGCTGCGGCGGTGGAGAAGATCCCGTCAACGACACCGGATCTTCCTCATCCAGCAGTTCATCCTCTAGCAGTAGTTCATCATCCAGTAACAGCTCTACCTCTTCATCATCCAGTAGCTCAAGC
>DJFQ01000023.1:24642-52296 GCA_002432095.1 Marinagarivorans sp. UBA5868 | reverse complement strand
GGTGCAAGAAACGACGCGCAGACAGACGCCACTCCCGGTCAGGCGCACTACACAATTACTGCGTCGGCCCCAACCATTCAGTTGTATGGCGTGCTGAATCTGCGTGATGAGTTGACGGACAGTTTTTTTATTAAGGTAGAAGGCCTATCCGATGTTTGGACCATGGAAAATGGTCGCACAACAAATGGCTTCCAAGAGTTGCCGCTCGGCTCCTGGGCCAACGCCCAACCCGGTCAGACTTACACGATAAAACTGTTGCGACGGGAATCCGGCGCTATGATCGATAGCCTGCGGGTGGAAGGCGCCATGTTTGGAACTGCAGCACCTATTGATCCGCCTGAAAATCCCTTTGCTGAAGGCAAGATACTTTACGAACAACAGTGTTCTGCGTGTCACGGCATCAACGGAGAAGGCGCTAACGCCGAGGGTCTTATAGGTTGTAATTTTTGTAACAACGTCACTCAGCTAGCCAGTAAGATCGAAACGTCCATGCCATTATCAGATCCAGCTTTGTGTGGTGCGGACTGCGCGGCCAAGGTTGCCGACTACGTTATGGCGCAATTTAATGCTCCAGAGCCATCAGGGCCTATTGAGCCATTAAAAGCTCGCGCCTGGTTGCTTAACGCCAGCGAGTATAAAGCAACGCTTACCAGACTCTTTGGGCTACCGGCTAACTATGACTGGATGGATGGCTATGTAGATGTTGTCAAAGAGGATGGATACCCGACAAACGCTTCTAAAGGATCTGTATCGCAAACTATGGCGCTTTACTTTTTGGAGCAGAGCGAAGCTATCGTCAATGGCTTGACCGCTGCACAGGTTGGCTCCCTTAGTCCATGTCCTATTGATCAGGCCAATTGCATCACGGAATTCACTCGTGATTTTGCGCGACGAGCGTTTCGTAGAGATATTACCAATGCACAGGCCGATCGGTATCTCGAATTCACTGTAGGCGCTACTGGTATAAGCCAATACCACCAGGTGATGATTGGCATACTCAATTCACCTTTCTTTTTATATAGAACAGAGATGGGTAGCAATGAAAATGTCCTTGAAGGCGAAACCACCACGCTTACGGGCTTTGAAATTGCAAATATGGTTTCTTATGTGCTTACCGGAAACCCACCTACGGAAGACTTAATGCGCGCTGCACGCAACGGCGAGTTGAATTCAATAAACTCACTACGCACTATTGTTAACGAAATGGCAGTGCAGCCAGAGGTTGCCCAGCGCTTGCACCGTTTTATTCGGGCTTGGTTGCTGGTTGATGAAGGCAAATGGGCGGAAATTGAACACAACGACGCAGTGTGCAGTGGATTTGATGACGCCAAAGATTCAATAGAAAGTGAATTCACGCAGTTTTTGTCAGCCAATGCAACTGTCAACAATACCCTTTCCGATTTGTTCACCGCTCAGCTTCCAGAGCCTGCCGGGGAATTACGTGAATTTTACCTCAGCGGTAACGACCCAGAGGGCCTTGGTCCTGTACGACAGGGGATACTTAGCAGTGGTATCTTTGCGGCGCGCCATGCACAGTATTCAATTCCTTCTCCTGTGATTCGCGGCAAGATCATGCGCGAGAGAATAGTGTGCGGAGAACTCAAAGGGGACATCCCAGTAATTCCAGATCTGCCGACACCCGGTTCAGACCCAAATATCATCACTAACCGCGATGTATTCAATGCTCACCTTGCAGAAGGTTGTGTCAGTTGTCACGAATTGATGGACCCGCTTGGTTTCACCATGGAGCACTTAGATGCTTGTGGACGATATCGTTCTGTCGATAACGGTGCAGACGTAGACGTCACTGGTGAAATTATAGCGACGAGCTTCGATACACACGTCAGTGACTTGACGGAATTAAGTAATGTTTTTGCGGACCAGCGAGATATTCAGGAGTGCTTCGCCTCAAACGCATATCAATATTATTTAGGCACATCGAAGGAGGAGACACCAGCAGCACTGGTCGACCTAGTCGCCGATAGTTTAGGGGCCGATGGCAGACTTCGCGATGTACTTGTGCATCTGCTAACCAGCGAAAATATTTTAATCCGTAAACGATAATAATTTCCCTTAGCTCCGCGCGAAGGCGCGGAGCTTTATAGAGCGAGACAGATTATGTATAAACTCCCCCGAAGAGACCTTTTAAAATCGGCGCTAGGCAGTATGCTCTTGGCGCCTCTATTAAGAGTGCGAGACCTACAAGCGCAAAATATGAACCCAAAACGGTTTGTAATATTCAACGCAGCTGGGTCCTTTGTGCCGGAATGGTTTCCCACCAACCCTGGTAGAAATTACAATTTACGTAGGCCGAATACTGCATTCGAGGATCTTAAATCCGATTGTGTATTCATGCAAAACTTGCAGCATTCCACCTCTCGTGACAACCATCACGAGCGAGGCATGGTCACCGCCTACAGTGCCGCAGGTAGTGACGCTGGCGATATCACAATCGATCAGGTAATTGCCAGGCACCTTCGAACCCAGGCAAACGCCGCGCCCATTGATTACTTTGCCCAAGCGTTGTATGGCGGCCGTAACAATGACATGCGAACTCTGATGACCTACGATGCACCTAATCGCCGGATTAACCCTCAAGAATCCGCCGAGATAACTTACAATCGAATTTTTGCTGGCGCAACGACTACTACGGTAACAGCACCAACGGCAAGTTCTAATACTAATGCCAGACGTATTAAGATATTTGATGTAGCAAAAGACGATCTGGCCCAAATTCAAAAATACCTGGGCCAGGAAGAGCGAAGTAAGCTGGAATATCATATTAACGAATTGACTAGCTTATCACGTGAATTAGCATCCAATGTCGATGAGCAGCCGGGACCGATTCAGATGTGCCGAGATATCGAGCTTCTGGGAGACAGGAATACGGTTAGAGAGGAGAGCTCACTGGTTAATGGCGTGACCAACTTAATGAACTTGTGTTCGGCCGCGTTTCAATGTGATCGCACTAGAGTAATGACCCTACAGGTTGGCTTCTCGGGCGATCACTACAACCGTCTTCGCGGCTTTAGGGCGAGCTCCCAAACACGGGACAGCTGGCACGACCATATTCACCACGTAGCGAGTCGCACGAACCATCAGTATTACGGCGAATGGATGTGGATGTGTGAGCTCTGGTCTTCGCAATTGGCGCGCCTGGCAAGAATGCTAAAAGCCATCCCAGAAGGCGACGGCACTATGCTCGATAACACAATCATTTTATGGGGCTCGGAGATGGGCATCGCCCATAGCCACAGCCCGATCAATGTTCCGCATCTAGTTATAGGCGGGCGCAATATGGGTGTCGATACCGGGCAGTACATAGACTTCGGCAGCAATAATCGACAAGACCATGCCAAGCTGCTCACCAGCATTAAGCACGCCTTCGGCATTATGGACCGTGGTATGGGCAATCGACCAGATGCTGGGCCCTTGTCTGGGTTTCTTCTTCGATAATCCATTTTAAAAAAGCTTATTTATCGAGTGCAACCACTTGGACTGATCTTTTAGTCTGAGTGGTTATTCTTTTAAGCACCCTTCCACAAGTGCTTCGCCAAAAATGTTTGCCCATCTATCGATGAGCGATAGAAAACCGCATACCCGAGCCAATTATTTCGGTCTTAGCCGATAATTAGAGGTCAATTTCCGACTGCGCTACATTTTCGGTGAAGCTGGAATCACAAATATATTAACGTGTGAATGATCGTTATCATCCCTCAGCCCTGAGCGAATGCGCAGAGCTTTTTATGAAGATAGACGGATTATGGGTTTCGGGCTTCCCCGAAAGAGATGGGACTATGCTGAATAACACCATTATCTGATGGGGCTCGAAGATGGGCATTTCACATAGTCATACTCCCTAAATGTTCCTCACTGATCGACGGCTGATCAGGACGCCCAATGTCATTAGCTTGACATACAGGCGCCCCACCTAAAAAATGGAGAAAAATTATGAGTGGCTTTTTTAATAAAGCAGAGAAATTCCTAGTGCGCAATCCAAAATTAAAAGGCCTGCTTGCGGTGACCGTGTTCGCTTGTGGTGGATTGCAGGCAAGTTATGCCGCTGCCGCAACTTGTTACGCGGATAGTGTAAGTGCTTTGCAAGCTTGCCTTAATAATGCCGCGGCAGATGAAGAAAATTGGCATGAAATTCAACTTAACGAAAAAACTTATTACCTTACAAGCCCATTAACACTTACAAAAGGCAAGGTTCGTTTGGTTGGTGCGGGACGTGTTTCGGATGATGGTGAAGGCAGGGCGGGAGAGCCGTATTCAGCGAAAATAGCGCGGGCCTCTGATCGCAAAGCTTTAGAGCGCGCAAAATTCTTTGTCTTAGACGGTCAAAACCAAACGCGAATTTTTAGTGCTGTCGATGAAGGCGTACCGGGGGCCGAGACATTAATTTTATACATTCAAGGGCTGACGTTTAGAAACGGCAATCCTATAGACAATGAAGGCGGCGGCGGATTGTTATTTAAAGGCAGAAAACTAATTATTGAGCATTCTATTTTCACCGAGAATAGTGACTCCGCGCTCGCGCATTATGCCAAAGATCAACAATCCATTTCAGATTCTTATTTTTACGACAATACCGCTGAGCACTCCACTTCCAGCGCATGTCCACCTACTGGCACACCAAAATATTGGGGCGGGGCAATAACCGCACTAGTAGATGGCAGCGACTACGTTATTAATAGAAGCACCTTCGAAAATAATCGGGGTTGCCGGGGCGGCGCTATCTGGAGCGCCGCCGAAATGACGCTGATTGCTTCTACTGTCAGTAATAATACGGCAGTTTTAGGGGGCGGAGTGTATGTTGCTAATGCGGGTTCCGCCACTGGAAGCCAAGGCATAATTGGGTCAACTATATACAAGAACCATGCATCAAATCTCGGCGGTGGTTTGTATCTTGAGCAGCAACGGAGCTCAGAATGGAACTTTTCTGACAATATCTTAGCGGGAAACTCTGCCTCACCCTTACACGGCACATTCTCTGATTGTTATGTAGGAGCGAATACAGAAATCTTCCCTAATTATATAGGTGACAACATCCTTGGCCGAATCGGCGTCGGTTCATCTGTCGGTGATTGCAGCCCTTGGTTAAATCCCGATAGCAATCAAACCACTGGCGTGGTGAATCCCGGGCTAGAAGAACTTGCCTATAATGGCAGCATTGGTTTGCAGTTAAAAACACATTTACCCAAAGTATCGAGCGTTTCCCTAGATGTTGCCTCAAGTTATGACGGGATGTGCACTGACCAGCGGGCCAGGGATAGTACTGTCGCCGCATCGCCGCAAAATAAATGTGCTGCTGGGGCAACACAAAGGAGGCAGCAGGAAAACGGTACTTTGGGAGAGTTTGAAGCTCCGTTCGTGTTCTCAACTGTATACAAAATGGTGCTGCCCGAAAGTCAGAGCGTTCAAATAGATTTGGCCTCCGATGAGGCGGATGCCCTTTTGATTCTTAGTGACGCTAACGATAATGAAATCGAAACGAATAACGACTATGACTCGCCAAACTCTAACAACGCCAGAATTACCAGGCAGCTGAGTGCAGGTGTGTACTACATCTTCGCTAAGCATGACGTAGATTCGGGGTATGGGTTGCATTTGAGGGATTTTTTTCTAAGTGTAAATGCAGAGGTTGAGCTAACGCCAAGTTTGGTGTTTATGGATAATGCAGAGATAGCAGATAGACCCACTCTCGGGCAAACGGGAACTGCCCTTTGGAAACGCAGTTATTACCCTCGTCCATCAGGCACTAGCGGCTGGTTCTACAAGATGGAGTCAACTACGCAGTGGACTACAGCCATTTTTGAAAGTGACTTTTTTGATCCTGCCGACACGCAACTATTCTTCAGATACTTCCTAAACGGTGCGAACTCTGGTTCATTGTATTTGGATATAGAACTAAATGGTGTTTGGCACAATAACTATTGGATTCGGAGCAGCAGTAACTCAAACCATAGATCGCCGAACTGGCAACAGGCCAGTTATGATTTCAACTCACTTTCATCACAGGGGCACGACAAGATAAGAATCAGGTTGTACGGATTTCAGGATCAGCCTCCACATAGCAGCCACTCCTTATTATTGGATAAGATAGAAATATCCCGGTATGGGGCGTGGCTTTATTGAATTTATTGTGCATCATCCAAGAGGCGGCAAATATGCGCGGATCATAGCCCGCACGACACTGCGGGCTGTAAGGGCGATGGCACAGCTGGCTTTTCTTGATACGCGCCGATTACCCGAAAACTAAGACACCGAGTTTGGCGGCATCAGGAGTTCTAAAAGGCAGAGTGCAATAACATTTTTCAGTACGTTTCTCACCTGGCACCAACTGTATGGTGAAAACCGAAAAACGCGTTCACTTAACCCAGCTTTAGGGCCGCAAGGCCCTTTTTTTATTGTGCAATATTAACAGTGACGGCTGGACAATGTGCGGTGGCGCTCTACCGTCATTTCTGCGTTGCGCTGTGATGTTTTTTACGCCCCAGAACCATCCGGCTGCAGCAACAGCATTACCACGTCGTGTGGAGGAATCTGCAATTGCAATGGCTGCGCGGTATCACCCTTGTTGCCGTCCCACAAATCAACCCAGTTGAATTTCGCTTTTCTGAAATCTATATGATGGTTGAAAATATCGTCCTTCAGCTCGTAGTAGTGCAACCAGTTATGGGTGTAGCTAAGAGGGGTATCACCTCGATTTAAAAAAAGAAATGCCCACTGCTTGTTCTCTAAAGGCTTGACGAACACCATCAAGTCTTCAGCATGGATATATTTCATCGCCTGTACACCGAGCTTGTCCTGGTTTACCGCAATGACGCGCTTATTGGTGAGAATGCGACGCGTAATGTCGGACATACTGCGCAGATCATTGCCCGCAATAAGCGGGGAATTCATGATCGCCCATAGCGAAAAATGAGAGCGGTCCTGCGCTTCAGTCATCCCATTGCCGACTTCCATCATGTCCATATCATTCCAATGGCCGGGGCCGGCAAATTTACGCAACTTTTCCTGTTTATCAAGGATCGGCAATACGCCCCAGGACGACCAGGATCCGTGGTTGAGCTCACAATTCCAGCATGGATATATATCTCCAGTTGTACGCCACGCATGGCCGACGTTTTGTGCCCAGTCCCAAGGCTTGTTATCGCCCCATTCACAGATGCTAAAAAAAATCGGACGGCCCGCCTTGTGCAAAGCATCGCGCATGGTGGTGTAAGCGCCAATAGGATTAATATTTTCGGTATCGCACCAGTCGTATTTTAAATAATCGATGCCCCACTCGGCGTAGGTGAGCGCGTCCTGGTACTCGTGCCCTCGGCTGCCGGGAAAGCCGGCGCAGGTTTTGTTGCCGGCATCTGAATAAATACCAATCTTCAGGCCTTTTGAGTGAACATAATCGGCCAGAGCTTTCATGCCTGATGGAAAACGGTCTTTATTAACCTGAATATTGCCGTCGCTATTCCGTTCACCATGCCAGCAATCGTCGATGTTAATGTATTCGTAGCCGGCATCCTTCATACCAGACTCAACCATAGCGTCAGACATATCGCGAATCAGTTGTTCGTCGACCTCGCAGGCAAAAGTGTTCCAGCTGTTCCAGCCTAGAGGTGGCGTTTTACCAAGCTGCTCAAACTTTTCAGCGAACACGCCTTCGCTGAAAATGGATATCGTCGTTATGATGGCCAAAAGTTGATTCATTTTCATTAATCGGTTCATGTTTTTTCCGAGAATTTGGTGCGCTGGGTTATCAGGTATTTGCAAGCCCTATCCTATACGTTTATGTCGTGCAGATTAAGACGCGCTGTTGTTTGAGCAGAACAGAGTGAGGGAAAAAAGTACCGGAAAATGAGGTCACATCATCCATTGCTGCTGCAGGCAATATCCAGACCGCCAGCTATACTGGATTACGTTACACCAGCTGCAGCTGATTCTGTCTGGCACTAGCTCGCTAAAATCCGGATTCTGTTCGTTTTGTAAGAGAGGGAAGCCCTTTTCTGATGTGGTTCCACCCTTATACAAGGTTTTGCATGGCCGCAGCTCTACTTGTGGCTTGCGTCCTGATACAAGAAGTTCGCGCTCTCGCAACCCGTTTTGATAATAGCCTCACATCGCTGGGTGTTTCAGTGCGCCAACTGAGCGGAGTGAATGCGATTGCTCAAGACCGTTTTGGCTTTATATGGCTGGGTGGCGAAAACGGTCTCGCGCGTTACGACGGTACAGAATTCCGTTTATTCCAGTTCGATCCGAATGTGGAAGGGAGTCTGCCCGACAGTTACATTTGGCAGGTGGCAATCGATAAGGCCGGTTACGTTTGGGTGGTTACCAGCAAAGGCCTCTGTCGATTCAACCACGTTACCGAGCGCTTCGAATGTGACAAATCGTTACTGGGAGAGCTAGCCGGGCGATTCATTCCAGCAGTGGCTTTCGATAAAGACAATCGGTTGTACGCAGCTTTCGAGTCGAGGCTGTTTGTGCTTGATCTTACTACGAAGCACGTCGCATTCTGGCAAAGCCCCCTACTAGCCAGCGATACGAGCACAATGTTTCACGATCTGCTTCTGGGGGAAGACGACACCGTCTGGCTAGGCTCATCCAGTTACGGGCTGGTTAAACTGGATACAAAGACCGGTGTTTTCACCTATTTCGGTAGCGATACTGGCGTGGGAGCACTTTCCAGTACCCGTGTTAACTGCTTACTTCGCGATTCGTCTGGGCGTTTGTGGGTAGGCACTCACGGGGGCGGCATCCATTTGATGGATGCTGGCGAAGATAAATTTGTTCAACTTAGCTATACCAGCCGCTTAGGAAACAACTCTGACACCGCCTCTATTATGGATATCACAGAAGACGATCAAGGAATGATCTGGGTGTCTGCGGACCAAGACGGAGTGCTGGTCTTTGATCAAAACCTTCACCTTGTGCATCAATTTCTTCATGCAGCCCAAGACCAGTACAGCCTATTGTCCAATCGCACCAAAGCCATTTTCCAAGACAGCAATCAAGATATGTGGATTGGGCAGTTGCCCTTTGGCGTTAGCTTCTGGAACCGAAACAATGACCGGCTGCGAACGTTCCAAAGCGATCCAAGCAATGCGGAAACCGTCAGCGACAACGCTATCTTGAGTTTTCTGGAAGGTCGAGATGGCACCATCTGGGTGGGCACCGAAGGTGGCCTGAATACCTTCAATCCTGAGACCGGAAAATTCAGGCGTTATTTAAGTGAACCTGACAATCCGCACGCGTTAAAAGCCAGCGCTGTGCTCAGCTTGGCAGAGGATCGCAACGGTGACATATGGGTAGGAACTTGGGGCGGAGGCTTACATCGCCTTAACCCCAAAACCGGACTTTTTCATCGTTATGTCAATACACCCGGTGATCCGCACAGCGTATCAGACGACTACATTTGGGCAATTTTGGTGGACCGTAATGGTATTGTTTGGGTCGGCACTGAACGTCAGGGATTGCGGCGCTACAGGTCGGAGACGGATGATTTCATTCCCGTAAACACGGGTCGTGATGGCAATGCCTTACACCACTACGTCTTGGCCTTGGCCGAAGACCGTGAAGGGTCGTTATGGATCGGGACCTATGGCGGGGCGTTTGTGTACAACCAAAAGACCCATGAATTAAGGGTCTACACAACGGAGACAGAGGGCAGTCTGGCCAGCAGTGTAGCCAATTCTATTTACGTCGATAGTCGCGGAGGGGTATGGCTCGGAAGCTTCAGAGGCGTCAGCTATAGGAAAAGGGGCGCTGATAAATTTAAACAAATAACTATGGCGGACGGGCTGCCTGCCGAGACAGTGTCGAGCATAGTCGAAGATAGCAGCGGAAACATGTGGTTCGCGACTACCAACGGTGTCGCAAAACTCCATCCCGAAACATTCTCCGTTGATACTTTCAGCGTAGAGCACGGATTCGCAGGTAGCACCTATAACCGCAATGCCACGCTTGCCGACTCCAGCGGGCGGCTGCATTTTGGCAGCACAGAAGGTATTACGACATTTTATCCGGAGGATATAAAGCCGGTACCCATCCCGTATCCCGTTTGGATAACGGGATTTCGATTGCTAAATAAGGAAGTGGCGATTGGGAGTCAACTCGCCTCTACAACAGTCGATTTTGACAACTCGTCATCTCACTCTGGAGCATAGTCAAAACATCGTATCCTTCGACTTTGTGGTCCTTAACTTTCGCAACCCGAGAATGACGAATTATGCCTACAGGTTAGACGGGTTCGATAGCGACTGGCAGCACATCAAACACCGCAACACAGCCACTTACACCAATTTGGACCCCGGCCGCTATGTGCTTCGCGTCCAAGCCCAAGCGCCTAGCGAGAGCTGGATTGAAAGCGACCATACCGTCGCCATTCAAGTGTTGCCGCCATGGTGGCGCACCTGGTGGGCCTACTTGATATACATGGCTATGGTTGTCGCACTTGGTTTTACGATATATGCGATTGGCCGCTTGAAAAAGAGCTCTGACTCCTTCCGAGAACAGGCGATCCGGGATCCGCTCACGGGCATATACAACCGAGCGGGACTACTGAACATTGCACAGGCGTTTTATACCAACGGGGAAATTCAATCCGGCGTCTGCGTGCTGCTCATCGATATTGACCACTTAAACGGATAAACGACACCCGTGGTCACGACGCCGGCGATAGGATTATTACCGGCGTTGCGCAGGTCTTGCGGCAAACCGTCCGCATGGGCGACCATGTTGGCCGTTGGGGCGGCGAGGAATTTGTCATTCTGTGCGCAGGCACTACGAGCCAAGGCGCAAAGAGCCTCGCGGAAAAAATCCGTGCTTCAGTTGCTACCTGTGTATTTGAACACGAGCTGCGACCTTTACATGTGACGATCAGCATCGGCCTCGCCATGTCCAGAGCGAATGAGTCGTTCGAAATGACACTTAAACATGCTGACGAATTGTTATACAAAGCC
Source organism: Marinagarivorans sp. UBA5868 (assembly GCA_002432095.1). GTDB lineage: Bacteria > Pseudomonadota > Gammaproteobacteria > Pseudomonadales > Cellvibrionaceae > UBA5868. The sequence goes on along the minus strand of DJFQ01000023.1, from coordinate 41,335 downwards.
AAAGAATCTGGGCGCAATTGTGTTGTTATAGACGGTTGAATTCTTATAGTTTTAATTTGGCGTCATTAACAGTCAACGCGACCAGCCGCATTGTCCAATCTCATTGAATTAGCTGAAACACCAAAGGCCGTCACTCGCAGTGAGAGTCGACCAGCCAACCGCTCGCTTTTGTCCAACATTGGCAACTTATCAATAGACGTTTCCGAGAAAATTTGTGATCAGCGAGTTCGGACCACTTACTTGGATTTAATAGGTGGTTTGCTCCTCGATAAAAAACCCGGCCACGGCCGGGTTTTTCTGCTACTTCCTGAGCACTACGGAGTTACGATAGTAACCTTATCAATATTGGCAAGCCCCGCAGCGGTGTCTGCTGTCAACTCAAGCTCATTGCTTGCCCAAATCAATGGACTATAAATGGTAGCTTCCCGCCATACATTCCAACCTCCCGTTGGCGGAAATTGCAAGGTATACGAATAGCTATTGACACCTAAAGTGGCTGGCCTCGCACTACCGGTACCATTGGCGTAACGTATTCTAATCGTACCGGCCGGATTTGGTTCGACATCGACGTACATATGAAACAAAAATCCCGCACCATACTCGTTGATGGTGTTTATATAACCAGAGCCTGTATATCCGCCATGGATATTCTCAAATAACGCAACAGTTCCATTAGCAACTCCTTCAACTTCATTGACAACCGTAACAGCGGAAGCTGTGCTTGCGCCGAAAACGAATGAGCTCGCAATCAGAATTGATTTCAATGCATTGAACATAAAGTCTCTCCTAAACAGTTTGATTGAATGCGCACTCGATTTCTCCCATCCTCTTGCACGCTTATCCTGAAGCGCTTACATCCTCAACTGCCGCCCCAAGTAAAACGCCAGTCATTACGACCAGCTGCGGCGCCCCCTGCACCGAAAAATTAAAACAGAAGCAAATAACTCCTTTAATAAATTAACATGCTAAATGTATTGCGAAAGTCTGCTTAAGGTCAATGTAATTATTTTTCAATTTATATTAAATCTGGAATAAAAAGTATGCGAAGTCGAACTAATAATTCGAAACCAGCCAATCGAGGCTATATTTCATTGAGAATAAAAAGTAGCGGTGATGGGGAAATAGGAAAGATCGAAATCAGAAGGAAAAAATGGATCCACTTTCACAAAATTTAATATAAGCGTTTTCGTCAAACTCATACAAACGTGCTGCCCGGTGGGCCACATCCTGCTGCCATTCTTGACAAGGTATTAAAAAATCCATCCTGGATATTTTCCTCCGAAAATTGCTTTTTCCGATACGCACGTTTAGTACCGTCTCATAGACCTTCTGGAATTGCAGAAGCGTGAATCTTTTGGGCAATAAACTGAAAATGATTGGCTCGTAATACGCACGCAATCGCAAACTACGAATAGCGGATTGCACCAAGCCCTCGGACTCTTCAGAGAGTTGCGGGAGATGTGCCCAGTGCCACCAACGCATATTGCTGTAAACCGGAGCAACTCGACTACAAACCTCAGGTGGCAGCAGCGCGTAATAAGCGACGGTCAGTGGCGCCTTGCCACTGCCACCAAAGGTTTGTAATTGATCATGGAAGATCCGATCCATTCCAGTGACCGACTGCAATTGTTTTTGTGCGGATTTGCGGATGCCCTCATTCGAGCAAATGCCGCCTTCTGGCAAATCCCATGTTTCGCCACCCAACTGCGATTTACACAGCACCTCAATTTGATTGTCTCCCAGCGCCAAAATAACAAAACGAAGCGAAATACCGGGGCAACCCCCAACACAGCCAGTGCTACTGGGCCCTACTTGTAAATTCTTTGACGAATAGACATCTACGCTCATAGGTGCTTGCACTAGCCGTTTACAAAGAACGCGCGCAGGCAACAGCACTGCCAAGGGCAGCTGCTGGCTGACGCAAAATTCAAAGGGAGAAAAAGGCAGCCCACAACAAGTGGGCTGCCAGTTGGATTTACAGACAGGTGCCGGGGGCAGCGTCCTTATTGCCTATTTGCAGCCAATCTATATTGGGCAAACCATCTGCGACTGTGGCAACTAACTCAATAGTGTTATTTCCACTATTGAGTGCAACTGCAAGGCTTTGTGTAGACCAGTTGGTCCAGGTGGTGGTCGAGGCAAATGGAACACCGTTTTGAGCCGCTGCACCGTTTACCCGTAAAGTAGCTGGGCGGTCGGTCACGCCGGCGTAGCGGAATGCCAGATTGTAATTGCCAGTGCTTGGTGCGTTAACAGCCCAGCGCACATTGGCGCCTACTGCGTTGTTGCTATTGGCATAACCCGCACCCGTAAATCCAGTATTGATAGCCTCGATCACACCGTCCACGGCACAAAAACCCGATGCGTTTTCCTGTACCTGAACAACGTCTGCTGGCGGAGCCGGTGGTGCTGGCAAACTTCCGCCACGCGGGGTATTGATGTCCGGCACCGGTTGCTTCGCCATGCCATCACCAAGGAAAAAGCTTGGGTGCGGCGGCTGGTTGTAAGCCGTATTTTGCCAGGCAATTGCCACGCGATATTGTGGATCGTGCATCAATGTATAGAGTCGATAATCAGTCGGGTGAGTTGTGGTATAGACCACCAATTGCCTGTTGTTGGTATTGCGCAAGATCACTTCTTCGCGCCAATCGCCAAACAAATCGGCGGACAAAGTGGGCGTGGCCTTACTGTTATTATTAGAGTCAACGCCGCTTGGGTCAAACAGGGCCCTGGATTCACCTCTGCCATAATCCCATTTGTATATGGTTTTATCATTCAAAAGCTCTCTCAGTAGATCGCCATCCCACCAGATCATAAAATTAACCTGATCCTTCGGTTTGGCTGACAACTCTTGTCCCGCAGCTGTAAACAGGCCGTTTCTAGATGCCCAAGATTCCATACCAGGGGTGCGCGGATCTATATCGCCTGTTACGCCACGACCTACATCATCGCCGTTACCATCGCCATAGAAAATGACCTGGCCAGTTCGTGCATCGTGCAAGGTCACACCGCGACCGCCATAACAACTCGGCGACTCGTGGGGCATAAATACTTCTAAGCCGGGGCGGCTCGGAATAACGTCTGCCACATGCAGAGCATCACCGTGGCAAATGCCAGTGTTGTAAAGGCCACGACCGTTATCATCAATAGTAGCGGCACCAAAAATAATCTCGTCTTTACCGTCGTTATCCACGTCGGCAATACTCAGACTATGCGCGCCCTGTCCCCGATAACTAGAGTTTTGCGAGCCGTCAGCAACAAACTGCCAGCGTGTGGTCAATTTGCCGTCCCGCCAATCCAGCGCAGTCATCAACACTTTTGTGTAATAGCCGCGAGAAAAAATCATGCTTGGCCGCCGACCGTCGAGGTAAGCAACCCCCGCCAAAAAGCGGTCAACTCGGTTGCCGTAGGTATCGCCCCAATCGCCGACATTGCCTCTCGCGTTTGGATAAGGAATGGTTTGCATGATGCGACCAGTCTCGCCATTAAAAATGGTGAAAAACTCGGGGCCACTCAGTACATAACCAGATGAATTGCGGAAATCCGCATTGGCATTGCCGATGACAGTGCCCGCAGAATCGCGTGTGCCATCAGCGGTTTTGGTCGCCAATTCCGCCTTACCATCGCCATCAAAGTCGTACACCATAAATTGTGTGTAATGCGCGCCTGCGCGAATGTTGCGGCCCAAATCAATGCGCCACAGTTGGGTGCCGTCCAGCTCATAAGCATCCAAGTAAACATTGCCTGTATAACCGGCATTGGCGTTATCTTGGGCGTTGGATGGGTCCCATTTCAGCACAATTTCATATTCACCATCGCCGTCCAAGTCACCGACCGACGCATCGTTAGGCGCATAGGTATAACTGCCTCCGGATGGCGTTGTGCCACCATTGGGGCGATTGAGATCAATGGTCAGCCCTTGCTGCGCCCAAACGGTCGCCTCGGAATCAGCCTCACGTTCGTCGCCATCGACGATTGCACGCACTTCATAAGTGGAATTTGTGGTACCTGCCGTGTCCACATAATTGGTGACATCATCCAAGGGCGAGCCATTTACCAAAGTACCGTTACGGTAAACATTGAACTCGACATCTTCCGGATCAGTACCCAACAAACGCCAGGACAGGAACACACCGTTATTTACTTTCACCGCCACAACGCCGCGGTTCAGCCATTCCATATATTTGCCAGTTGGGCTACCGGACGATGAACTGCTCGACGAAGAGCTGCTCGATGAAGAGCTACTCGACGATGAGCTGCTGGAAGAAGAGCTGCTGGAGCTCGACGACGAGTTGCTCGAGGACGAGCTACTGGATGAAGAACTGGACGAGCTCGAACTGCTGGAAGAGGAACTCGACCCATCGTTTCCACCGGACGAAGAACCGCCGCCACATGCGGCCAGCAATAGCAACACAGCACCTACAGGCAAAAGACTTTTATTCATAAAAATCACCAAAAATTTTGTGGGAGTCGTTATCTTATTATTTTGTGTTTATCAGCCGGTTACCTCCACAATCCGCGCTGAATCTAGCTGCACTATATCGAACCGGATAGGTCCGGCCTGTTAAAAATCAGTATCGTTTTCTATTAAATTTCGCAAACCAAGGCATTTTTTCGCCATTTCTGAGAACCGGCCTACAGATCACACGCCGTTTTACACTCCATCAACTTGCGAAACTCTCCGGGCGTACAACCGTACTCCTTTTTGAAAACTGTCGTAAAGTACGATGCGTTGCTGTACCCCACCAGGTAGGCAATCTCGGCAACGCTGGACTCTTTTTCCGACAGCAAACGTGCCGCTTCAGTAAGCCTGAGTTTGTTGATGTAACCGACAAAGGTGAGACCCAGTTCCTTTTTTAGGATTGCGTTTATTTTTGCTCGATTAATACCTAGTTCTGCAACTGCGACCTCCATGCTCAGATCGGGCCTCACATACTGAGTCACCATGTACCGTAATACAGCATCCTTATGTATATCTCCGCTCAACTGCGTTGGGACTTCCTGGCAAGGTACCAAAGTGCGCTCCTGCTGCGCTTTATCCTGAATTTCCTCACGTACTTTGCGCAATTTGCATCTCAGCGCAAGTGTGAGAAAAAACACCCAAATAGCTGCGCAAAAAACCACGGAAATGTACAACAATGTCCAATTACGCCCAAATAACTGGATGTTGCTGATGGATAAGTTGGAAGGAACGTCAAGCGGACTTTGCGGTGAATTAATGAAGGAGAAGCCGCGGACTCGCGATAAATCGTATCCGCGATCGGTTAGCTCCAAACCTTGATGGAGCAGCCACCACTCCGGCACTTCCAGGTGCTGCAAGTCAATATTGATACTTTCCGTCTTGCTGTGGCAGGAGAAAAACGCAGTGGGTATACGTAAACTTAAATAATCGCCCGCACGGGTCACTTTTTCATCAAAGGTCGATAAAACGAGCATAAACTCGTTGGCCGGATCGCAACGCACATCGATAGAAATCGAACTATAGCCCGACCAATCAACGAAATTCTCAATAACTTCCGGACCTGAGAAAAGTGCACTGACGGCAACGTAAGGAATTTTGGCGGATCCAGCAATAGTGAAGTCAAAGTCAATCCGCTCACGATCATCACGCATCCTGAGGCTGGACGCGCCGCCATCCTGCCGATCCGAGGTGGGTGAAATCGTCCAGGGCATCTCACCTTCATCCGCAGGTAATAACGAGTGGTTGATCTCAGAAGCTTTATAAGCGCCATAGATGCCGAACGTTGAAAGCGTAAATAATATCGCCGCAATCACCCCCAGATGCCCGGTCCACATACCAAGCTTACGGAGTCTCTCGTGCTCGGTTTGAAAAGCGGAACGCGGGTGGGGAAACGACTCCGGCAAAAATGAATAAACAGATAGACGCATATTTTTCGCCCCACCAAGATCTCTCTATCAACTGTCCCGACCCCGCCAACGCGGAAGCCTCTTATAGAAGCGGCGTTGATGGCTACAGCAGTCGTACAAAAAACACTCGACACATGGTAGCGTTAAAAAAATACCAGTTTAGTGATAATTATCTCAAAGCATTGCGGAAGGGCATCTATTTGCAGTCGAAATGACAAGATGCGAGCGAATCACAACCTTTGCGTGACGCAAATCACATCTAGACTTTGGGTCGGAGAGAGGTGGTTTTCAGTCACAGCGTGTGGGTGCATCTGTCATTCACTATTATTCCGCTTTTTGTCCACCATTAACCGGCGGAACTCCCCTGGGGTACAGGCGTATTCTTTTTTGAAAACGGTCGTAAAGTACGAAGCATTGCTATAGCCAACTTCATCAGCTATTTCCGCAATACTGGTCTCTTTATGTAAAAGCAGGCGCGCAGCCTCAGTTAACCTGAGTTTGTTTATGTACGCGGTGAAGGTCAGCCCCGACTCCTCTTTCAGACACGCATTAATTCTTGCCCGATTGGTGCCTAAGTCCGCAGCCACCATATCCAGATTTAGATCCTGATCTGCATAGTGGGCCGCCATATATTGCAATATGGTGTTTCGAAGCCGGTCATGTTTGGTATCGTCCGGGAGCTGCTGGTATGCGATCAGCGGGCGCTCCTGCTGAACCTTTTCTGTGATCTGGACGACCAGTGCGGATGTCCTGCGCCGAAGGTACCAATAAATGTACGCGCTCCATATCAACAGGTTAAAGCCAGCAGCCGCAAAAATATAACGTTGATCTGTGCCTTGCAGAAATGCGGATGTGACTTCAANNTACGATTGCTTGGAATAATCGACACCATGGCGCCGGAACCACCATTCAGGAGTCACCAATTCTTTTAAATCGATAGTGACTTCACGCCGCTCTTCGGAGCACGCAAAGAAGGTTTCTGCTACACGATAACTACCGTGATCGTCGAGTTTCGTCACTTCGTCGTCAAAAGTATGAATGGAGAACGTCAGAATGTTGCGGTTGGAACAAAGAATATTAAATTTGAATGTGTCGTACTGCGTCCAATCGGCGAGCGCCACAGGGTGTGAATGGGGCGAGAGATCAACCGAGTAGGCAATATAGGGATACTCAGTTGATTCGCTGAGCATAAAGCCAAAACTAAAGCTTGATGAGGCATCATGCAGCGTTATTTCTGAAGAACCACCGCGCGATGCATCGGTGGTCAGAACCGCATCCCACGGATAGACACTTTGCTCACGCGGCAATAACCGATCTATCACGGCGGATTGGCTATATAAGAGCAAAGAGCTAAGCACCGCAAAGCCGAGGGTCACCAAAAAAACAACAGCGGAATGAACGTGAAATTTCTGCATTCTATTTAGCGCAAAGTACCGACACAGCTCTCACCGTTCACCGTCGAAACTGATCAATTGTCAGCGCAGCTTCTGCCATCCCATCGGCAACCATTGAACTCATCACACGTGCGCCATGTTCCTGAAAGTGGGTGCCGTCAACTGTTCCGTCCGCTCGCCGTAAAAAGAAATTCTCGGGTACTGGCGCGGGGCAAATATTTGTCAGGTAAGTAACCAGTTTTGCATTGAGATCCGCCAGGGGCACACGGTTGGCTGTGGCGAGTTCACGCATAGCCTGGGCGTGGGCGCCTGTGCCATTACCGCCGGTGCAATAGGCGGAATTTCGCGGTGGCGGGGTGACAAATACCAGTTGCACTCCACGTACTTTGGCGCCGTCGATGTATTTCTGCAGCCAGGTTTTAAAATCCGTTTGCGGCTCCAGATAATACGGAATTGTCTGTCCATTGATGGTGTAGGTTGCAGTGCGGTGACCATCATTAGTACCAAATTGCACCAGCAAATAATCGCCGGCGCGAATGTCGTTCCAAATGGCATCGAGATGGCCTTCGTCGATAAATCGGCGCGCGGAACGGCCGCCGATTGCGCGGTTGTCGACCGTCACCTGGCTAGAGTATTGCGCGGGCAACATCTGCCCCCAACCCGCTTGATCATTTGGGCTGGCGGTATCTGTGTAGGTGGAGACGGTGGAATCCCCCGCGATAAATACCCTGATCGGACCTGCGGCGGCATTTTTTATTTCCAGACTTTCCTGCACCACCGATTGGCCACCGTCTCGATCGGTGATTGTCAGGGTGATCAACTTTATGCCGGTCGTTGCGTAGCGATGACTGACCGTTTTGCCGCTGGCAGCGACGCCGTCACCAAAATTCCAGTCGAACGCGTTGATTAAATCGGCACCCCGAGTGAAGGTTTCCGCATTAAATTCAATAGGAGTATTGATAGTCGGCTGCCCGGCGACGGCGATTCGCGCCGTCGCGCAATTACCGGGTTCAATGCCCGCGCCGGAAAAAGTAAGTGCATCTATATTTGCCAGACCATTAGCCTGGGTAGCGGACAAGGTGAGCGTATTGTTGCCGTACACCAGATCCACGGCGATGATCACCGATTGCCAATCATTCCACGCTGCTGTCGGCACAAACTCATCATTCGCGGTATTTTTTCCGTTAACCGCAAATACGGCCGGTCGCGCCTCAGTCGAACCATTGGCATAGCGCACAGATAATTCAGTTCGCATAGGTTGCTCGGCATAAACATGCCATACCAATCCCAGCCCTGCTGCATTCGCGGTATTGGCATAACCTGCCCCGCTAAAGCCCGTGTGATCCGCTTCCACGACGCCCTGCAACAAACACGTACTCGCGTCCGTTTCCTGCAGCGTTAAAGCTCCGGCCCCACTTGAGGAGGAACTGCTGCTGGATGAAGACGAGCTTGATGAAGAACTTGAAGACGAACTGCTGCTTGAGGATGAACTGCTGGACGACGAGCTGCTTGAAGAATTGCTGCCGGTCATGCCGGACGAAGTACCTGAACCGCCACAGCCGACCAGCAAAAAGGAAAGCAACAGCATCGCAAAAGAAAATACGGCCGAGTGCTGCATGGAAAGATGTTTTTTCAGTTGCATAATAGAGTTCGCTTTTACGTTATTCCGCTTTTAAATAGTCAGCCAAGGGAACTGCCTGGGCACGCAGCGCTTTGGCGATAATACCGGCGATCTGTTGTGCACCCGGTGTATCAAAATGCGTGTGATCGTCGCAGAAAAAATTGCCAACAGGTCCGGTGGTGGATGCGGACACATCACCTCCCGCAACGGGGCAAAAAGCCAATTGGTTGTAAAGGTCTGTGCCCAATTTGTGTAAATCGATCACCGGAATATTCAGCTGACTTCCAACACTGAATGTCTCTGTCAAAAAACCCCGACTGGCAACGGCGGAACTGCCACTGCATTTTAATGCGGGGGCAGGAGTGACCAGAATTGGCTGAACGCCGCGTTTTTTCGCTTCATTGGCCATATACACATATTCGTTTTTAAAGGCGTTGGATCCGACATGGCGCGGACAAGTGGGTGAGCCGTCATTAATGCCGAACTGAATAAAAAGGTAATCACCGGGACGCATCTGTGCCAACATCGAAGTCCAGCGTGCTTGCAACACTGGTGAGCCATCACCGTTGGTTGTAATCCGACATTCACCATCGTTACCCGCCTGACTCAAAACATCGTAAAGCCATGTGCGCACGCTGCGCCCGCCAACCGCTGCATTTTGCACAGTCACTTTGTCGTTGAACAAAGAGCCAAATACTTTGCCCCAACCTACAGGACACGGAGTGTTGCCATTGGCGACGGTGGAATCTCCGGCTAACCATACCGTCAGCGGTGGCTGGTCAGGACACATGCCGGCGGAGATGGAACCTGGTCCAACGACGCGCAATGAATCAATGTTCGGCAACCCATCGGCACTGTTTGCGGTAAGGTTGATTATTTGGCTTCCCGCCGCTAAATCAAAAACGATTATTTCCTCACGCCAGTCTGCCCAACTGGTCGTAGGAGAGAAACCGAAATTGCCGCTTAATTGGGCGGTAGAAATCACCGCCGGACGTGCTGTCGTAGCGCCATTGGCGTAGCGCACAGCAAAGGAATATCGCCCAGGTGTCGCCACAGAAATTGCCCAGGTAAGCGTGGTGCCCGCCGCGTTGGCAACATTCGCATAACCGGTTCCGGTATAACCCGCGTGGTCGCTCTCCACGGCGCCGTTGAAAGCGCAAACAGCCCGATCCCCTTCTTCTACCACTACAGTAATAACCGGAACTCCGGATGAACTACTGCTGGACGACGAAGAACTTGATGATGATGAACTTGATGACGATGAGCTTGAAGACGAGCTCGACGAAGAGCTGGAGGATGAGGATGAACTGGATGAGGANNGATGAGGAACTGGGAGCCGGCGAAGTGGCACCTCCGCAAGCGATTAATCCCAGAACAAGCACCAGCGGCACAGTGATTTTGAACATATCGGAACCCATTTTTATCTTGGCTTAGTTTTTTATTTTTTGGTTTAGTTTTTTTCTTTAATTTAGCCACTTCTTGTTTACGCAGCGCTGCAACAAAAAATGCCCCGGATAAACCGGGGCAATTGTCTCGACTGAAAACCCACGCCCATTACGGGCAGTTGCCTCCGCGCGCGTCTTTATTGCCAATTACGAATCATACCGTTTAAAAAGTACAAGTTTTGGGGCAAATTTCTCAAAAGTAACCGATTACACCCGCCTTACATCTTATTAAGAGCAAGGCCAGCACTGCGGACTGACCAATTCTAGTTAGTAAGACAAATGGGGGGCGTGACACAGTGCTAGGTTCAGAATCAACGAGTTCATCGCTTACCGACGTGTGGATCGTGCCGTGCGTAGCACCGTGTCAGATGATGCGATGACTCTCACAAATTTATGTTTTGCGGATCGCATCCGGGCATAAGTCATATAAGTGGCCTGTCCAATTGGTTAGTCTTGCCGACAACCTACTTGACCACTAATGCGCCGATAGACAATAAGAATGGATGGCAGCGACGTCATTGAGCCGGTAATTACGATTACGCCCCGCGCGTTCTTGCAACAAAACATCATGTTTAAAAAATTTATTTAGGAAATCACTCCGCAGGTGACACGATGAAAAAGATTCTGATAGCCAGCCTTCTGTTGGCAATAACAGCTTGCGGCGGGTCCAAAACAGACCCTACGAGTTCGTCCAGCAGTTCGTCTTCCTCCAGCTCCAGTTCTTCAAGCAGTTCGACTTCCTCAAGCAGTTCAAATTCGTCTTCTGGCAGTTCGAGTTCCTCATCTAGCAGCTCATCGTCGAGCAGCACCAGCTCTTCTGGGGCTGCCGGTGCGACGTTCGCCAATCCGTTATTCAGTGATGGCGCCGATCCCTGGTTGCAATATTTCAACGGCAACTATTATCTGGTGACCACCACGTGGTCCTCACAACTGGTGATGCGCAAGTCGCCCACGCTCGCCGGGCTGGCCCTCGCGGAGCCGGTTTATATTTGGTCCGCCACTGATGTCGGAGCCTGTTGTAATTTTTGGGCGTTTGAATTTCACCGATTGCAAGGTCCCAACGGCACGCGGTGGTATCTGATGTTTACGGCGGGACACGAAGCTAATTTGGATCGCCAGCATCTGCAGGTTTTGGAAAGTGAAGGCGACGACCCCATGGGCCCTTATGCCTATAAAGGTGCGCCCATGCCGAACACATGGAATATCGACGGCACCTATTTGCAGCACAACGGCAAGCTGTATTTGTTGTGGTCCGAGTGGGACGGCGATCTGCAAAAAAACTGGATTCGCGAAATGACCAATCCCTGGACGGTCACCGGTGCAAAAGTGGAATTAACAGCGCCGCTGCTGCCCTGGGAGCGACAATCCGGGCTGGATAATCCAGGCTTGGTAACCGAAGCGCCGCAGGTTTTGCAGCGCGATGGCAGAACCTTTGTGGTGTATTCGGCCAGCTCCTGCAATGGCCCGGATTATAAATTGGGCATGCTCGAATTGATCGGCAGTGATCCGCTGCAAACATCGTCGTGGCAAAAATTTCCGGAGCCGGTATTTCAACGCGGTAACGGCGTGTTTGGCCCTGGGCACAACGGATTTTTTAAATCCCCGGATGGCAGCGAAGACTGGCTGGTGTACCACGGTAATTCCCGCGCGGATCAAGGCTGCGGCAATACACGCTCAGTAAGAGCGCAAAAATTCACTTGGAATAATGGCGTACCGGTATTTGGTGCGCCCGCCGCCGCAGGAACACCACAGGCAGTACCCTCCGGCGAAAAAGGCCCGCTGACGGCAAAAGTATCCGGCCCGGCAATGCACCTTATTAATAACAATAGCGGTTTATGTTTGAGTGCCGGCAGCGGTTCCGTGGCGGCGCAGCAACTCTGCACATCGCCAAACAGCCAATGGGTTCTCGACGCCACCGCCGACGGCTTCTATCGTCTCAGCAATACGCAGAGCGGCTTGTTTTTAAGTATCAACAACTGCGACACCGCGGACGGCGCAAATGCCGTGCATGAACCCTGGCGTGATACCAATTGCCAAAAGTGGCGGGTGCAACCGGCGCCGCAAGGTGGCTGGCTCGAATTGGTTAACGCGTACAGCAATAAAAATTTGGAAGTTGGTAATTGCGCAACGCTTGCTGGCAGTGCAATTAATCAATGGGGCCGGTTGGATAACACCTGTCAACGCTGGCGCCTGCAACCGGTAAATCAAGTGGCAATTATCAGCGCCCAGAGTGGCAAAGCGTTGGATATTGCCAACTGCGCTCTAACGCAAGGTTTAAGCGTGGCGCAGTGGCAATGGCTGAGTTCACCCTGTCAAAAATTCACCTTTAACCACGCCGGCGAAGGGCTTTATCAAATCCAACCAGTGCACAATCAATCCGCGTGTTTGACGCGAACCGGCAACGATGTGGTGCAAGGTGCCTGTAGCGGCTCCTTAGCCAATTGGCGATTGGAACCGCAAAACGATGGTGCCATGGCATTTTTTGCGCCAGGGGAGGATCGCGTATTGGATCTGGCTGACTGCGGATTGGCTGACGGCACCAATATTGGCACCTGGGAATGGCTGGATAATGTCTGCCAGCGATTTTATCTGCGAGGTGTTATTCCTTCGCCTTTGGCTAACGAACCCGGTGACGGCGGCGATGGCGCACAGTGGAATTTAACCGGTAATCTCGGCACTCACGACCCCACAATTATTGAAGAAAATGGAGTTTGGTGGGAATTCCAAACCGGCTTGGGCATTTACGGCAAACGCTCCGCCGATGGTCGCCAGTGGGAGCCGCTCGCCTCTATTTTTGCGAATAAATTAAATTGGTGGGCCAATTACGTGCCGAATCAGGAAAGTCGCGATGTGTGGGCGCCGGATATTCATCATTTCAATGGCCGAACCTGGATGTACTATTCCATTTCCACTTTTGGTTCGCGGCAATCGGCGATTGGTCTCGCATCGGCCTCCAGTATAGCCGTGGGCGACTGGCGCGACGACGGATTGGTGATAAACACCACCACAGCGAGCGACTACAATGCGATCGATCCAAATTTATTTATCGACCCGCAAGGTGATCCGTGGATGGTGCTGGGTTCGTGGAGCAGTGGAATTAAACTCACGCGTATCGACCGCAACACTATGAAACCCACCGGCCAACTTTTTTCCCTTGCTCGCCGCGACGGCGGCATAGAGGCGCCAACACTGGCCTATCGCAATGGTTATTATTATTTATTTGTTTCCATCGGCACTTGTTGCGCTGGTGTGGACAGCACTTACCGCATTATGGTCGGTCGCTCACAGCAGATCACCGGCCCTTATGTGGATAAAAATGGCGTGGATATGATGCAAGGCGGCGTGAGCTTGGTTAAAGGAAATGATGGTCGATGGATCGGCCCCGGTGGGCAGGACATTCACACCCACGACGGCAAACACATCATCGCGTATCACGTGTACGACCGGGACAACAACGGCGCCGCGGTTTTAAAAGTGGCGACTCTGGGTTGGGATGCGCAAGGCTGGCCGTATTTACAGTAAAGTTGGCGCGACCGCATGGTCGCGTGCACCTATTTCCAGCGCATAATTAATTTCCTCCTGCTATCAAAACATCACATTCCATAACCAAATCTCCACGTCGGTGGAAAATACGCAATCCGCCGGTCCTCCTTCACAGCTGTGATCTATACTCGGTAAAAACCAGCAGATACAGAGTTAAATTATTGTCACGGTCGGGCGCGTTGCGCCGCTTCTACGCGCCTAAGGCTTTATGTCCGGATTATTAACCAGCATCAGATTTTTTATGGCTTTGCTTACGGTGCTGGCGATTGCGGCTAAGCCCTTTATTCCACCGAAAACACAGACGATTCACCCGAGCGACAATGTCAGAACCGGTCCCTTCGGCCCCATCATTGATGGCCGCGCAACCACCATTCCACTCAATAAAGAGGAAACGGCGTGGCGCTGTGACTATCCAGACCGGTTTAACGGTATCAGCTGTGGCTTATCCATCTTCTGGAACTTTCCCGAGACCTCCAAGAACAACCCGAAAAAAATCATCGATGCCAGTGAATATGATGGTTTCCGTATTCAGGCGGCCTATGAAGGGCGGGCGGATTATCTGCGCCTCTTCGTCAACAATGACAATCCCGAGCACAAGAAAATACAGCCGGGGCTCTCGGAAAAATATTTAGCAACTTATTTGAATGTTGATGACTTGCGCAGTGGGCCGGTCTTCGTCAGCCTTAAGGATTTTATGGTTGAGGAGTGGTGGGTCATCAGCCAAAACCCACCGCGCCACATCGCCGGCCCCGAATTCGGTCATCTGGTAGGCATGGGAATCGACAGCATTGATCCTGGTATCCACCGGGTGCGACTGGACAGAGTCGAGTTGGTCGGCAAACGCATATCCGACGAAACCTACCTGCTGCTCATCCTGCTGTTTTGGGTGGTTTATCTCTTATTGGAAAGTTATACGCGTTATTACCGGCTAAAAAAGGGGGCGCACCGCCAACGCGAGCAACTGGAGGATCTCTCCGGCGGAAACGAGCAATTGTCAAAAGAAAACGTTGAACTGCAGTCCCGTTCGATCACCGATCCTCTGACCGGCGTCAACAATCGCACAGGCCTTATCCAAAAACTGCAACAGCTTTACGGTCGGTATTTTCTGCCCACCGGCACGGGGCTGATGGTGATGGATATCGATCACTTCAAAACCATTAACGATCGCTGGGGCCATCAGGCTGGTGACGTGATTTTGCGTGAGTTTGCCACCTTGATCGCCAGCGAAGTCCGTGCTGTGGATATTTTTGCGCGCTGGGGTGGCGAGGAATTTGTGCTGCTGGTGGATGGCAATTCGACACAGGCGCTTAAGGCACTGGCAGAAAAACTACGCCAGCGAGTCGCGGACCATCATTTTTCCGTTGATCCTGTGTGCCGCGTGACCATCAGCATTGGCGTCGCCCAGACGGAGGAGATCGAGGCATTTGATTCGCTGTTTAAACGCGCGGATGTAGCCTTGTACCAGGCGAAAAAAAATCGCGACAGCGTGCAATGTGTATTTACGAGCGCGTCGCCATGAACGGGCCGAGCGGGTTTGGAATGGTTCGATATTATTCCCGAGTGCGCGTCATAGTGCTGGCTTGCACCTGCCTGGTGTTTATCGGACATTATTTTCTGCCGGACAAAACCCTGCCGCTGCCGATCAACGAGTACACCGCAATGCTCTACGGCTATGCGGATCGAGAGCGCGGTAAATCTGCGCAGTGGACCGGCGAGCAGGGCCGCAGCTGGACCTGTGATTTCAAACCCACCGACGCCTATGGTTGCGGTTGGAGCGTCAACACGGCAACCGCACCGGGTAAAGGTTTGGACTTTCGAGGTTTCACATCATTGGAAGTGGTGTTGCGGTATCAGGGCCCTGCGTCGCGCATCCGGGTCTATATACGCAATCACAATCCAGCCTATGCCTCCGCTGAGGATCCCGCCAGCAGCAAACCGATGGAAGCCACTTTTGGCGTCGAGGAGGCACAATCGCCAGTGCGGGTTCAATTCAACGAATTCCGCGTGGCGGGCTGGTGGTTGGGAGAACGCAAATCACGCCGCCAGTGGCAGAAAACCGAACTCGACAACATCATCGCGGTGGGCGTGGATTTTCCAGAGCGTGGCTTTCATGAAATCGACATTCAACAGCTGGCCCTGGTTGGACGTTGGATCTCTACGGAAAGCTTATTGATCGGCATTCTCTCCTTTTGGATGGCCGTCTTCCTCGGCGAAGGCACTGCGCGTTTTTACGGCCTTTATCGCGCCGCCCAGCGGGATCGCCAAGCCATTCGGGAACTGGAGGCAAAGCAGCGCCGGCTCACGGAAGAGAATCTGCATCTGGAAAACCTCACCAATACCGATCCCCTCACTGGCATATACAACCGCACCGGGATGCACCGCCGCCTGGACGCCATGGCCCTGCGCGACAAAGGTCTCGCCGGCGTCGGCGTGCTGGCCATGGATCTGGATCACTTTAAAGCGCTAAACGATCGCTACGGACACGATATGGGCGACAAAGTCTTGAAAACCTTTACGGCAATGCTGGCGATGAATCTGCGCAGCGATGATATTTTCGCCCGTATCGGCGGCGAGGAGTTCGTGGTGGTGTGCCGCCGCCAACCGGTGGACGGCGTCCACGCTTTCGCGGAGAAACTGCGCCAGCTGGCGGGCCAATGTACCTTCAATGGTGAAGATGGACTGGGTATTACCGTGAGCATTGGGGTCGCCATCATGGCGGAAGGAGATGACATCGCCACCACTCTCAAACGGGCCGACGACGCGCTTTATCGGGCCAAACAAAACGGCCGCAATCGGGTGGAGTTCAATCCTTAGCATGACGA
>DJFQ01000023.1:1897-24623 GCA_002432095.1 Marinagarivorans sp. UBA5868 | reverse complement strand
TCTTCTTATCGCTAGCGGCCGGCGCTTCCGCCTGGGCGGATGCCAGCACGCGTGCACACCCCCTGCACCTGGAGAAAAGCTATCGCCAGGATTACGACGTTTCCGTGATGCGCACGCCCGATGGCTATCTGTGGATTTCCACGAATTCCGGCTTGAAACGCTACGATGGTTACAACCTTAAAGTGTTTCATCACGACCCGCAGGATCCCACGACCCTGGGTTCACCCAACGTCATGCAGACCTTCCTTCATTCGGACGGCACGCTTTGGGCGCTGGGTAGCGCCCTAAACCGTTACCACGCGGAAACCGAAACCTTCACCCGCTACGTCATCAGCGACTATCAGGTGATGTCTGCCATTGCGGAAGCCGATAACGGGGACCTTTGGATCGGCGGTGATCGTCTCGGGCTTATGCGATTCAATCCAACATCGGGAGAAATCGCTCAGCGCTTTCTTCACAAAAGCACCACCCCACTTTCCATTTTTCGCATTATTCCCGAGCCTGGCACGGGGCAGCTTTGGCTCGCCAGCAACGTCGGGTTGTTGAAGTTCGACCCAACCAGTGGCGAGGCTACTTCGTATTTCACCATTCCAGACACCATCGGCTATCGCAGCTTCTTCGGCTTGGCTCTGGACGGCAATGGTCAGTTGTGGATCTCCACCCGCGGCGGGCTGTTCCACCTCGACCCCACCACAGGCAATGTCGCCCATTACACCGCCAAGCCTGGCGTGCCCGGCGCTTTGGGCACCAATGATCTCACTGCCATCATGGCCGACAGCCACAGCAACATCTGGCTCGGCACCGAAAAACAGGGGGCTTATCGCTTCGATCCGGGCACCGGCGTATTTGTGCATTACCCCGCTTCCGCCTATGACGAATACCGCTTGCCACCCGCCAGCATCTCGAACATTTACGAGGACGGCAGAGGCTCGATCTGGTTCACCTGTGGGCAACACGGGGTGTATCGCGTCAGCCGCCATCTGCAGAAATTCCACTCCTTTCGCCATAGTTTCGATAGCGAAAATTCCCTTGGCTTCAACCATGTTTCCGGCATGTTCGAAGATAGTCAGGGTTATATCTGGATCGGTACCGATGGCAATGGAGTCGATCGCTTCGACCCGCGCACTTACACCTTCAAGCATTTTCGTCATGACGCGACGAACCCGGAAACCCTTGGGTCCAATGCGGTGCTCGCCATCGCCGAGGACCGCGCCGGTTACATCTGGCTTGGCACTTGGGCCGGCGGTTTGAATCGGCTGGAGCCCAAAACCGGTAAAGTCCAACGCTACATGCATGACCCGCTGGCAAAGGACGGACAAACGCTGGCGGAAAATCATGTTTTTCGCATTCATGTGGACGCAAAGGGTCGGCTGGTGATGGCGGTAGGCGCGTCCGGGCTGCAAATTTTTGATCCCCGCAACAACCGCTTTGAGCGCGTCCCCCCGCGCACACCCAGCAATCCCGACGGCCTCCGCAGCGAAAACGTCAATGACATAGAGCCAACTCCAGAGGGTCACTACTGGGTCGGTGGTCATCAGGGGCTTGAGCACTATTCGCCAACAACCGGATATTCCTGGAGTCCGCCATTTCCCTTGACCCACGGCATACTCGACCTGCACCTGGGCGGCAATGGCCTGCTGTGGATTGCAACCGGAGGGGGGCTGTACCGGTTTAATCCGGCGTCCGGCGAACTCGTCCACTTTTCCACTAAAGACGGCCTGATAGACGAATTCATCGTCGGCGTCGAAGAAGATTCACTGGGATTTCTCTGGCTGGGCACCCGCAACGGGTTGGTCCGCTTCGACCCACTCACTAAGGAAATGGAGACATTCGACCAGCACGACGGCCTGGCGGGGATTCAGTTCAACCGCTTCGCCCATCTGCGCACTCGCGCCGGACTACTGTATTTCGGCACCAATCAAGGCTTCAGTTTTTTTGATCCGCGTCACCTGCCGCGCAACGAGTATGCCCCGCAGGTGCATTTCACAGAGTTGCAGGTCAACCACCAGTTGCAAAAACCCGGCGACTCCTCCTGGCTGGAACACACTTTGAATCGCACCTCACACTTGGTGCTGCCGAGCACAGCAGACGATATCAAGCTGTCATTCAGCGCCACCAATCTGATCTCGCCGACGAAAAATCAGTATCGCTACCGATTATTGGGTCGAAGCGATGAGTGGATTGATGCCAGCGAACAGCGTAGCGCCCAATACAGTAACCTGCCCCCGGGCGATTACCGGTTTCAACTGATTGCCAGTAACAACGATGGTGTGTGGACCGGCAGCACGCGGGAAATCGCGATCACCATTCTGCCCGCGTGGTGGCAAACCTGGTGGGCCTTTGTGCTCTATTTTGCGCTGTTCCTCGGCTCGATTTACGGTTTTAGCGTCTGGCGACTGCATTTGACTGTTAAACGGCGGCGGGAACTGGAGCAGCAAGTCAGCGAGCAGACTGCCAAGCTTAAAGAGGCAAACCGCGCTGTCAGTCAGCTCAATTCCGAATTGGAGCAACGGGTGGCACAGCGCACCCGCGACCTGTCGGCGGAGATCGAGGAACGCCGGGAATCGGAAGCCAAGACAACCTATATCGCCTACCACGACACGCTATCTGGCTTGTATAACCGCGCCTGGCTACTGCAGCACGTGGAAAAGCTGATGCAGCCCACCCCCACTGCCGAGGCGGCGGCTGGGTGTTTCGCTGTGCTTTTTATCGGCGGTGACCGTTTCCGCACCATCAACGAAAACTATGGCCACCAAACCGGCGACCAACTGCTGGTAAGCGCTGCCGAGAAATTGCGCCAACTCTGCCCGCCGCCGGCACAGGTTGCACGACTTGGCAGCGACGAATTTGTGGTAGTGCTGGATCGTGTGAGTGATCGAACTCAAGTGGCAGAACTGGCCGACGGCATCGTCCATGCCTTCAAAGAACCTTTTGCCATAGATCACTTCCGCCTGACGTTCAGTGTCAGCATCGGTTATGTGATCGCAGACGGCTCCAGTACCGACCCCACCCAGGTTTTGCGGGACGCCAATATTGCCATGCAAAAAGCCAAAGATCGCGGCCGCGGTCTCAGCCAGGAATTCGATGCGGAATTGCTGCAACAGAAGCTGGACNNAAGCTGGACACCGCGGCTTTGGAGACCGACCTCAAGCTCGCCCTGCCCCGCCAGGAATTCAGCGTGGTGTTCCAGCCGATCATCACCCTCCACTCCCTGGCCGCCACTGGCTTCGAAGTCTTGATCCGCTGGCGTCATCCCCAGCGCGGCATGGTGCCACCGGATAAATTCATTCCAATGGCGGAAGCGTCGGGGCTGATTTTCGACATCGGCCTCTGGGTCTTGGAGCAGGCCTGTCAGCAGCTACACTCATGGAGGGAAATGTTTGGTCCCGACCCATTGCCGATCATCGCCGTGAATTTGTCACCCGTGCAGTTGGAGCGTGAAGATTTTCTCGACCGTATGGATGACATTTTCCGACGTACCGGAGTCAGCCCCACCAACATTGAATTCGAGATCACTGAGTCTGCGCTCCTGCGTCACACGGACACGGTAGATGAGACCCTTGACGCGCTGCGCCAACGCGGTATTCGGCTGGCAATTGATGACTTCGGCACTGGTTACTCGTCGTTGAGCTATCTGGATAAGTTGCCAGTACAGGTACTGAAAATCGACCGATCCTTCGTCAATGCCTTGATTGAAAACGAGCAGACCAACAACAACACCAGCGAGATCGTGCGCGCCACTATTGCCCTCGCCCACAACCTGGGCATGACCGTAGTCGCCGAGGGCATCGAGACAGCTCAACAGCTTGCCCTGCTGCAGTCCTACGGCTGTGACTTTGGTCAGGGCTACTTTTTCGCCCGCCCAATGCCGCCAATTGACGCCACCGCGCTGCTGCACAAAATCCGGCAGCAATAAGCGCAACGTCCGCAGCCGCCGGGTGGCTTTATGTTGTTACTCCACGCAGCCTTTCTCGCCTTCGGCCAAACGCTCCAGCCGAATATTCGCCAGTGATAATGCCATTGCGCCATCCGTGCTCATTAGGAATACGCCATTGATTTTGCTCAGATCGAACTTATCACCACGAATGCAATTAAGCGGCAGAGAAAAATAGCGCCATTCACCTATGGGAAATTTTTTGATGGTACTGGTAGCGTTGAAACTGCCGCGACAGGGCCATTCGCAGTCCATGGAAATAGTGACATCCTTGGTGGGTTTGCGCTCAAGCTTGAGATCGAACACTAAAGTCGCCTTATCGCGCACCGCGGATAAGTTAATAGGATCACCATACAACGCCAGTTGGCCGTTCATTTTTGCCTTCGACCAAACCACATTGAGCGCGTCGTTTTTGCCACGATAATCCTCGGGCTTCGCCTTTACCTTTTTGCCGACGGAATGCCCGATAAGATCGATAAGACTGATGCTCCAATTGCCGGGATCGCCGACGCTGAAGCCGCGCGGCCCCACCACTTGGCCGGCGATAAAATAATGGAAGTTGGGATTGAGTTGCGGCGTCTCTGCATGGGTAGAGGCGCCCACCAGAAACCATGCTGCCAAGCCGCAGGCATAGTGAAAAGGAAGAGCAAAGCGATTCATAAATAGGATCTCACGAGAAGGTTCTCTCTGCATTAAATGTGGTAGATCCAGCGCCAATGTCAAGCCACGCGCCAGGTGACATTACCGCTGCCCCAAACAGTCGGCATCAAAGATGCAGGAGCGCAGGCTCGCCCACTGGAGGATGTCGCCATGCCCAAACGAAACACACTCGCCCCGCCGCCCGCAATGCTGTTCCAAGATGCCTTCAGCAATTACCTCTACTGGCTACGCTGGTGGGAGATGATGGTGGCATCGGGAATGACCATAGGCCTGCGCCTGAGTGGTATTAGCTACAAATTACGAAAAAATCAAATGCCGGATTTAACGGAAATGTGGCGCATGGGTGAAGAAAAAAATGCTGCCACCATGCAAAGCTTGGCAGCCCTGCCAAAGGCAACTGGCGGGCTTTCTTTCTGGCAGCAGCAGAAGCAAATGCAGGACGCAATGTTTCAACTGTGGCGCCCTTTTTACAGCGCCAGCACCGCCAACGCGTTTCGCCTTAGCGGCACCCGCAAACCACGCACGCAAAAATGAAAAAAGTTCTGCCAGCAGGGACGTAAAAAACCGCCTACACTTAACAAAAGGGTTCAGCAAACGCATAGGAAGATGCGGTAGATACAGGTGATCCAGGCGGTTATGACATACGATGAACAACTGGCACAGCGTATTCGCCATTATTTTTCTGAACACAAGGATATAGTCGAAAAACCCATGTTTGGCGGTCTCGCATTTTTACTGGACGGCCACATGTGCGTAGGCACCAACGATCGCCGCCTTATGGCCCGTGTCGGTCCGCGTCACTACGAACGCGCGCTCAAAGAAATGTATACCACCATCATGGATTTCACTGGCAAGCCGCTTAAAGGGTTTGTCTATGTAGAGCCGGAAGCCATCACCACCGATCCCGCATTGTTTAAATGGATTCGCCACTGCGAATCTTTTGTGCGCAGCCTGCCGCCGAAATAGCCGCGCTAATTTTCCAGTCTTATTGAATGATTAACAGAGTAAGTTTAAGCATTTGAATCGGCTGCGCAGGTCGGAAAGGGATGATCCTACATTTCGGGCCGCCTTTTCCAACCTACACATTGGTCATCCCGACCTCTGGTACTAAACCGACGCAGGAAAACCACCCCGCCCTTCGGGCACCCCTCCGGAGGAGGGGAATTGCGAGCTCACTGCTGTGAATTGAAGGTATCAACCGCGATTTTTTCGCTCCGCCAGCCATTGATGCAACTGATCGCGCGGCATGGGTTTGGCGTAGAAAAAGCCTTGCACTTCGTGGCAGCCCATCTCTTTCAATAGAATGCCCTGAATTTCTTCTTCGACGCCTTCGGCGATGACATTCAATCCGAGGGTTTTACCCAACTGGACAATCATCTCCACAATTTCACGGCCGCTTTTGGTATCGGATTTATTCACAAAGGAGCGGTCGATCTTAAGGCAGTTGATCGGCATTTTTTGCAAGTAGGTGAAAGACGAAAATCCGGTACCAAAATCGTCCATCGATAATTTAAAGCCCATATCGCGAATTTGCTCCAGGCGCTTTAAATTGGCGTCAATATCGCCCATTGCAATAGATTCGGTAATTTCCAGCTCAATAAAACTTGGGTCGATATTGTTTTCGCCGATCACTCTTTGCAACATTTCCAAAATGTCCGCATGCTCCAGTTGCGCCACAGAGAGATTTACCGCCATGCTGGCATTCATATAGCCTTTGGCGCGCAGCAAGGCGAGCTCAGCAATGGCATTGCGCAGGATCCATTCACCCATGCGGATAATAAGCCCCGACTGCTCGGCGAGCGGGATAAATTCCGCCGGTGAAATAAATCGCCCGTTGCTGTTGCGCCAGCGGATTAATGCTTCAAAGCCGGTGACGCTGAGATCGCTCAGTTTCAGCTTCGGTTGGAATACCAAAAACAATTGATTCAATTCGAAAGCCGAACGCAGATTTTTCAGCAAATCCAGCCGCTCGCGCGCTTCCTCCACCATCTTGTGATGAAACATTACCACTTGGCCGCGGTTTTGGCTTTTTGCCTGCTTTAATACGATGGAAGCATCCTTAATAGCCTCCGAGCCCCTGCCTTGAATTTCTGTGATCGGCACAATACCGGCGGTTATCGACAACAGTTGTAGCTCACCACCGATTTGAAATGGATTCACAAACGGTTGCAGCAGTGATTTCTTCTGGATGTGAGAACTCGGGCCGAAAACGGCGAACGTATCGCCACCAACCCGCGCCACGGTATTAGGTTGGTAAAACCGCGCTTTGACCCGATCCGCTGCGGCACGCAGTAACTGATCGCCATATTCTTGTCCAAGCACTGCGTTAATTTCGGCAAAATTATCGATGTCGATCAGCGCCAGAGAATAAGGCACATCCGAACCTTCATCGATAAACCGATTGATCACTTCTTCCAAGGAATTGCGATTGGGGAGACCCACAAGCGTGTCGGTGAATGCATAATTTTTCAGGCGATCAAGGAAACTGATATTGTCCGCACAGAGAGCTATATTGCCGCAGAAAATCTCCAACAATCCCTGATCGACTTCGGAAATCGGCGCGATGCTGGCGATATAACAGCTCATATCTCCGCGTGAATGGCTGCCCAAATACAATGCCACGCCGTGTTTATGAAAAACATTGCAACGATTATCCAAACTTTCGCGCAACAGATGAGATGTCACCGTTTGACTCATGGCCGAAAGAGGGCGATCCACCAAGGAGCAAAAATCCCCTGCGGCGGCAATGATCATCAGATCTTCTTCAGCCGGTTGATCGCGCCGGCGCACACAGATCACGCCTTCGGGCGGCACGCCTAGAAGCGCAGCGATATGAATAATGACCCCTTGGGAAAAATTATTCAGGCCCGCCTGCGTCAGCAGCTCGGAGCTGGCCCGCAGAATCATATCCAGGCCTTTTTTGCTGTTCTCGATGGTGCGCAATTGTTTATAAGACCGCACAGCAGATGTCAGTGAGGCGTAGAGTTTTTTCTTGGTGAGATCCGATTTTAATTTGTAATCATTGATATCGTAATCGCGGATGACATCAATTTCCGGCGCTTGATTCGGCTCACCGGTGCGCAAAATAATACGCAGGTCGCGCAATTTCAGCTGCTCGCGGATCACCGGCACCAGATCCAAACCGGCATTGGCGGTCTCCATCACCACATCCAGCAGCACCACCGCTATGTCCGGCACCGTGCGCAATATTTCCACAGTCTGGTCGCTGTTATAAGCATCATGAAATTCCAGAGCGCGACCGAGAATTTTGGTATCGCGCAAGGCAAAATGCGTCGCGTCGTGCACATCCTGTTCGTCATCGGCAATAAGAACCCGCCACACATGGCGCTCGTCGTCGCGGCTTGCGCCCGAACCGGGAGACCCTGTGTCGGTAACAAAAATCAGCTGCTCGTCATCCTTGAAGGCAAAAAGATCTTTATCCTGCGAAAAATCACTGCTCATGAGGATACCTATTTAAACCGTTTGCCGTTCAACCTGTTGCCAACAAGTTCATGGATGCGTTTTCCGCAGCTGCTTCAACACTTTCCCGCGGCGCGGACAGCGGCAGCGTCAAAACAAAGCGCGTACCTTTGCCCACTTGTGACCAAACGCGTATTTTCCCCCCCAAAATACCCGTCACTATGTTATGCACTATGTGCATGCCCAAACCGCTGCCGCCGGCACCGAGTTTGGTCGTAAAAAATGGGTCGAAAATCCGATTTTTGTGCTCATCCGGAATACCCACGCCATCGTCTTCCACCACCAATTCCACCATGTCGTGTTGTTTCTCTGCACGCATTAAAACGGTGCCGTTGGTTTTGCCATCAAATGCGTGAATCAGTGCATTGTTTAATAAATTAGTGACCACTTGCCCCAGCGGCCCCGGATAACTGTCCAATGTCAGATCTTCCGCCACCTGGATATTCACCAAAAAAGGCGTACGTTTAAATGCCGGAGACAGGGTCATACGGGTTTCGGCCAAAATAGCGGACAGAGAGAAACGTCGCCGCTGCGCACTGGTGCGATCCATGGCCACTTGTTTAAAGCTGCTCACCAGTTCGGATGCTTTTTCCAGATTGCGACTCACCAGCTGTGACCCTTCATCCATATCGCGGAGAAAACGATCCAATGCCGCGCGAGTCAAACCCTGCGCCATATCCCGCTTAATCATGTCGCAACTGTCACACATGCTGGTGGCTACCGTGAGGCCATTGCCGATCGGCGTATTCAGCTCGTGTGCAACGCCTGCAACCAAAGAGCCCAACGCTGCCAGTTTTTCCGATTGCACTAAATAATGTTGTGTTTGTTGCAGACGGTCCAGAGTACCCTGCAACGTTTCGTTCACAATCCGCAATTCTAATGTGCGCTTATCGACGCGCTGCTCCAGCTGAGAGAAATGAATATCAAGTTCGCTGCGCATACTTTCCAGTTGTTGCGATAACTCGCCAAATTCATCGTCCGCAAGCGGCGGCACAGTGGTTTTTAAATCGCCTTTGGCGATGCCCGCTGCCGCTGCACCAAGCTTTTGTAAAGGCGAGAGGATTTTGCGATGCAAAACCCAGGAAATGGTTAACAGCGACACAATCAACTGCACGATGATCGTAATGGCGAGCAATTGAGTTTCCGCAGACGCTCGCGCCTGCGCGGCGGCCAGGCTGTAAGCCATTTCCACCTGACCTATAACATCCTGGTTATACAAAACCTTACGCTGCAACACGATATTGTCCGCCGATCCTGCGCCCTCAATCTCGCGTATATATTGCAAAAATGGCTCGCCGGTTTCTGTCACCACGCGGATCGAAACAACGGCAGCGTCCACTAGAATGCTGTCCAATAACGGCCTACCCAGCTCGGGCGAAACATTCCACAGTGGAATCGACATACCGGCCTGTAGCAAATCCATATAATTGTTTGCTGCAAGCACACTGTCCTGCTGCAGTGTGCGCTGATAATTTTGCCAAATAAGAAAACCGCCACTGACTACTGCGGGAAACGCGATAGATAAAAAAACCACCACAGCGAGGTAACGCTGTAGTCGGTGTCTGCGCAAGCGGCCCAAGGTGTTGGTCATGCCTTCCCTACCATTTTGGAACACGGATACGGTGGCACTTCGCCGATTTCCCTTTCGGAGCAGCCCTCGTAACAGTGTGATGTGTAGTTCACTATAGCCAGGGGTTTTGGCTTCGCCCAACCATAGATCTGGTTTTTGCAACACATAATCGACAAACAGCCTGTCCCTATAACTACTCGCCTATATATTGCGAGTTGTTATTTCCAGTTCACCTAAAACACTCTTGAAATAGCAAATCCTCACAAACACGCCAACCATGGATTGGGATGGTGTCTCCTCCGTGAGGATGTGTTCTATAGTCAAAAGATCATTGCCACCGAATCACTCAGCTCATGGTGCATTTATTCCGTCTCCGCTGGCTCCATTGGTATTGGGCTGCCCTGCTGTGTTTTTGCAGCGCGCAAACATGCGCAGAGCCCCCGCGTGCACCGATGGTGATCAAACATTACAACCAGGGTTACACTCCGCTACTGCGCTTGTACCTTACGGATGTGCTGAAACTGACCCTGGAGAAAACCGTACCCGAATACGGGCCTTATCAGTTGCAGTACTTTACTGAACCCATGTCATCGAACCGCTCGATGCTGGAAACCGAAAAAGGCTCGCGTCTCGATCTGCAGTTTTCCTCCCACTGGCGCGGCCACTTTGTCGATCCCACGAAAGTCATTCCGGTGGAATTTCCGGTATTAAATGGCATGCTGGGATTACGTAATTTGATTACCACGGAAGCCACCAAACAGAATCTGGATAACATCCGCAATACTATGAATTTCAAACAATTGGTGGCAGGTATGGGGGTGTGGATTGATGTGGAAATATTTGCTGCCAATCAAATTGAAGTGGTGGAAGCGCAGACCCTGGAAGCGCTTTTTCCCATGCTTGTGCGAGGCCGCTTCGATTATATTCCTTTGAGCATGCTCGATGCGCACACGACTTTGACCACCCGCAAAATTGATTTTCCCGGCATTGTGCTCAATCGCGAAATTAGCGTGTTTTATCCGCTGCCGTTTTATCTCTACGTCAATGCCCGAAAACCGGAATTGGCAGAGCGCTTAAAAAAAGGCGTAGAGTTGGCACTGGCCGACGGCACCATCGACAGCCTTTTCAGTCAGCATTTCTTTTACGTTCGCCCGGAGCTACAAGCTAAAAAACGCAAGCTGGTGGTGCTGGATAATCCGTTGATCAGCGCGGAGCAAAATGCGTTTTATCTGCAGCAATTTTTGCAACGCTACGAAGGGGGTTTTGAAATTCTGGAATAAGCATTTCTGAGATTTAGCGAATAGGCCGGCTTTTTGAAGACCAGCCGAAATTCCAGATGATGCCAAACCTCAAGGAGCGGTGGTGACTACCAAACGAATGGCGGAAAGCTGCACCTGAACCTGTTGGCGCAGGGCATGCAATATGCCGTCTCGGCGCGAGCGTAGCGCCTCCACCTCCGCCAGATCCACATTGGGATTGCGGCGTGCCAAGTCCTCTAAGCGTTCGATTTCGGTGGCAAAATAATCCTCCACTCGACCTACCGCCTGCTGCACAAGAACGGCGCGTTTGGCGTCGGCAAATTTCTCCGCTTTGTGATACCACTGAGCCAGCACATCCTTGCGCGACTGAATGATTTTGCGCGCAAGTTTTTTATCCGCCGGGGTGAGTGATTTTTCGAATGACAGCTCCGGCAGGGCGTCCGATAAATCTTTTTCACCCATATCCAACACCAGCGCACGCACTGAAAGATCGGTTAAAAAAGGCAGGCAGGCGGTCGCCTGCGAAGACTGAATCAATAAATCAAAACAGGTTTCCAACAGGCACTTGCCCGGCGGCAATTGTTTGCTCGGCAAAAATGCCACCGACGCCGAGCCCAAATCCGAGTGGTGAAGAATTTCCCACAGGCCGGTGATAAACGGCGAATCCCAAGTGAGAAACAGCACGTCCTCCCGCGCATTGGCGAGGGCGCGATCAAACGTCACTTCGATACCATCCAGCGGAATACCGGGCAACGACGGAATCAACATGTTGTCGGCCGGAATCAGGGAATAGGCACCGCCCTGAGTTTCTTCAAAATGAAAATTAAACAGCTCGCTCGCCTGCTCCACTAGCGCCAACGGCGTTTCCTGCTCAAATTCGGCGATGGCTGCCACCAGCTGATCCGCCTGGGGCCGACGGCAGCTGTTCATTTCCAGCAGCGCGTCCCGCCCCTGTTGAATTTGTACTTCAAGCTGCTGGAGCGCCTGATGAGCCATTGCATGCACCGGCCCATCCGAATCGCTGTGCATCAGCTGCGACCAATACTGATCATGCACTGCACCGGCGGCGGGACTCTGCCGGTCAATGCACTGCAGCACCTCGTGATACCAAGTGAATTTTTCCGCGTCGACAGAGCCTTCCGCAAACGGGATGTGAACATTCACTGTCTGCTGCTGACCGATGCGGTCTAGTCTTCCTATGCGCTGCTCCAGCACATCCGGGTGATCCGGCAAATCCATGCAGACAAGATGATGACTGAATTGAAAGTTGCGCCCTTCGCTGCCGATTTCGGAGCACAGCAGCAGCGGACAACCGCGTTCCATATCGGCGAAATAGGCCGCAGCACTGTCGCGCTCCACCAAGTCCATGTCTTCGTGAAACAGGGCGACATGGATGCCGTGCTTTTGCCAGAGGTGTGCTTCGCAGTCGCGCACTTGCTCTACCGCGTGACAGATCACCAGAATTTTTTTGCCAGGGTTTTTGCGGGCGAAGTCAGCAAGCCATTCGAATTTGGCTTCCCAAGAATCATCCTGGAGCCGATGGGGCACCGCTTTACGTTGGGGAAACCCCTGCACAGAGGCGCGCGTGTTGCGAAACATTACCCGGCCGATGCCGTGGCAATCGAGCAAGCGGTCGACCAACAGGGATCCGTCAAGGGACGGGTCGAGTTGGTAGTCGCGAATCAGTTGGTCTCGCCCTTCGGGTAATGCGCGAATTTGGCGATTAAGTTCGCCGTAGGTTGCCTCCTGGGCGATGAAATGTTCCAGCGAGTCGAATTTAGCGGGGTCGAGCAACTGCAGACGAGCGAAATGACTTTCCACACCGAGCTGCTCGGGGGTTGCCGAGAGCAGCACTAGATGTCGGCAGCGTTGCGACAACTCCTGCAACAACGTAAAGGACTCGGAGCCGGGCTGCAGATGGTGAGCCTCATCCACAATCGCCATATCGAACTCCGCCAGCGAGGCCGCCAGGCGAGAATCCGTCGCCATGGCGGAATGAGGCAGCAGATGAATCTGCCCGAGACTGAAATCGTGCTCCTCTCCCGCATAGAGATCCGGGCGCAGATTAAAACGCCGAATCAGTTCCACCAGCCACTGAATCTGCAACGCATCCGGAACCAGCACCAGCACTCGCTGTGTGCGTTCAAAACGCAGCAACCGGGTGAGGATCATACCGGCCTCAAGGGTCTTGCCCAGACCGACTTCGTCCGCCAACAGCACACGCACGTTTTCGCGATCACAAGCACTGCGTGCGACGTAGAGTTGGTGGGGTATCAGATTGGCGCGGACGCCCAATAGACCGCCCAGCTGTGATTGCCAGGTACGCGCCATGGCGCGGTCCAGCTGACGGCGAAACGCAAACCATTTGGCCGCGTCTAACTGCCCGGTTTGCAACCGCAGCAGTGGTTGATTCATTTTGATTTCACTGGAAAGAGAGACTTCCGGCACCAGTTGCTCTTCGCCAATATCGTAGAGCTTAAGGCCAGCGTGGTCGTGCACGGCAACCACGGTGCCGGTGCGACCGTCTGCGGTGTGGATGCGGTCACCGACGTCAAATGCGATGCGTGTCAGGGGCGCTTTTTGGCGGGCGTACATACGTTCACAATCCGCCTGGGGAAACACCAGGGTGAGCACCCGTGCATCCACCCCCACCACGATACCGAGTCCTAATTCCGGCTCCGCATCCACCACCCAACGCTGACCTACCGCTATTTCCGCCATAACCCCGTCCACCATTCTCTTACCAATCTCTACAGCGCCAGACCAGCCTGTCGCCAGGTGCAGTACGCCGCTTTTTCGCGGCGGCATTGTAAGCTTTTTTGTGGGAAAGGCTATGAAACTGGGGAAATCCGCAGTCGATTGGCGATGGCAACCGCGAGCACTAGCGAAGCATAAGAGGTGATTAGGCTATGCGAGAGCAGCATTCTTGCCGCAAAAAATGAGCCTCAGCCCTTGGCGGCGAGTTGGGCAACTTTATTGCCGGCCGCCTCCGCATTATTGCCCGTCTGCGGCGGAGCGATCTCCTCCAGCAGCAGCTCGGGTTTGCCCTTGCAGGCGCGAGCCAGCAAATCCCGGTGTTTGGCGAGGAACAGGCCAATCGCCTCATTATGACCCGAGCTGCCACCCGGCACGTGCTGGTCGAGCAACTGGCTGATATTCTCCGCCAGTTCCAGCATTTTGTCGTATTCTTCCGCTTCTTTTTTGTCTTGAAACATACTGCCGTCTCGATCACATTGCCAAACCGCGATAACCGCCATAAATACCCTCCGGGTCAAACTGTATTTACATACAGTATTAGTCTACAAACGTACTGTCAACCGTTAGGAACACAAACTATGGAATCCCTAAGACTCTTCGCCACCTACGAAACCGCGCTACCTATGGCCTCGCAGGCCGAAAAATTAAATGATGCAGGATGGCGCACAGTCGGCAACGAACATTCACTGGAATGCCAACAGGACGGCGCGTCCTTACGATTGGAGCAGAGCGGTGACGGTTTGTTTCTCCTGCGTGGCGAACTTGAGCGAGAGCAATATGCCAACGCTGAAACGCCCTCGGTGCTCACGCTTTTACGCAGCTGCGCAACACAATTTCAACTGGACGTATTTGAAGAGGATGGCCGGTTGATCCGACGATTTTCCAGCTCGGATTGAGAATGGGTACCATCACCCCGACGCAGCGGAAGTCTGCCGAAAATGCGGCAGCTCCTGCAGATATTTTTTACCAATTTTGAGCACTTTGCCCCCGCATAGGTGGGCCTCCAACTTGACGCCACACACTTTGTCGACCGCGCGGATATTCACCAGATGAGAGCGATGAATGCGTACAAAGCCGCACGCACATAGTTGCCGCTCGATATTTTTCATGGTGTTGCGCATCAGATAACAGTCCTCTGCGGTATCCAATTCAAGGTAATTACCGCAAGCCCTCACCACATGAATATCCTGCGGCAGAATCATCTTTCGTGCGCTGCCTTTGTACACCACCAGCGGCTCCGGCTCCTGCCGAGGATGGCTTGCTAACACCTGCAGCAATTGGCGACATTGCGCATCGGAGGTATCGGTGCGGCCTTTGAAGATGTACAACAAACCAATCACCACCATCAGCGCGGTAATGACGAGATAGCGCGGTGTGTAAATCAGCAATATATGCAGCCAGTCTTCTCCGCCATTGAGGTGCTCGCTCAACATGCGGGCGCCACCGAGCATCAGCGTACAGGTAATCAACAGCGCGAGTGCCGACAGCTGCCCACTCCGGCCTGAGAGATCTTTTTTGAAAATAGCGTGGGCGACAAATGGGGTGATCAGCAGCCAAACCAGCCAATCCTGACTGACGCAACTTAGCACTGACTCAAAATTTGCATGGAAGCTGCCCGGGTAAAGCAGCGCGTAGATGTAACAATAAATAAAGGAAAACACGACAAAGCTTCCGCTCAACAGCAATACCTGTTTGATCGCGCGGTGCTGAAGCTTGGTACTCACGTTTTGCTGCGACACGCCGCTGGGTAAATCAACAGCCATAACCAAACGCTCCATAATTATTTTATTTAGCGATCACCTTCATCCAGGCCGAGCAATCACCGGTCACCAGGGGTATTTTGATATTTGTCATCACGGCCTGATATTTGTCATCACGGCGAAGTGCGCTTTGGATTGCTTCGTTATGGACATGGTTCCGTCAAAGCTCGTCCCTGCCTGTCGAATTTCATCCTGCTCCATCATTTTTCGTCCCAAATATTGGTGATTCATCCCAACTCACTATCGATCCCAGAAGCGAGACTCACAAACTGTGGTGATCGTCGTTTGCACTGAATGCACTTATGCTCAAAGAACTTAAAAGACGCGCCGCACCTATGCATCCGGCAATGCTGGTACTTGGAGCGGCGAACACAACAGAAGCAATTTGCCTGTCATATCTAGGACAAGAGCATCTGTTGGCCTATAGCTTAGTGTTACCGTTATTGCTTCTCTTAGACGCCATTGGATTGGGTTTGGGCGCGGGCGCGGCCTCCTTATATGCGCGGTCAGACGCACGACAACGCGGGATGATCGCACGCAGTAGTCTGCTCTGGGCCTGGATAACTGGTCTGCTCTTAACCAGTGCGCCATTGATCGCCTCCAGCTATTTAGCGCAACCCGTCGCGGACTCGTACATCCGCTTCTGGGTTCCAGCCATGCCGTTCGCACTGGTGAATTTTTGCGCCCTCGCCTTGCTGCGCGCGGCAGATCGATCCCGACAGGCTGGCAAGGTCATCATGCTAAGCGGTGCACTTCAAATCACGCTCACCCCAACACTTGTTTTCGGCGTCGGCATCGTGCCTGCCATGGGCATTTCGGGCGCGGCTCTCGCGCATACGTTGGCTGCGATGCTGGTCAGTACAGTGCTATTACCGCAGCGCTGGCGTCGCCTGCCGATAACCGGGATGTTCAGTGTCGGTCGCGCCCTGTTTGCCCTCGCCCTGCCGGCAGCGTTCGCCAATCTAAGTGTCCCTCTGGGAGTCACTATGATGATGACGTTGTTAGGCGCTTTGCACGACGGATATGTAGCCGCGTTTGCCCTGGCACTGCGCATAGAAAGCTTTTGCCTTGTGGCATTTTACGCGTACTCCTCCGTTATCGGTCCCCTAGCAGTAGCGCAACGACAACGTTATCCGCAAACGTTTTTTGCGCTGCTGAACCACTGCCGTAATCACTGCTTTGCCCTCGGGGCCGGACTTACCGTGCTCTTGGCGTCTTTGCCTTTCACGTTTCCTTATTGGCTGACCTCCTGCCCTGACGCCGTTTTACCTCTCCAACTGTACTTTTGGACTATCCCTCTGAGTTACGGCGCTCACGGCTTCGTGATGTTAGCCAATGGCGTATTCAACGGATTGGGACGACCTTATTTCGGCTTGGTTATTTCGGTTTTGAGGTGTGTAGTTCTCCTTTGGCCAACCGCAATACTGCTAAATCAATTTTGGCCAGGGCATGGTGTTTTTATCGCCATAGCTGCGAGTAATAGTTTGTCCGCTATCGCTGCCGCCTTGCTGCTAAAACGCGCGTACACGCAAATCCCTGACTCAGCATCCGCCACCATCCATCAACCATTTATGAGGAAGTTTTATGATCAAACTCTGCGTGCTGTTGTTTGCACTCATCAGCCTTTATTCACACGCCGATACACCGAAACCCAGCGAAGAGGCGGCAACGATCCTGAAACACGCAATTGACGCTTCTGCACGCCCGCCAGAGGACCGCACACGCGATGCCGACCGCCTGCCGCTGGAGACCATGACGTTTTTTGGATTGCGAGACGACATGACCGTGCTGGACATAGATCCGGGAGCCGGTTACTACACGCGATTATTGGCACCAGTGCTAAAGCAAAAAGGTAAGTTTTACCTGGCTGTGGGCACAGACTATGTAGCTTCATCTTTATTAAAGGAGCCGGTTTATGAGCACGTTAACGTGATTTCGAAAAAAACCACCATGCACCGGCCAGATGATGCACGTCACTACGTGCTTGGGGATCTGGATATCAGTGTGAGGGATGTGGATATGGTGACAAATTTCCGCGTCTATCACGTCTTTGGCGCCAAAGATCGGGACCGCCTGAATCGCGCTATTTTTAAGGCATTGCGACCGGGTGGCATCTATGCGGTTATCGATCACACTGCTCGCCATGGTGAACCGGAAACAGAGGCCAACCGTCGCCGCTTCGACCCGGTGAAAGCGATAGCGGAAATCCAAGCTGCGGGCTTTATTCTGCACGACTATTCCACTCTACATTACCGCCCCGATGATCAACTAACGCTGGAGGTGGGTGACGAGCGTGTGGCCGGTCGAACGGATCGCTGGGCTTTGAAATTTATTAAGCCTGTATCGGTTCAATAATGTTTTAAGCATCGTCTCTCGCCCTCGACCCTTTTTAAAGGCGAGAGATTGCCAAAAGGGCTAGGGGTGCCTTAAGGTGCTTAGCGCTTATTCGTTAAAGGAATTCATCATGCGCCTAAGGTCAAAGTCCAGACGTCGTATCGCCTTTGGTGCTCTCTCGATTCTCGGATTGCTTACCTACACCGTTTACACCTACGCGCGCCCTCTTTGGATGCCTCTTTATCGCCAGCTGGACGGGCAGCGATCCGTACAGGAAGTGATGGCACGTTATGGCGAAGCGGCGGAGGCACGGCTCAAGCCGTTTTTTACCGAAGCCAAAACGTCTTATCCGCCGAGTCACATCACTCTGTTGGCCATCAAGGACGAAAAGAAATTGGAATTGTGGACAGAGGAAGATGGCGAGAAATTTTTTATTCGCGCTTACAAAATTCAAGCTGCCAGTGGTGTGGGCGGACCGAAATTGCGCGAGGGCGACCGGCAGGTGCCAGAGGGCATTTATCAATTGGAATATTTAAACCCCAATAGCCTCTATCACTTGTCGATGAAAATTAATTATCCCAATACCTTCGATCGCGCTATGGCGACGCAGGAAAACCGCACCGGGTTGGGCGGCGATATTTTTATTCACGGCAACGCAGTCTCCATCGGTTGCCTCGCCATGGGCGATTCTGCAATTGAAGAATTGTTCACACTCGTGGTTAAAAGTGGATTGAAAAATGTGGATGTCATCATAGCGCCAAGCGACCCACGCAAACACAACATCGCTCCACTAGCGCAAAATCAACCGAAGTGGGTGGTCGGTCTTTATGCCGACATAACCGCGGGTTTTTCAACCTATACACTTTTCCCTGCGCACAGCGCTGCAAACACTACCGATTCGTTTATGCAGAAGTGTCACTAAATCTTGCAGCGGAAATTCGCCAATTTTGATTTCGTAATATGTGGATGATTGTATGAAAAGCCATTTTTACGCTTACATTAGTAAATTGCGCTGGCTGCAACGCTGGGGATTGAAGCGCAATACCGTCAACGAAAATGTGATGGAGCACAGTTGGGAGGTCGCCACCATCGCCCATGCTCTGGCGCTTATTAAAAACCGCTTTTTTGGTGGCTCATTGGATGTGAATGCAATTGTCGTCGCCGCGCTTTATCACGATTGCGGCGAAGTCATTACCGGCGACCTGCCCTCCCCCATCAAATATCACACGCCGGAAATCACCCAGGCCTATAAAGCGATAGAACGCCAGGCGGAGCAGGAGTTATTAAACCTGCTACCGGAAGAGTTACAGGCGGACTATCGCGACGTTCTCATTGAAGATCAGATTGCCGAGGAGCACCGCACCATAATAAAAGCGGCGGACACAATCGCCGCTTTTATTAAATGCCGCACCGAAGTCAAAGCCGGCAATCAGGAATTCAGCAAAGCCGAAGAGGCAGTCAAAGCGCGGTTGGAAAGTTTGAATATGCCGGAAGTCACCTATTTTATGGACACCTTTATTGATAGCTACGGCTTGAC
Source organism: Marinagarivorans sp. UBA5868 (assembly GCA_002432095.1). Lineage (GTDB taxonomy): Bacteria > Pseudomonadota > Gammaproteobacteria > Pseudomonadales > Cellvibrionaceae > UBA5868. Next base: position 5,332 of record DJFQ01000023.1, on the reverse strand, counting down.
GCTGGATGAGCTGCTGAGCAGAAAGAAATAACGCCGGCGATCAAGTCCGCCACTCATAAGGTGGCGGACTGATGCTTATGCATTCTTATTAATAACCAACGCTTTCAGCGTAAGAAATAATTTTGTTGCCATAGTTTCCGCCCCAACTGTAGCCTTCGCGACGTTCTTCTGAAATGTCCATGATGTCGTAATAAGTTCCGCCATCCCGGTCGCTGAAAAAGCCGCGGTTGGTATCCAATTTGTAAAAGCGATACCACATTTTGCTACCGGCGCGATAAACGATTTTTTCTTCTACGCCACTATCGTAAGCGTGATCCGCCAGATAGGTATTGGGGCTGCGAAACCAGCCCACTGCGGCCTTCACGGCGGTGGCTACTTCTGGAGTTTGTGGTTGGGTCATTAAAAAGCCGATGATCTCCACCGATTCACTACCGCTTAATGACTCTAATTCATAAGCCCGTGCCGCTTTGGGTAAATAGTCAGTGGCGCCGTGCTGCGCGCACCAAACCGTCAATTTGCCATTTTGCCGCCACTGAGATTTGAGAATGTATTCCACACCTTTGGCGACGGCGGTTTGCGCCCGCGCCCGCTGGGTATCGGTGATCACATCGGTATCGAAAGGCGCTGTTCTCTGACTCACGTGATGCAGCAACACCAGGATGCGCGACATAGCGTTATCATTAAAGGTAACGTGATTCGAATATCCTCCCCGCAAGGGATAAAACTGCGGCCAGCCGCCGGAGGAATATTGAGCACTGAGCACATAATCCATTGCCTTACGCACCGCATCGCGGTAGCGCGTATTGCGGTCATCGCGATATAAATTCGCCAGATAAATCAACTCGGTGGTGGTGGCGCCATTGTCAAACGTCGCTTCACCGTTACCATCGCCACCGCTACCCGCCGACCCGTACTCCTGATTTTTTGGCCAACCACCGTTGGTGAATTGGTGGGACAGAATAATATCCGCCTTATCTTTGCCCCACGCCGTTTTTGCACTGTTAAATCGGCTGTGAACAGGATTACCACTTTGGGACAATAGTAATGGATTGCCCGACGAAGATGTGGATGATGATGAACTGCTGGAGGAAGAGCTTGCGCCACTGCAATCCCCCGCCTCCACTCGATCACCGGTTATGGTGAGCGAATCAATATTGGCCAACCCGTCGCTTGTTACCGAGGAAAATTGCAGAATATTATTTCCCTGAACCATATCGACTTCCACCCTGGCCTCTTGCCAATTCGTCCAACCGCTGGTGGAAGTTAACACCACCGAATGATTGCCGTTGCTGCCATTATTAATCAGCAGTGACCCACTCCTCACGCTTGTACCACCGTTGGCAAAACGGAACGTCAAAGTATATTGGCTGCTTGTTGTTGCATTAATTGCCCACACAATCGCGGAGCCAACCCGATTATCAACATTGGCATAACCAGTGCCAGTAAAGCCGACGTTGCTGGATTCGTTAGGATCGCCATCGACCCGACAGACACCTGCCTGATTTTCTTGCAATACCAGCGAATATTGGGTCGAACCAGAGCTTGATGAGCTGCTGCTGGACGAACTGCTCGACGAGCTGGAGCTGTTGGAAGAGCTGGACGAACTCGATGAACTGGATGAAGAGGAACTGCTGGACGCCGTGTTATTGCCCGCACCCCCGCAACCGGACAGCAAAAAGCCGAACATACATGCCGTTATAAATTTTCGGGTCATGGTATTTCCTCTGCAAAAGATCACCGGATTGGCAGCTAAGCGCTGGCAATATTCTTAGGGTTGGGGATTCCAACCTTGGCCATTGTTATAGGAACTGAAAATTCGGCCGCGATTCGCATAATGCTGATTAACCTCTGCGGCGCTTAGAATATAAGCGCCTACTCGCCCACTCAAATTCAGCGGCGTGCCCGTCAAATTTGTGGTGCCAAATTCACGAAATCCATAGGTCGCAGTGCCAATGCGGGGATTTTGTGTTTTTCCGCTTTCCACACGGAAACCGGCGGAATTCACATGCGCATCCATTTTGCAATTGATAAACGCAAAGCTGTCGAAGTACTGCGCCGGATTTTCATTGGTGTCTTTATTTCCTGTGCGTGCCAAATAGGTTTTACCATTGCCAATACTATTTCCTGCGGGGCCGGCGGCGCGGGTAAAGCGGGAATTGAGGAAAATAAAACCGGGATCGGCAGCGGACGCTACTCTCGCCTGGAGCACATAGCCGCCTTGGTCACTGGTCGGCGATGCGGAATCGCCGAGTGAGCGAATTTCACTGTTTTCAAACAACGCCACTTTTACGGTGCCCCAAATAAAATCCACATTGCCCGCAATCAGCGAATTGTAAAACCACGAATATCCGCTCAATAACAAGGTGTCCTGCTCGCTATAAAAAGCCATACCCACGGCGGCAAAACGGCCGGCGTGATCGTAGAAAATAGTCTCCGCCTGCCCTTCTGTACTGCGCGGCGCATTGTTGTGAATGGTGAAATTTTCCAGGCGCAGCAGATCGCTTTGTTGAATCAGAAACAAAGGTCGCGCACGGGTTCCTGGGTTGGATAAATTGCCGTTGCTGGCGCGGACGATAGTGGAATCTCGGCTTTCACCAACGATGCGCAGGTTATTTTTATCGCGCAAAAAGAGAATTTCCGGATAAAGACCGTTGCGGATATTGATCTGCGCAGCGGTGTCCCGACCTACGTTTTTCATCACGTAATTCAAGGCGCCCTGCACTGAGTTGAAATCCGCCGTCGCATCGTCATCGACCGTCACGGTAGTTGCATTTGGGCCGCCAGCTTTTGTGGTAAAGGTCCACTGGTCACCGCTGATGCCGGTAAAAGCCTGCCCGCCGACATTTCCGGAAAATACGCCGCTGTCGATCACCACCCGATAGCGAGTGCCATAGGCGAGTCTTCCGGTGTGTGGGCTGATGCTGATGGCATTGCCCAATATCACCGCCGGTTTGAAATTCACCGTGCGTGCGCCACTTTGGCCGCTGTAGCCCAGAGTGTCCATATCGCCAGCGACGTTGATGCTATCCACCAGATTGTTCGTCGCAGCGTCGTAAATGCGCACCAGGCCGGAATGAATATTGGGCCGTTGATCGAAAGTGATGCGCAGTCGCACATCGGGATTCACCCCCACCGCCGCGGGCGCGGGAAAATAATCACCGGAAGTCGCTTCAGGACATTCGCCGCTGGAAATGCCCCCGCCGACAATGCGAATGGAATCGATATTGGCAAGACCGGCCGCCGTGTTTGCGGATAAACGCAATAGGTTGTCGCCTTGCTGAAGCGCCAACTCAGTGCTTTCCANNGCGTGGCGCTGACACTGAGCTTCGCATCCCGAGGCTCGGCACCACCGTTGGCGTAGCGAATTTCCACCACCACAGTTTCTGCACGCTCCGCTTTTATGGCCCACAGAATATGCGCGCCGACTTCGTTGGC
>DJFQ01000023.1:262-1850 GCA_002432095.1 Marinagarivorans sp. UBA5868 | reverse complement strand
GGAACTGCTGGAGGACGAACTGCTGGAACTTGACGAGGAACTGCTTGATGACGAGCTGCTTGAGGAAGAACTGCTGCTTGAAGAAGAGCTGTTACTAGAGGAACTACTGGACGAGGTTGACGATGATACGTCTCCGCCCCCAGGCACACCCCCACCGCAACCCGCGAGAATGATTGTTGCTATGCAGGTGGCAACCAGCAGTTTTCCAGAAATCATACGAATATTCATAGCAGGACCTTGGCGTTTTTTATTTCCGCGGCTCATAGCACGTCCGCGGCTCGATTGGTGAGCTTAACAGTGGGAACACAAGCGTACTGGCAATTCTGCTGCTCATTTCTGCAAAAAAATATTAATTGAAACTTCCAGAGAAAATTTTTCTGGTTTTTTCACAAAAAAGCCGCTCTTTCCGACATTTCCAAGCTGAATTTTTATTTAGGCATGTCAGCCTGATTAGGTTTATCGATGTGGGAAAGATTTTTGAATGTCTTCGGTGTGCAGCCGTATTCGTTTTTAAACAATTTATTAAAATAAGATACGTTGTTGTAGCCAACGGAATAGGCAATCTCGGTTATATTGGCTTCTTTATTTTCCGTCAGCAAGCGCGCAGCTTCGGTGAGTCTCAGCTTGTTGAGATACACATTGAATGTCATGCCCAATTGCTCTTTCAATATGTCATTGATTTTATTACGGCTAACGCCAAGTGAATTGACTGCGACGTCCACACTCAATTCGGAATTAGCATATTCGGTGGCCATAAAGCGCAAAACGGAATTTTTTTCCCGGTCGTTTTGCGGCTCAATCGATAATTGTTGATAGGCGATCAGCGGCCGGTCCTTGATAAGTTTTTCCTGGATATCCGAAGTCAACGCAACCTTATACTGGCGAAAAAACCACCCGACAAAGCCAATCCACAGCAACAGGCAGGAAACCCCGGCAACATACACACTTAGCCATCGACGACCTCGGAGCTCCAAATGCTCGATCACCACGTCGGCGGAGGTATGCATCGGGCTTTGTGAGGTAGCTGTAAAAGCAATATTTCGAACTTTTCGGAGATCATATTGCCCGTCGGAAAGCTCCAGTTTGTTGTATTGCAGCCACCATTCCGGCACTTCCAGCGTGTGCAGATCAATCTCCATATGTCGCGGCTTTTCATCACAGGAAAAAAACACCGCGGGAATCCGGAACGACAAGACTTCATCCAACCGGGTAATATTTTCATCAAACGTTTGCAGTGAAAGCTGCAATACATTACGCGGCCGGCAGCGCACTTCAAACGCGAGAGTGGAATAATGCGAAAGATCGGTGAAATAGTGAGGATCACTCCGATCAAATTCCAGCACCGCCGATGCAAATGGATGTTGCACATCGTTGTTCAGCAGAAACTCAAAATCCAGCTCCCACTCTGCGCTGTGTAACGAGATGATGGAAGAGCCGCCGTTTCCCGCATCGGAATTGGCGAAAACCTGCCAGGGGTAAACGCTTTCGGCTGCCGGCAAGAGTGGCTCTTGCAATATGCTGTTTTCCAGACCGATGGACATCACCAGCAAAGAGGCAAACAACAGCGCCAATAAATACGCCAGTACCT
>DJFQ01000023.1:0-164 GCA_002432095.1 Marinagarivorans sp. UBA5868 | reverse complement strand
TAATACATGTCCCCAGCGCTTAATACACGTCGCGACAGTAGCGTCGGCACTCCGACAAAGCGTCCAATTGCTCGCGCCCGAGGATGTGCGCAAGCGCTAAATCGACTCCGTGAGCCATTCCCTGCAGGCTGCCGCACACATAAATTGCAGCGCCCCCATCGATC
>DJFQ01000053.1:17950-37428 GCA_002432095.1 Marinagarivorans sp. UBA5868 | reverse complement strand
GCGCCGATCAAGGTTTCCAGTGATGCTATCCGCTTGCTGACGGCCGGCTGAGTGATGAATAAGTCACCGGCCGCAAGGGAAAATGACTGCCGTCGCGCGACGCTAATAAACGCTTTGAGATTATCCAGATCCATTTGAGTGCCTTTGTATTCCAAAACGGAATTCAAAATATAAAAATAATGAATTGGAGTTATTCTAGTCCACCCTATAGGATTCACCAATTCCTATTCATTTCTGAAGGTACCCTCATGGCTGGACTGACTCTTTATGACAAGTTATGGCGCAGTCACCTCGTTCTTGAGAGGGACGACGGTTCGGCGCTGATTTATATCGATCGACACATCGTGCATGAGGTAACTTCGCCCCAAGCTTTTGAAGGCTTGCGTCTTGCGGGGCGTAAACCTTGGCGAGTCGGCAGTATTGTGGCTACCCCGGATCACAATGTTCCGACTACCTCGCTGGAGCGGGCGTCGGGGGTAGAGGGTATCGCCGACCCCATATCGAAAATTCAGGTTAAGACCTTAGATGAAAACTGTGATGAGTTGGGCATCCTGGAATTCAAAATCAATGACCGTCGACAGGGCATCGTTCACGTCGTTGGACCGGAAACGGGCGCTTGTTTGCCCGGCATGACGATTGTTTGTGGTGATTCTCACACCTCGACAAATGGTGCTTTGGGCGCGCTTGCCTTCGGTATAGGTACAAGCGAGGTCGAGCACGTCATGGCGACTCAGTGTCTTGTGGCCAAGAAAATGAAGAACATGCTGGTCCAGGTGGACGGCGAGCTTGGGGCTGGGGTGACACCTAAAGACGTAGTGCTGGCGATTATCGGCGAAATTGGAACTGCGGGAGGCACCGGGTACGCCATTGAGTTTGGCGGCGAGGTTTTTCGAAGCATGTCCATGGAGGGGCGTTTGACCGTCTGCAATATGGCGATCGAAGCCGGGGCACGTGCAGGTATGGTTGCTGTCGATGAAATCACTTTGGAATATGTGAAAAACAAACCCTTTGCTCCTGGCGCTCACTGGGATTTGGCCGTAGCAGAGTGGCGTGAACTGCACAGTGATGCCGATGCTACGTTCGACAGGGTAGTGCGGTTGGATGGCGGAAAAATTCAACCCCAGGTTACCTGGGGAACTTCGCCGGAAATGGTGCTGCCAGTTTTAGGTGCTGTGCCCAATCCTGACGCAGAATCAGATCCAGTGAAGAAAACCAGCATTCAACGTGCGCTGGAATATATGGGGCTGCAAGCCGGGCAGGCAATCACGGAAATACCGGTCGATAAAGTTTTTATTGGTTCGTGTACCAACTCCAGGATCGAAGACATTCGCAGTGCAGCCGAGATTGTTAAAGGGCGGCATAAAGCGGCTTCAGTGGCGCTGGCGATGGTAGTTCCGGGGTCTGGTGAGGTGAAGGCCCAAGCGGAAGCGGAAGGTTTGGACAAAATTTTTCGCGAAGCGGGATTCGAGTGGCGAGAACCCGGTTGCTCCATGTGTTTGGCGATGAATGCAGACCGGCTTGAGCCCGGTGAGCGCTGTGCTTCCACATCCAACCGCAATTTTGAGGGTCGTCAAGGGTACGGTGGGCGCACGCATTTGGTAAGTCCGGCAATGGCAGCCGGCGCTGCAATTGCCGGCCATTTTGTCGATGTCCGACAATTTTCAGCAACTCATTGAGGAGACTGTTATGAAAAGTTTTACCAAAATAACCGGTCTCGTGGCGCCCATGGACCGAGCGAATGTCGATACTGATTTGATTATTCCAAAGCAGTTTCTCAAATCGATAGCCCGAACCGGGTTCGGCGCCAACGCGTTTGATGAGTTGCGATATTTAGACAAAGGCGAGCCGGGAAAAGATAACAGTTCGCGGCCGTTGAATGCGGACTTTCCTTTGAATCATCCGCGTTATCAAGGTGCGACAATTTTATTAACGCGAGAAAACTTCGGTTGTGGTTCCAGTCGGGAGCATGCACCTTGGGCGCTCGATGAGTTTGGTTTTCGCTGCATCATCGCGCCAAGTTTTGCCGACATCTTTTTTAATAATTGTTTTAAGAATGCCTTGCTACCTGTGGTGTTACCTGCAGAAGTAGTGTCGCTGCTGTTTAATGACATGTATGCGTGCGAAGGCTATCAACTGACTGTGGATCTGCAGGAGCAGTGCGTGATTCGGCCTGATGGGCAGAGTTATCCATTCGAAGTGGATGCATTCCGTAAGCACTGTTTATTACATGGCCTGGATGACATAGGGCTTACCTTGCAGGATGCTGAACATATCAAAGCGTACGAAGCCAAACGTCGAGTCAGCGCACCCTGGCTGTTCGATACTGCTTATTAACGGGAGTAAAGTAATTACATGGCAAAAAAAATCGTTCTGTTACCGGGTGATGGCATAGGTCCAGAGATCGTTGCCGAAGCTCAAAAAGTGCTGCAAAAAGTTGATGCGTTGTTTGGGCTAGACCTCCAATTTGAAACTGATTTGATTGGCGGCAGCGCACTCGATGAGTACGGCGTACCACTTGCAGACGCTACGCTGGAGCGCTGCCGTACTGCTGACGCCATTTTGATGGGCTCCGTGGGTGGGCCTAAGTGGGACCATTTTGAATCGGCTTTGAGACCGGAGAAGGGTTTGTTGCGCCTTCGCTATGATTTGGGACTGTATGCGAATTTGCGCCCCGCAATTCTGTATCCTCAATTAGCGGATGCCTCGACGTTGAAAAAAGAAGTGGTCGCCGGTTTGGATATTCTTATCGTGCGCGAGCTGACAGGCGGCATTTATTTTGGCCAGCCTCGGGGTATTCGCACACTGGAAAATGGTGAGCGACAAGGATTCAACACTTACGTTTATGCCGAGCATGAAATAGAGCGCATCGGACGTACTGCCTTTGAAATGGCGCGAAAGCGGCACGGCAAGCTCTGTTCAGTAGACAAAGCGAATGTATTGGAAGTAACCGTTCTCTGGCGGGAGGTTATGGACTGTTTGGCGCCAGAGTATCCAGATGTCCAACTGAGCCATATGTATGTCGATAACGCGGCGATGCAGTTGGTGCGCGCTCCAAAACAATTTGATGTGATCGTTACCGGCAACATGTTTGGCGATATTTTGTCCGACGCGGCAGCAATGCTGACGGGTTCTATCGGCATGCTGCCTTCGGCTGCTCTCAATAAGGATAGTCGAGGGCTTTATGAACCTGTGCATGGTTCGGCGCCGGACATTGCGGGTAAAGGTATTGCCAATCCGCTCGCAACGATTCTGTCGGCTTCTATGCTGCTGCGTTATTCATTGGCTCACAAAGAATCGGCTGATGCAATTGATGCGGCAGTCGGTAGGGTGCTCGATCTCGGGTATCGCACCGCCGACATCTTTAGTGAGGGGATGCGTAAGGTAGACACTGTCGCCATGGGTGACGCCGTTGTTGCGGCGTTGGAAAACTGATTCAGCTAAAGGGGTACGTGAATATGATGCAGGTAGGTTTTGTTGGTTGGCGCGGAATGGTCGGTTCTGTGTTGATGGGGCGCATGCGAGAGGAAGACGACTTCGCCGCGATTAATCCGGTGTTTTTCACCACGTCCAACGTAGGTGGAAAGGGCCCGGAAATCGGTAAGCCGGTTGCGCCGCTAAAGGATGCATACGATATCGAATCCTTAAAATCGATGGATGCAATTGTTTCCTGCCAAGGTGGAGACTACACAAATGCCATTATCGGTAAGCTTCGTGATGCAGGTTGGCAGGGTTATTGGATCGACGCCGCATCTTCTTTGAGAATGAAGGATGACGCAATTATTGTGCTCGATCCTGTGAATGATCGTGTCATTCGCCAGGGCTTGAAAAGCGGGATCAAAAATTATATCGGTGGCAATTGTACTGTCAGCCTAATGTTGATGGGGCTGGGCGGGCTGTTTGAAAAGGGTCTGGTGGAGTGGGTGAGCTCAATGACGTATCAGGCCGCCAGCGGTGCCGGCGCGCAGAATATGCGTGAGCTGATCAGCCAGATGGGACAGGTTCACTCTTCCGTCGCGGAAAAGTTGGCCGATCCTGCTAGCGCTATTCTGGAGATCGACAAGCAAGTTGTAGAGGCGATGCGTTCCGCCGATTTCCCCCAGGAAAATTTCGGAGCCCCTCTCGCTGGCAGCCTTCTTCCTTATATAGATAAGCAGCTGGACAATGGACAAAGTCGAGAAGAGTGGAAGGCTCAGGCTGAGAGTAACAAGATTCTCGGAAATGCAGACGCGGTTCCCATGGATGGAATTTGTGTTCGAATTGGCGCAATGCGTTGTCACAGCCAAGCACTGACGATCAAATTAACCCAAGATCTTCCGTTAGCGGAAATCGAGCAAATTATTGCCGGTGCCAACCAATGGGTGAAGGTAATACCGAACACACGGGAAGCATCTTTAAATGAACTCACTCCCACCAAGGTGACCGGCACTTTGTCGATTCCAGTGGGGCGGCTACGCAAAATGAATATGGGACCCCAATACCTTTCGGCGTTCACTGTCGGTGATCAGCTGCTTTGGGGCGCTGCGGAGCCATTGCGCCGCATGCTACGAATCTTGCAGCAACACTGATTGTTCCGCCCCGCATTCGACCCCTGCAACTGCAGGGGTTTTTCTTTTATGGCCTGCTATAGTTATAGGCGTGGCGCGAGTTTTCGCTGGTTCCTCATGAAAAAACTTGGTAAAAACACCAACGCAATTATTATTTCAATAACCGATGTTGCCGGTTAAGTGCTTTCCTACAGACCGTAAGTTGATAAAAAGCTATTTATAATGAATACTTACAGCGATAAGTGAAAGACTATTCTAGGTTTTGGCCGCGTGCAGTTCCACCAGGATTTTGGGTGCATCTTTGGCTAACTAACCAAACAAGATAAGGATTCTCCTATGGGGCTTCGCACAAAAGCGTATTTCAGTGGCGTGTTTTTGACGTTTTGCTCGTCAATGGCTGCCGCGCTTGGTCTAGGTGAGATCAAACTCCACTCAGCGCTGAACCAGCCGCTGGATGCTGAAATCCAATTGCTCCACGTACGTGGTCTTACCGAGAACGAAATCATTGTCGCTATTGCGACGCCGGACGAGTTTACGAGGGCCGGGGTCGAACGAAATTATTTCGTTACAGATCTGGATTTTGATCTCGACTTGAATTCGGCGCAGGGGCCCGTTGTACGAGTTACCAGTTCTGACCCTGTACGAGAACCATTTTTAAATTTCGTAATTTCAGCGCGCTGGCCGAGCGGAAAATTGCTGCGTGAATATACCTTGCTGGTTGACTTGCCAGTGTTCAGCGGCGCTCAGTCGGCGCCGGTGCAAGCAGTCAACCAGACACGATCACAGCCTACATCCCAGTCAACCGCCAACACTACGCGACCCGCCCCACGTGCAAATCCATCTCAGCCGCGTGACGAATCCTCCGAGTCCGTCAGTTCTTATACATCTGATAGTTATGGCCCTGTGGGTGCAAATGAAACCCTTTGGTCCATCGCCTCGAAAACAAAACCAGATTCGTCCGTTTCAGTACAGCAGACGATGCTCGCCATTCAACGAATGAATCCCGAAGCCTTTATTAACGGCAATATTAATCTGCTGCGTCGTGGGCAAGTTTTACGCATTCCTGATAAAGATGAAATTCAGCAACTCTCATCGCGAGATGCCATCCAGCAAGTTGCCGAGCAAAACAGGAGTTGGAGTGATCGATCATCAGATAAGGCACAACTTGAAGGGAGTAAGAGCTTTTCGCAGACACGTACAGAACCATCAACCGTTGAAGGAAGAGTAAAGCTTTCTTCCTCGTCAGACGCGAAAGTAGGTCAGGGCACTGGTTCGGAAGAAAGTGAAAATGGTGAAGTATCTGAAGCGCTTAACCAAGCGCAGGAAGAGTTGGACGCGGCCGACCGGGAAAATGCGGACCTTCAATCTCGAATTCAGTCCATGGAAGAGCAGATCCAGACCATGGAGCGTCTTGTTGAAGTAAGCAGTGAGGAAATGCGCGCGCTCGAACTTGCTGCTCAGCAAGGCAATCAGGCAGAACAACCCGAAGTGGCTGCGGAAACAGATCCTGTTAGCGCAGCGGAAGTGACTGATACGACGGATACATCTTCGACTCCCGAAGTGGAGGCGTCCGCAGAACCGAATCCAGCGATTGAAACCACGCCTGCAGCGGAGCCAGAAACTGTGCAGCCGCCAGTAAAAGCAGCACCGGCGCAAAAGTCATGGTTGGAGCTGGTGATGGATAACATCTTGTACATCGGTGCCGCACTTGGTCTTTTGGTGCTGGTGTTGGTGATTTACTTGCTCAAGCGTAAGCGGGATGAGAGCTACGAAGAATATGACGATTATGATGCGAACGGCGATACGGATTTCCCTTTGGATGGCGATGGCCACCAAGAGGACAAGACATTGCCGCTCCACGCGTATGACGATCGGGAAGAATTCGTTGAAGAAGAACACGCTTTGGCGGAAGCCGAAACCGAAGATGTCGTGGGTGAGTGTGATATCCACATCGCCTACGGACAATATGATCAGGCCGAAGAAAAACTGCAACGTGCATTAGAAAAAGACCCCGGCAATACCCCTGTACGGCTGAAGCTTCTGGAGGTGTTTGCGGTACAAGGGGATGCGGATAGTTTCGATCAGCACTATGCGCGTTTACGGATGACGGGTGATTCAGACGCAATTGATCGTGCAGCTATGATTCGCAGCACGATTGATGGTGTCGGAGCTTTCGATGAGGCCATTTATGACACCTCCGAGATGGGATTGGCTTCGGAGGGTGATAACCGCTTTGACGCAGCAACGGACAATTCGTTTGATACTGTCGACGATACGCTGGATTTCGATTTCAATGATGTCGACGAGCTCGTCGATTCGTCGGCCAATACCACGGGTGCCGAGGACTTTTCTGCAGATTCACTGGATTTCGATCTCACTCAGGAAGAAGACATTACTCGGATTCCCACCGCGTCTGGAGGCCGCGATGCTAACGATGAAGTTGCAGAGTTGGATTTCGATCTGGCGGATTTGGATGAAGCAGCAATTGATCGACGCGCTGAAGCTGAGACGAGCTTTGCTACCGATTCCGATACGTTAGGAGATATCGATTTTGATATGCCGGAGTCCGAGTCAGGGGCTTTTGAGGATGAAAAATCGGCAGACGACCTCGCGGCTGACTTTGATTTGGAATTTGGTGAAGACGATCGTTTTACCAAAGAATTCAGTGACGACTTGGTGGCAGAGCGAACGACACCGAAAGATGAGGAAGGCTTTGACTTCGCTGATCTTGAGCTCACAAATTCTGCACAAGATGCAGATAGTTCATTTGCCGAACACTCTGGAGATATAGACTTCGATTTGGATGATGATTTGACCGTTTCCCAACCCATGGGTGACGAGCCTCCGGTGTTATCAAGCACCGCGAGAGATTCCGAAACTGATTTGGACAATCTCGGTTTTGATGATTTAGAAAGTCTGGAGCTAGATAACAATCAAGAAGACCTGCAGCCTTCGGTAGGTTCCGATGCCATCGGAAATCGACGGCCGCAAGAGGGGTCGTCAGATTTTGATGTGGATTTCGATTTGGATAAGGATATCAACCTGGACGAGCTTGATCATGAGTTGGACGCACTTGCATCCAACTTTGATAGCAGCAGCGCTAACATGGAGGAGCCGGTTCTGGATTTTGACGATGAGCTGCAATCGGGTGATTTTGAATCTATCGCAGCGCTGGAAGGGGATGATGCGACAGATGAAGCTGTGCTTGATCTCGATATCGAAGCTGATGCTGATGCTCGCACCGCAGCGATTCCGGCATCAGCAGCAAGAGAGTCCAATTTGGATTTTGAGATTCCGGATTTCGATCCCGAAAATGATGATGACAGTAATTTGGATTTTCTTTCGGATAATGATGAAACCGCCACCAAACTTGATTTGGCGCGGGCCTATATCGATATGGGTGATTCCGACGGCGCTAAAGATATCCTTGATGAAATTATGGATGAGGGGAATGATCAACAGAAACGTGAGGCGGAAGCGTTGTTGTCCCGCATCGCTTGATTTTTCTGCCCGTCTTAATCTTTTAAGGCTTTGCATATGATGCAAAGCCTTTTTCATTTTTCTAGCGCTCACTTATGTCGTTTTTTTATAGCCCGAATTGCGAAATCAAACCTGGTATGGCACTTCCTGATGGGATGACCCGCTATGCACTGATTGTCGAATATGACGGTAGCGGTTATCAGGGCTTTCAACGACAGGCCAGCGCAAAGAGGACAATTCAAGGGGAGCTAGAACAGGCCTTGTCGAGAATCGCAGCACATCCGGTGACGTTAGTGTGCGCCGGAAGGACTGATGCCGGTGTGCATGCGACACACCAGGTCATTCACTTTGATAGCACGGCAGACCGCGATCAGAAAGCTTGGATAGAGGGCACGAACACCAAATTACCTGACGCCATACGAGTGCGTTGGGCGAGCAAGGTCCCTGGCGAGTTTCATGCCCGCTTTTCAGCTCTTGCGCGCACCTATCGTTACTTTACCTATGTCGATAGTGTCCGCTCCGCATTCTTACCTTGTCGCGCAACCTGGTTACGAGCACCGTTGGATGCGTTGGCAATGGATAAAGGCGCTCAATATCTGCTCGGGGAGCACGATTTTTCTTCCTTCCGCGCAAGTCAGTGTCAGGCGCATAGCCCTGTCAGATGCATTGAAGCCATACGGCTCACGCAGCGAGGCGCGTTTGTGGTGATGGAAGTTAAAGCCAATGCGTTTCTCCATCACATGGTCCGCAATCTGATGGGCAGTTTGTATGAAGTAGGGCGAGGTGTTAGGCCGCCGGAATGGATTGCCGAATTACTAAAACTGAGAGACCGCAATGCGGCGGCGCCTACGGCACCGCCGCATGGATTGTATTTTGTTGACGTGAATTATCCAGTGCAGTTTCAGTTGCCAAAAAGTGCCCAGCGGGATGGTCTTTTCGGCCTGTTGGACGCTTGATTAATCATTCGAAGTGGGTTTGAATGACACCCCGGCGCTGGCGGGCTTGTGCCCGTGTCAGACGGCTACAAATAAACAATAAGTAGAGCAGGAACTTATATGAACTCACAAGATATTGAAATGCAGCAACAGGGTGACAGCTTCGCTGATGCCATAACCGCCGTGGTACTGATCGCTGTGTTTGTTACCACCTGTGTCTTTTGGGTTAGCGGTCAATAGAGGCATCCCTTCCGCGAGGCATTCGCTGGCCGCTATGGCGCCAGTTGCCTTGCGATCAAAATCAGTCCGCCGATAAACAAAGTAGCTAAAACGAGTCCTACAAGAAGGAAAGGCAAAATGCTGCTTTGTTGAAAGTCATGAGCACGGTTTTTTTCACTTTGCACACCAACGAATGCGGCGATAGTGCTCATGATGACTCTGCCTACTGAAGATTTTTTCGGTTCTTCGTTCATGGTAGTTCTTAATTAACAGAAGGATTTACGGGCTCGTAGTCGAGATTTGGCTGAAGCCATCGCTCCGCTTCGGACTTGCTCCATCCCTTTCGCTGTGCAATTTGTATCACCTGATCTTCGCCTATTTTTCCCACGCCAAAGTATTTCGCCTGAGGGTGCGCTAAATACCATCCAGAAACAGCTGCCGTGGGGTACATGGCAAAATGCTCTGTCAAGCGCACGCTCGTGGCATTAGTGGCATCAAGTAGCTGGAATAGTGCTGTCTTTTCCGTATGGTCGGGGCAGGCTGGGTAGCCCGGCGCTGGCCGTATTCCCTGATAGCGCTCCTTGATCAGCGAATCGGAATCCAAAGCCTCCGATTTAGCGTAGCCCCAAAATTCCTTGCGAACACGTTCGTGCATGCGCTCGGCAAAGGCTTCCGCTAGACGATCTGCGAGAGCCTTTACCATGATTGAGTTGTAATCATCGCCATTACTAGCATAATGATCGGCCAACTCTTCGGCTCCGATTCCAGCGGTAACTACGAAAGCGCCAATATAGTCGGTTTTTCCTGATTCCTTTGGTGCAACAAAGTCGGCCAGTGAATAAAGATAACCGTCCGCCGTATTTTTGTCTTGCTGCTGTCGTAAATGGTGAAGAGTGAAAACCTGATCCCCGCAATCCACCTGTATATCGTCGTGAGCGACAGTATTCGCCGGCCAGAATCCTATCGCCGCCCGAGCGGTCAGCGTTTTCGCTGCGAGGATTTCATCCAGCAGTCGGCGGGCATCCTGATAAAGCTGACTGGCCGCTTCCCCGACGACTTCATCTGTCAAAATCTGCGGATATTTGCCCGCCAGATCCCAACTGATGAAAAATGGCGTCCAGTCTATGTAGTCCACTAGCTCTGCAAGGGGATAATCGTCAAATATCTTTACCCCGGTAAATTTTGGTTTAGGGGGTTCGTAGATAGTCCAGTCGAAGGGCGGTTTGCGCTTTACCGCCTCCGCGTAGGGAATTAGCGCACGGCGTTGGCGATTCGCATTGCGTTGCCGGACTTTTTCATAATCCGCTTTTACTTCGTTGATGAACTTATCTCTGTGATCGTCAGATAACAATTGACTGGCGACACCAACGGCACGGGAGGCATCGGCTACATAAACGACTTGATTGTTGCGATATTGCGGTTCAATTTTGACCGCGGTATGCGCTTTCGACGTGGTTGCCCCTCCGATCATGAGTGGAACCGAGAAGTTCTGCCGTTGCATTTCTTTTGCGACGGTAACCATTTCATCGAGAGATGGTGTGATAAGTCCCGAAAGACCGATAATGTCACACGATTTTTCTTTAGCGGTTGCCAGTATCCTGTCACAAGGCACCATAACGCCGAGATCGATCACCTCGAAATTATTACACTGAAGCACTACGCCAACGATATTTTTGCCGATGTCGTGAACATCTCCTTTTACGGTGGCCATCAGAATTCTTCCCTGAGGTTTGGCACCTTCACTTTTTTCCCGCTCAATGAATGGTTGCAGATAGGCGACTGCTTGTTTCATAACGCGTGCCGACTTAACCACTTGCGGTAAGAACATCTTGCCTGCGCCAAACAGATCGCCAACCACGTTCATTCCATCCATGAGCGGGCCTTCGATGACGTCGAGAGGTCTGGTCGACAGGCTGCGTGCTTCTTCGGTATCTTCAATAATATGTGTGGTAATGCCCTTTACCAGAGCATATTCCAGGCGTTTGTTGACAGGCAGTTCACGCCACGCCAGATCTTCTTTTTTAACAGCGCCGCTGGCGCCCTCACGATACTTATCCGCGATTTCCACCAATGTTTCAGTGGCTGATGGCGTACGGTTAAGAACAACGTCTTCAACACAGTTCTTAAGCTCGGAAGGAAGGTCGTCATAAATCGCGAGCTGCCCAGCATTGACGATGCCCATATTCATGCCGGCTTTGATCGCGTGATAAAGGAAGACAGAATGGATCGCTTCTCGAACCGGGTTATTGCCGCGAAATGAGAAAGAGACATTGCTCACTCCACCGGATACAGAGGCATGAGGCAGGTTTTCCCGTATCCATTGCGTTGCCTCAATAAAATCCACGGCGTAGTTGTTATGGTCGTCGATTCCCGTGGCCACCGCAAAAATATTGGGATCAAAAATGATGTCCTGCGGTGGCATTCCCACGGATTTAGTAAGGATGTCATAACTGCGTTGGCAGATTTCCCTTTTCCTCGCCGCTGTGTCCGCCTGTCCGGTCTCATCGAAGGCCATGACGACGACGGCTGCACCATATCGACGGCAAAGAGTGGCCTGCTTAATAAACTCTTCTTCGCCGCCCTTCAGACTGATGGAATTGACGATCGGTTTGCCTTGAATGCATTTGAGCCCCGCCTCTATGACTTCCCATTTGGAGGAGTCAACCATGATCGGTACTTTGGCAATATCCGGTTCTCCCGCGAGCAAATTGAGAAAACGGACCATGGCTTTTTCTGCATCCAGCATGCCTTCATCCATATTGATGTCGATGACTTGCGCACCATTTTCGACTTGTTCGAGGGCGACCTCCAACGCCGTCGTGTAATCGTCGTCAACAATCAGCTTTTTAAAGCGCGCGGACCCGGTCACGTTGCAACGTTCGCCGACATTAACGAAAAGCGAGTCGGAGCGAATATTAAATGGCTCAAGACCCGAGAGGCGGCAGGCTGGTTCGATAGTAGGAATACTGCGAGGCGCGTGCTGACTGACTATCTGAGCGATCGCCTTAATGTGCTCAGGGGTGGTGCCGCAGCACCCTCCGATAATATTGATAAAACCGCTTGCGGCAAAATCTTCGATTATCGCCGCCATTTCGGTTGCAGATTGATCGTACTCGCCAAACTCATTAGGTAGACCGGCGTTTGGGTGCGCAGAAACATGGCAGTTTGCAATCCGTGCAAGCTCCTGGAGGTAGGGCCGGAGTTCCGCGGCGCCGAGTGCGCAGTTGAGCCCAATCGCCAAAGGGTTCGCATGTGCCAGAGAGTTGTAAAACGCCTCGGTTGTTTGACCCGATAAAGTCCGGCCGGACGCGTCGGTAATCGTCCCTGAAATCATGATGGGCAATTCACAACCGTTGCGCTCGAAGTATTCGGACACCGCAAAAACCGCCGCTTTTGCGTTTAGGGTATCGAATATCGTCTCAATGAGTAGGATGTCCGCACCGCCTTTTACTAAACCGTCGATAGCCACCGCATAGTTGCTGACAAGCTCATCGAAAGTGATATTTCGGGCGCCAGGATCGTTTACATCGGGTGAGATAGAACAGGTTCGACTTGTTGGACCTAAAACCCCGGCAACGTAGCGGGGCTTGTCCGGTGTCTGCGCGGAAAATTCATCCGCCGCCTCGCGGGCGAGGCGGGCAGCTTCGTAATTTAGTTCGTGAACAATGGATTCGAGGTGGTAGTCCGCTTGGGAAACGGCGGTACTGTTGAATGTATTGGTTTCAATAATATCCGCGCCGGCCGCAAGGTAAGCACGATGGATCTCGCTAATAATAAAGGGTTGGGTCAAACAGAGAAGATCGTTGTTGCCAATGAGATCCGAAGGGTGGTGTGCGAAACGCTCGCCACGGTAATCCCCCTCTTTGAGTCTTCTCGCTTGAATCATGGTACCCATTGCACCGTCGAGAATGAGAATCTGTTGGTTCAGGCGACGTTGTAGATGAGATAAACGACTGGATTGGGGCACTGGGCAACCTATATCAAAATTTTTTGATGCAGAAAGGCAAAATTGTAACAGAATCATTTCTGGGGAAGGCTGTTTTAATCGCCTTGGCGATTGGCTAAAATACCTGAGTAATTTACTAGGGTTTTATTCCCGCTGCTTTAGAGAGACGTTATCTATGTCGCAAGTCGAAAAATGGGTGCCGAACGTTACTATTACGGATTCTGCTCAGGAGTATCTGGCACAGTTGCTGAGCAAGCAGAACTGCGAAGGTATTGGTATCCGTATGTTCGTGGCCAGCCCCGGCACACCTCAGGCGGAAACCTGTATCGCTTATATGCGGCCAGGTGAAGAAAAGGAGGGTGATGTAAGTGTGCCGTTAAATGGATTTAATGCGTGGTTTGAGGGAAAAAGCTTGCCATATCTCGAAGACGCCAAGGTGGACTATTCGCCGGACCGCATGGGTGGGCAGTTAACCATCCGTGCACCAAATTCGAAGATGCCAAAGATCAGCGATGACAGCTCCATCGAGGACAAAATCAATTACATTCTCTACAATGAAGTGAATCCCGGCTTGGCTGCTCACGGTGGCAATGTGAGTCTTGCGCAGGTTACTGAAGATGGCTACGCAGTGCTCAAGTTTGGCGGCGGATGCCAGGGTTGTAGTGCAGTGGATCTGACCTTGAAAGAGGGCGTTGAAAAAACCTTGTTAAGTAAAATTCCAGAGCTGAAGGGGCTGCGTGACGCCACGGATCACAGTGATACATCCAACGCCTACTATTGATGCGAACCGTTTAGGGAATTAGCTTCTCGCTGTGCTCAAACAGCATTTTAATAAAGTCGAATTGGGGGCTCCCATCAAGTAGCTCCTTTTTCCAACCAATGGCAATCCCGTCCGTCCACTCCACGCAATATTTTTCGAAGTGCTGCTCGCGGTAGCGATCATGCCAGTAGCTCACCAGCTGTGTGCGTATTTTGGAAGAACCTAGGATAGTTTGTACGTTGTTGAGAAATTCGGTTATTGCGCGAAGATTGCTTAGTTGTCGACAAACTGCGTCTGGAGCGAAGACGTAATCGTATCCAGACATCTCCGCGACTTTCAGGTCATACCACAGCGAACCTCGGTCCCCGAGTTCTCCTATGAATTGTTCGAGCGCGCTGTCTTGCTGGGATTGTTGTCGTGCGGAGGTGTACAGGTTCATGTGCCAGGGCCAAATGAGGAATAAAATGGCTATCCGTACGTTAGCTTCGCTAACCCGCTCCTAAATATTGGGAATTCTTGCGCGTGCGTTGCGCTTGATACCATGCCGAACGCTACCAGCCACTCATGCAAAAATCCAGTTTTGTCTTTATGGATCTCGACTTTTGTGTGGCAAATCCAATACAAAACGTGAGCTGGTAGTAGCAGAAGATGTACTAAAGAAAAGGCTGAGGATAAATCTCGGAAGGATGGCTTAATGAAAGTAAGGCATATGAAGTCATTCATATGCCTTATAGGGCGGCTTTATCCTCGGGAGGGAAGCACATCTTTGATTTTATTGCGCATGGATCGCAGTGCATTTTCCGTAGTTGGCCAATCGATGCAAGCGTCGGTGACTGAAATACCGTACTTGAGGTCTTTAAGATCTGCGGGAATCTTTTGATTGCCAGGACCAATGTTGCTTTCGACCATCACCCCCATAATGGATTTATTCCCTTCAATAATCTGGTTGGCGACGTTGTCCAGAACCAGGGGCTGCAACTCATGGCTTTTGTTTGAATTCGCGTGGCTGCAGTCGACCATAATATTGGTTGGCACGCCGGCCTCGGCCAATTCTTTTTCGCAAACGGTAACACTTACGGAATCGTAATTAGGCTTGCCGTTGCCTCCCCGCAACACTACATGCCCGTATGGATTGCCTTTAGTGTGAATGACGGAGACTTGGCCTTCTGCATTGATACCCAAAAAACGGTGTGCATTGGAAACGGATTGCAAGGCATTGATGGCTACTGTGAGACTGCCGTCAGTGCCATTTTTGAAACCGACTGCCGAGGAAAGTCCGCTGGCCATCTCTCTGTGGGTTTGCGATTCTGTGGTGCGTGCACCAATCGCTGACCAGGAGATCAGGTCTTGAAGATATTGCGGTGAAATTGGATCCAGCGCTTCGGTCGCCGCCGGAAGCCCCAATTCAGCGATGTCGAGCAGTAGTCGGCGGCCAACATGCAGACCGTCCTGGATTTTGAAGGAATCATTCAAATAAGGGTCATTAATTAATCCCTTCCAGCCGACGGTAGTGCGAGGCTTTTCAAAATACACACGCATGACCACGTACAAGGTGTCGGAAACTTCGGCGGCAAGGGCTTTAAGGCGATTGGCGTAGTCAATCGCCGCTTTGGGATCGTGGATGGAGCATGGGCCAATCACAACTAAAAGACGATGGTCATCTCGATCAAGAATGCGTCGAATGGTTTCGCGGCCCTGACGCACGGTATCCGACGCCTTGTCAGAGGTCGGGAGTTCTCGTTTTAGCTCCGCCGGTGAGATGAGCACTTCTTGGGAGACAACATTAATGTTGTCGACAGATAAAGAGTTATTCATTGATGTCACTGCACTGTTAGCTTTCTGTTCACGCCGGAGGAAACGTATAGGTCGGGCCGGCTGTTGCAAACCATTCTACTGAATTGTCCAGGAGTTGTCCGTCAGTCTGGCGATCGGCGAATAAGATTAGCTGATGAATTGGGTGGTGGTCGGAGAGACAGGATTCGAACCTGCGGCCCCTGCCTCCCGAAGGCAGTGCTCTACCAAGCTGAGCTACTCTCCGATGTGCTGGTAGCGTGGCCAAGAGTGGAGGCGGCTACTTTTTGCGGGATGGGTCAAAAAAGCGCGCGAAGTATCGCTTTTTTTAAAATCTTTGGCAAATATTTGTTGTCTTGTGAGTTGTCACTAATGTGCAGGCTACCAAGATGACTTTATCCCCGTTATATTCCGAAACCATCGGCTGACGGAGCCCTTTGTAGTGGAAAAACTCCACGTGAGCAATTTAGATAATGCAAATGAACAGGCAAATACAATGAGCCCAAATGTCGCCCGTGCGTTGTCCGCATTGGTCAACTGGGTGCAGAAAGACGCTCTGCCCAGGTGGCTGGAAAGAGGGCGGCATATTTCAGGCGGATGGTTTTCTGCGCATCTTTCAAGCGCTGGAATACCGCAGATGGGTGCGCCCATACAATTGGTCGCGCAGGCACAGATGTTATATCTGCTCGCTCGGGCGGAGCATGTGGGTTGGCTCAACGGCCGGCGCAAAATGGCGCGTGAACTTATCGATTTTGCTGGACGACACGGGACTCTTCCATGCCGCAGCGACGGCTATGTTCGGTCACTAGAAGCGCCTTCAGTGGTGTCTGATAGCCGCTACGACCCGCTTGATCACGCTTGGTTTGTCATTGCCAATACCGCATGTTTTGCAGCTTTTGGTGAAATGTCGGACCTGCGCCGAGCCTACAATATCCTCGACTGGCTACATATACACTTTGCCGACGGCGTTATATGGAAAGGGATTGACGGCAAAACAGACGCGCCGCCGGAGCTGTATCGCCAGATGCTGCGGGCATTCCTTTATTTGGCGGAAGTCACGCAAAAGCCGGCATGGCATAAGCGCGCGAAAACCCTCTACAAACATTGTGCCGGCACCTTCTATTTGCCGACGATCTCTCCGTTGACGACTGTCGATGCCGTCTCGACCTTGGAATGGCGGGAGCAACTCGCTTGGGTGCGGGTTCTGTGCCGGTGCGAGCGTGTGCTCGGTGTCGGACTAACGTCAGCCGAGACACTTTATAGGGAAATTTTTGCGCAAGGCCATTTGTCCGCAGAAGCTGGGGAGGGAATTCCTGGCGAAGTCCGTGCAGAAGCCATAGCGGCAGGAATGGCATTGCTTGCCGCAAATGTTGATGGTACGGAAGATTTGGTCATCGCGCAGATGGGCATGTTTTTCCGCGATTATGTTGTGCACGATATGCCCGGCGTTTTTATCGACAAGCCCTGGCAAAAGAGTGGTGCTGGTGGTTCGTTAGCGACCCTCGTCCGCCTTTTTGATGCAGCGCTGCTTGCGCAGCAGGTTCTTGCGAAGAGCTCGCATCCTGGATCATGATCGAGGATGTGGAGGCGGACAGGTGCTCCTGCGAATGACAAATTCCGTTGGCAGCACCATTTGTGTTTTGGATAAATCCTCACCTTCAATAATCCTAAGCAACAGATCCATCGCCAGCTTGCCGATTTCCTCTGCCGGCTGCGCCATTGTTGTCAGCGCGGGATCCCAGTATTTTGCGTAATTGATGTCATCAAACCCGGTGACCGAAATATCTTCTGGAACTCGAAGTCCGCGGGCTTTGAGCGTCTGAATTGCCCCGAGCGCCATTTCATCGTTCATGCAGCAAATTGCGCTGGGCATTTGCGTGAGCTGGAAAAACTGCTTTGCAGCGTTTTGGCCGGACCACATGGTGAAATCCCCCTCTGCTACCAGTTCTTTCTCAAACACAAGTCCGGCTGCCGCCAGACTTTCTTTGTAACCCTGTAGCCGGTCAATTGTATGGGGGTTATCTTTTAAGCCAGAGATGATGCCAACGCGCTCGTGCCCGAGTGAGATCAAATAATCCACAATGGCTTTTGTGGCAGCTATATTGTCAACGCGTATGGATGGCCCGGGAGTGCCTTCGCACCCGCAGGCGTTGACCCATGGGATATTTTGAGTGCTGGCACTCATGGACTGAGGGCGCAACTGAATGACCCCGTCTGCCAACCTCGTTTCTACCCGATTGACATATTCCTGTTCCCTTTTAGATGTCTCCCGCGTGTCTCCGAGCAGTACGGCATAGCCTTTTTGCTGCGCGCGATCTTCGATTGCTTGAATGACCTGGGAGAAAAATGGGTTGGTGATATCGGGTACGAGCACTACAACGGCAAAGGACTTTGCAGCGCGAAAATTGCGGGCCAGAAGATTAGGTCGATATCCAACAGCTTGAATAGCATCGTGAACTTTTTTAAGGCTCTCTTCAGAAACTTTTTCGGGACTGGTCAATGCTCGAGAGACGGTTGCAACAGATACTCCGGCAGCGTGTGCGACTTCGCGAATGTTGGACATGGCTAACCCACTGATTTTTGTAGATTTTTCGCGCGAATTTACCGGAAATGGGACGCTCTGACCAGGAGAATTGTCTGTAACCGGTTACATGGCGTGGCAATTTTGTGCTAATTTATTTCGTTTTGGGAGTGCCGGCGGCATTTCTGGCCATATCCTCGTACGAGTCATGAATACTTTCTAAGGTAAGTTTATATGTCCCCGTTCAAAACTCGTCTCACGTCTCTTTTGCGGGGTCATGAGATGCTTGTGGAGCAGAAAAATATCCCGGCTGACCATTCGAATGGGATTTATCAGCGTTGGCAGAACCCTATTCTTACCGCAGAACACACGCCGGTTTTTTGGCGATATGACCTTAATGAGCAAACCAATCCGCTTTTGCTCGAACGGCTTGGCATCAATGCCGTTTTCAACTCTGGGGCCATTTACCTCGATGGCCGGTACTTATTGGTGGCCAGGGTTGAAGGCAATGACCGCAAGTCGTTTTTTGCAGTCGCCGAGAGTGTGAGTGGGACTGACGGTTTCCGTTTTTGGGACTACCCGATGACCATGCCGGAAACAGAGCGACCAGACACCAACGTGTACGACATGCGCCTTACCCACCATCAGGACGGTTATATCTACGGTTTGTTTTGCACTGAGCGTAAAGATGTAAATCATCCTAATGACACTTCTGCTGCTGAAGCGCAGTGCGGTATTGCGCGCACCAAAGATCTGCTTACCTGGGAGCGCCTGCCTGATTTAATTACCTATTCCGGCCAGCAGCGTAACGTGGTGTTGCACCCGGAATTTATCGATGGAAAATACGGTTTGTTTACCCGCCCGCAAGATGGTTTTATCAGTGTGGGTGGTGGCGGTGGTATCGGTTGGGGTTTGGTGGATGATATGACCCGCGCCGAAGTGAAATCCGAAGTGATTGTGGACGGCAAGGTTTATCACACCATTAAANNCGCGATCTTTTGTCATGGGAGCGGCTGCCGGATCTCATCACCTATTCGGGGCAGCAGCGAAATGTGGTGCTACACCCTGAATTCGTGGAAGGCCAATACGCGTTTTACACACGACCGCAAGACGGATTTATTAGTGTCGGCAGTGGCGGAGGAATTGGCTGGGGATTGGCGAAGGACATCAGTCGTGCGGAGATAAAATCCGAGCTGATTGTGGACGGGAAGCAGTACCACACTGTTAAAGAGGTGAAAAATGGGCAGGGGCCGGCACCGATCAAAACAGCAGAAGGATGGCT
>DJFQ01000053.1:0-17855 GCA_002432095.1 Marinagarivorans sp. UBA5868 | reverse complement strand
GAAGTCTTTATTTATTACGCGTCCTCCGATACGCGCCTGCACGTGGCGACTTCCAGCATTGAGCACCTCTTGGATTATGTCAAAAACACGCCTGAAGACGGTTTGCGATCCGCTGCGTCTGTGCAAGCCAGAAACGATTTGATTCGACGTAATCTTGAGATCAAACATCAATGGCAGTAGGGAATAATATGGCTGCAGGAGCGCCGTTGCCGGAACTTGCGTCTGAGTTCATGGCGGAGTGCAACGCCATTGCAGATTGGTGGCTCACGCACGGTCAGGATCTAGAGAACGGTGGTTTCTGGGGAGAAGTTGCCCATAACAATGCGCCAAAACGTGATGCACCCAAGAGCGTCATTCTCAATACCAGAATTCTATGGTTTTTCAGCGTTTTGGCCGTCCGCACTGATGAAGAGGCGCATCATGCAGCGGCGCGGCGGGCTTATCATTATTTGCGGGAGCGTTTTGTCGATCACAATTACGGCGGCGTTTATTGGATGCTGGACGCGAAAGGTGAGTTGCTCGATGGACGTAAGCACAGTTATGCGCAGGCATTTGCCATTTACGCGTTTAGCGCCTACTACGAGTTGAGCGGGGACAGCGATGCGCTGGATTTAGCGTTGATGTGTTTTGACATGCTTGAGACCCGCGCACGCGACCGCCTTCATGGGGGATATTTCGAAGCTTATGCGCAGGACTGGGGCCCGCTCGCCGACGTGCGTCTGTCGGAAAAAGAAGATAATTCACCCAAGACCATGAACACCTCGCTGCACGTGCTGGAGGCGTTTTCCGGTTTATGTCATGCGTTGCCGGCCGACCATGGGCGGCGCGATCAGGCTTTTTCCGCGCTCAACAACATTCTTACGGTGTATTGCGAACGTGTTGTTGATATGGATTCCGGCCATTTGCGCATGTTTATGAGCGAGGACTGGCAGGATCACTCCCATGCCTATTCTTTCGGTCACGACATCGAATCCAGTTGGCTTATCGAGAAAGCAATTAATGTGTTAGCGGCCGATTATCCCGCGGTTGAATGTTACCGCTCCCAGGTCGCACGTCTTGCCGAGATTTCGCTGGCGGAAGGCTTGCTATCGACCGGAGGTATGGCCGACGAATATGATCGGGCCACCGGTGAGTTCACAATCAGCTCCTGGTGGGTTCAGGCGGAAGCGATGGTGGGTTTCGCCAGTCGGTGGGCCCACGGTGGTGGCGAGCATTATTTCGATGCTGCGTTGTCGATTTGGCGCCATGTGCAACAGAGTTATCTGGATAGGCAATATGGCGAATGGCTTTGGCATTCCCGCAACGATGTCGCGCCGGAATTGAGCGAGTACAAAACAGGCTCTTGGAAAGCGCCATACCATAATGGTCGGGCGATGTTGCTGATGCACGATATCCTATCTTGATATACATCGAACCGGCGGTCACACAAGCCCGAGTGATCATTTGCTGGCAATCTACAACTCACAACGAGAAGCGGAAAAATCATGCGCGCCACCGTTTTATCCTTGATGGTATTTGGTTGCATCGTTTGGCTGACATCCTGCGCATCTGTTCAACATGGCGCGGATTCGTCGAGCGATTCTAAAGTTGCAGTTACCGGCAGTCCGTTTGTATCGGTTGATGGAAGCCGGTTGATGCGACATGGCAAACCCTATTATTTCGTTGGCACCAATTTTTGGTATGGCGCCTATCTCGGCAGTGCTGGCGAAGGCTTGGAGCGGCTTGGCGCGGAGCTGGATCAACTGAAGGCGTTGGGTATCAATAATCTCCGCATATTGGCTGCCGCCGAGCAAACTGGTTTGACTATGGCAGTGCAACCCGCGCTTCATCTGGCTCCAGGTGAATACAACGAAGATTTATTGGTGGGGTTGGATGTGCTGCTCGCCGAAATGGCAAAGCGGGATATGGTGGCGGTGTTGTATTTCAACAATTTCTGGCAATGGTCCGGCGGGATGTCTCAATACATGGCTTGGCTCACGGGTGAGCCGCCGTTCGATCCAGACACTACGGGCGATTGGAATGGGTTTATGCAGAATTCTGCCAAGTTCTATCGCAGCGAAGAGGCGCAGCAGTGGTATCAGGATTTAATTCAGGTGATCGTTACCCGCACCAATAGTGTGACCGGTAAGCCTTACGTTGATGATCCCACTATCATGTCTTGGCAACTGGCGAATGAACCACGGCCGGGCAGCGATCAGGACGGGCGCCCGTTTTATCCGCATTACAAAGCCTGGATTGAAAAGACTGCACGGTTCATCAAGTCGCTAGACAGTAACCATCTGGTAAGCAGCGGCAGCGAAGGATCTATGGGAACGCTGCGTGATTTGGGCCTTTATAAAGATGCCCACGCAATCGCCGAGATCGATTATTTGACGTTCCATATGTGGCCCAAAAACTGGGGCTGGTTCGACGTGAAGCGCCCCGATGAAACGTATCCGCTGGCGATGGCCAATTCCAAAGCTTATGTGCTGCAGCATCTTCAGGTGGCGGAGGAGCTGGACAAACCGATTGTATTGGAAGAGTTCGGCATTGAGCGCGATGGCGGCGATTATCGCCTTGGCGCCGGTACCCGGCAACGGGATCGCTTTTTTGCCGAAATATTTGGCTTTCTCGAAACGCAGGTAAAACTGGAATCCCCGTTGATGGGAACAAACTTCTGGACCTGGGGCGGTTTGGGGCGAGCGAAGTCCGACGATTTCATCTGGCGTACCGGCGACCCTTTTACGGGTGATCCCCCGCAGGAACCCCAGGGGCTGAATTCGGTATTCAGCCAGGATCGTAGCACCTTAAAAGTGCTGAAGAGTCACGCGGATTTTATGCGCAATCGATAGGCGCACTCCCGGCATGCTACCGAGCTGCAGCCGCGTACGGTATGCTGCGGCATTTTTAGGTCAGCCAGCCTGGAGACGCATATTTCAGCCTTTTATACGCTTCTGGATAACCAACCAGAGTTTTTGGTGATCGAAAAGGCACCGGGTGTCGCCGTCCAGGGGGATCCCAGTGGGCCTTCCGTACTCGACCATCTCCGCCGCGATTTGGCGCTGCCTCAACTCTTTCCTGTGCATCGTCTGGATATGGCCACTTCCGGATTGGTCGTGGCCGCCAAAACGCCGGAGGCCAACCGGGCACTTTCCCTGGCATTCCAAAATCGGGAAGTCAGCAAATGTTATCTCGCCATCTCCGCCAAGAAACCGGCCAAAAAGCAAGGCTGGGTCATCGGCGATATGGAAAAAGCCCGCGGTGGTAGCTACCGCCTGTGTCGTACCCTCGACAACCCGGCTCGTACGGCTTTTCGCAGCTTTGCGCTTGAGGGCGGTAAGCGTTTGTTTGTGTTGCGACCACTGACAGGCAAAACCCATCAGTTGCGTGTGACGCTGAAGTCTCTCGGTGCCCCGATCATTGGCGACGAACGTTATGGTGGTGCGCCGGCGGATCGACTGTATTTGCACGCATGGCGTCTGGAGTTCCAGTTTGCGGGCAACGCATATCATTACGTTGCCGCCCCTCGTCCTGGCGAATTATTCGCTAAAACATCTGTGCAATCCGCAATTGCGGCGCTCGACGACGACCCTTGGTGTTTAGGTGTGTGATGCAGCGGCGTAACGCGGGGCTTTGGTTGGGTCTGTTACTGGTTTTGGCAATCGTGATCTGGCTATGGCGTTCAATCCCTGTGGGGCCCTCGCCGGACTCGGTGATCCCGTCAGCCCTGGCAGTGCAATCGCGGGATTGTGGCTTTGTCTCCAGCTTCGGATTTCCTGTCGATTGTTACTGGGTGCCGGTGGGAGAAGGGCGCGCACGAGCGAGACTGGCCGCCGCTATTTTTCGTGCCGCGGACGAGAATGCAACCGACGACCCGCTGGTTTATATCGCGGGCGGACCGGGCGAGGCAGATAACGCTGGCGCAGACAGCTTAGCCAGCTGGGATCTCTGGTTGGCCGAAGTCGCGCTTGGGCGGGATTTTGTGCTTCTCGATTTGCGTGGGCTTAGTCCAAGTGATCCTGCATGGGATTGCGAGCGCTACACGACCACATCCCGCGAACTGCTCAACCGTGATCTCACCTTTGCGGAAGAAGGAAAAATCATTGCGCCGGTGTTGGCAGACTGCTTGTCGGCGTGGCAGGAAAACCTCGTTCATAGAAGCGGTCCTGTCGAACAAATCCGTGATTTTTCCAGTCAGCGCAATGCAATGGATTTAGCCGAATCATTGAGGCGCCTCGGTTATCAGCAGTGGAATTATCTCGCGGTGTCCTACGGCACTCGTGTCGCCCTGCTTGCCGCCATGCAACAGCCGGAAGTGCGTAGAGTAATCTTGGATTCGCCTTATCCTTTGGAAAGGGGAGCGATCAGCGATTCCGTGGTTTTATGGGCTGAAGCATTTACCCGCTACTGGCAGAGGTGCGAAGCGGAATCATGTGAATTTTCCGAGCCGCGATTCTGGCAATTAATGGGTGATTTGCAACGCGAGCCGGTTTGGGTGGAAATGGAGAATTGGCGCACCGGCCGCATAGAGAAATGGCTGCTTAACGATGGACGTTTAGCAGCTGCATTGTATACAGCGTTTTATAGCAGCGAACTAACTGTCAGGCTGGCGTCTGCGCTGCACCAATATACACAGGGAAAACCAAGCGAATTAAACACAATCTTGGAGATTTTTTTCAATCAGGCTTTTGACAGCCGCTTCAATAGTGCGATTTATTGGGCGACAGAATGTAATGACAATCCACTTGAGGATGAGGCTTCGTTCGAGAACACTTTGGTTGCGGCTGGTGCGTGGCGGTCCTTTTTTAGTACCGATTGGCAATACAGTGTGTGTCGCTCGGACGCTTTTCGTCCGGGTCAGCTGCCGCCGATGACGCTAGTGTCCGTGCCATTTCTCGTGGCGGTGGGTGAATTCGATCCCATCACTACCGCGGCGCACGCGCGCGAATTGATGAACTGGTTACCCAGCGGGCATCTGTTGATTCAAGAGCAGCGATCACATGCGGAATTTTTCATGGGAGGGTGTGGTCAGGATTTAATACCCTGGTTTCTGCAGGCGACGCACGAGCAGTTGGTGGCGGAATGGGCGGAGCGGAGCGCAGGCTGCGGTTCCATGGGTGGTGAGGTGCGCGCCGATGATTGATCGACGACATTAACAAGCATAGGGCTGCTTTTAGGCCGAAAAGAGGAGGTATGCATGCGGTTTTTCATTTATGTGGTGTTCGCATTATTATGCTCACCGATTTTTGCTAACGAACGACTGGTGGAGAAAGATATGACGATTTGGATTGATGTACGCACACCTGAAGAATACGCTCAGGGACATATCGCGGGCTCTATTAATATCCCTTTCGAAATTATTGGTAGCGAGATCGGCAGTATCACTCGGGATGTTGATGACGATATTCGTGTGTATTGCCGTTCCGGGCGTCGTTCGGGTGTCGCCATGGACACTTTGAAAGGTATGGGATACGCCAATGTGATCAATGAAGGAGGTTACGAGGANNCGGTGACAAAATATTCTGTGAGGTGTCTAGCCGCTTAATGTTTTAGCGCCAGCACCTTGAATTGGCGATTGTCCACCAAGGTTCGGGCACTGGTGAAAACCCCTCCCATTTTTTTCTCCAGCGCTATAAAGCTGTTCACCACAAATATAGCGACGCCGTTCGGAGTGAGTTTCTGTTTTGCGGCGATGAGAAAATCCCGCGTCAGATCTCCATCTATGTCAAACCCTCGGTGGAAAGGCGGATTGCATAGAACGAGGTCGAACTCACCTTTTACCTCATCACCTTTGTCTGCGGCAATGACCTCCACTGCAAGCTTGCGTTCGCGAGCATTCTTTTCCATACACAGCAATGCGCCGGCATTATTGTCGGTGGCGACACGTTTCTCGCAGGGCAGCCAACCGCTGGCGAGGGTCAAAAAGCCGTAGCCGCAACCCAAGTCCAGCATGTTTTTGGCATTGGTCCAAAGTGCGCTTTCCGTGCGCAAATGTTCAAGCAACAGCGCGCTGCCGGCGTCGACTTTGTCCCACCCATAAACACCTGGTTTGCTGAAGATTGACACACCTTCCCATTCGCCGATTATTTGAATTTGATGGTAGATGTTGGCTTCATCCAGAGAGGGGCCAGAGGATTTGGTTAGTGCGCCGCCGTATGTGGACCCGTGTTTTTTTAGACGCGCTGTAGTGTCAAAAACGTGAGTCGCGTATTCCCAGATGCTTTTAATTCCCTCATTTTTCTCTCCGGCTATCCAAAGATTTCCGCCATGGTGCAAATGCAAAAAAGCTTCGCGGATTAAGTGGTGATTGACCGCCTTTTCCTTACAGATCCGCAAAAAAATGTTGTCGAACCGGCTGCCTGCATCAAACTGCCAATCGTTAAATAAGGCGGAAATGCCCTGGGTTTGCGCCGCACGTGCGAGGTCGAAACGATTGCTCATTACTTTCAGTGCGGGCACAAAATTGGCAAGCGATGGCCATATGTTGTGGCTGCTTTCATCGGCGAGCCAGAGGGTGTTGGTATCGCGACACAGTTGCTGCAATAGGTAGGAAGTGCTCGGATCAGTCATCGACATGCGCAAAGTATTTCCGGTTCGGTGAGATGGCGAAATTCCCCTGGCGCAAGTAGAGGGTCAAGTATCAATTCCCCAACTTGCTCCCGATGAAGATGAACTACTCGATTGCCGACAGCCGCAAACATGCGTTTCACTTGGTGATAACGCCCCTCCTGAAGTTTTATGTGCACCTCGCGACTATCAATAGTCTGGATATGGCACGGTAGCGTTGGTTTGATTTCCGAATGCAGCATCACGCCACGTTGAAGAATTGCCTTCGCTTCGGCTGTAATGGGTTCAGCTAATTGAACCCTATAAATCTTGGTGCAGTGACTGTTGGGAGCGGTGATGCGATGGTTCCATGTGCCGTCTGTGGTAATCAGCACCAGCCCTGTCGTGTCCAGATCGAGCCGTCCAACAATCTGCAGCGGCTCGGTCGGGTGAAGGCCAGAAGGCAGAAGATCGAGCACCGTAGGGTGCTGCCCATCTGTAGTGGCGCACAGATAGCCGGCAGGTTTATGCAGCATCACATAGACAGGGCAGGGCAATTTGAGCGGTTCGCCATCCAGCGTTACGGCTGCGTCGTCGATGCGATTGGCAGGATTGCGGACGACTTGGCCGTTTACCCTCACCCTGCCTTCTTTTATAGAGTGCTGCGCCTCACGCCGGGACAAATTTGTTGCGCGCGCGATGAAACCGTCCAGCCTCATGAGGTTTGCAGGCTTTTCTCTCCGGCATCCACCGTCTGATAGATCAGCGTATTGATTGTCATCGGGCCGACTCCGCCTGGAACAGGAGTAATCGCCGCCGCTCGGTTCATCAGCGGCCCGAGCTCAATATCGCCAACTCCGCCCGGATGGTATCCCGCATCGACCACTACAGCGCCGTCCTTGATCCACTCGGCGCGGATAAACTCCGGTTTACCCACAGCACCTACAACAATGTCTGCGCGACGGATATGGTCTTCCAGTCCCACGGTTTTGGAATGGCAGATAGTGACGGTGGCGTTGGCATTTAACAGCATAAGTGCCATAGGCTTGCCAAGAATCGGACTGCGGCCGACTACCACAGCGTGTTTGCCTGCCAGTGGAATGTCGAAGGCTTCCAGTAAACGCATGATGCCTTTCGGTGTTGCGCAACCATATGCAGCTTCACCCATTGCCATACGGCCAAAACCTAGGCAGGTCACGCCGTCCACGTCTTTATTTAGGGCAATTTCGTCAAAGCAGCTGCGTTCATCGATTTGATGTGGAACAGGATGTTGCAACAGTATGCCGTGAACAGCGGGATTGGCGTTGAGTTCACGGATTTTGGCGAGCAGCTGGGTGGTGGTGGTGTCTTTGGGTAGCTCCACCTTGAGGGAGTCCATGCCGATTCTGGTGCAGGCATTGCCCTTCATTTTGACGTAAGTGGCGGATGCGGGATCGTCACCCACCAATATAGTGGCGAGAATCGGCGTTACGCCGCTGGACGCTTTAATTGCTGCGACCCTGGTCGCCAATTCGGTTTCGGTTTTGTGCGCCAGTGCTTTGCCGTCAAGTATGAGTGCCGTCATGTTGCGGATCCCGTTTCTCTGAGTATGGAAGGCCGCGCATTTTCCCACAGCACCGGGCTTCGCGCCAACGACCTGAAAACGCTTTATTTCGGCGGGTTCTGCCGGCACGAGAATCAGTATCCGATGTTATTTTTGTGTGTCATAAACGTACTAAATTTGCCGTTGACGAGCCCCTGGGTGATGGGTATGATGCGCACCTCTCGATTGGCGGCCCTTTTATGGGTTATTGAGCCATTCGATGTCGGCGGAGTGTAGCGCAGTCTGGTAGCGCGTCTGCTTTGGGAGCAGAATGTCGGGGGTTCGAATCCCTCCACTCCGACCATTTTTCAAGGTGTTTGCCTGCGGGTCATGCAGTTTATCCAGCTCGGGTTAGCCTTATACCTAGTGGCCTAAATAACACCTAGCGGCCTAAAAATACCTCGTAGGTAGTAGCAAGAGCGCCCGTAGCTCAGCCGGATAGAGCAACGGCCTTCTAAGCCGTGGGTCGCAGGTTCGAGTCCTGCCGGGCGCGCCATACACCCTGGTGTTCCCAGTGGTGAACATATGGTGACTGTAGCTCAGTTGGTAGAGCCCTGGATTGTGATTCCAGTGGTCGCGGGTTCGAGCCCCGTCAGTCACCCCATCTCAATTTCTCTTTCTTCTGTCGAATTTTCTTCCAGCTCATCGATTTTTTGCAGCGTGCAGTATCGATGCTAGGTCTTTGCTTTCCGATCTTCTGTTTCATTCCCTAATACCCTGCATTAATATCTACGCGTTTTGACAGGTATGGCACCTCAGGTTCGTTTGATCGATATGGGTCGTCTTTAAATGGTGCCATTCAATTCACACCACAGAGGGGTACTGGTTTGAGAAAAGGAATAATCCTGGCGGGCGGCAGTGGCACCCGCCTTTATCCACTCACTCAGGTCGTTAGCAAACAGCTGATGCCTGTCTACGACAAACCTATGATTTATTACCCTCTTGCCACGCTGATGCAAGCCGGCATCCGGGAAGTCCTTGTTATTACTACACCTGCCGAGCATGATCGTTTTGCTGCTTTATTGGGCAATGGCGAGCAATTTGGCATACAGATTGAATATGCTGTGCAGCCGTCGCCGGACGGCTTGGCCCAAGCGTTTATTATTGGGGAAGCTTTTTTGAACGGCGCTGCCGCGGCGTTGGTGCTGGGCGACAATTTGTTTTATGGCCACGATCTGGTGAAGTCGCTGAAAGCTGCTGCCGAGCAACAAGAGGGCGGCACTGTATTTGGTTATCATGTAGCGAACGCGAAGGCCTATGGCGTAGTGGAATTCGACTCAGCCGGTAAAGTGATTTCCATCGAAGAAAAGCCTGCCCAGCCTAAGTCAAATTACGCAGTGCCCGGAATTTATTTTTTTGACAAACGCGTTGTTGAATTTGCCAAAAAAGTTAAACCTTCTGTCCGTGGGGAGTTGGAAATTATCGACGTGATTAATCAATATCTGCACGCGGATGCGTTGCGGGTTGAGGTTATGGGTCGCGGGACAGCTTGGCTCGATACGGGCA
Organism: Marinagarivorans sp. UBA5868; assembly: GCA_002432095.1. Lineage (GTDB taxonomy): Bacteria > Pseudomonadota > Gammaproteobacteria > Pseudomonadales > Cellvibrionaceae > UBA5868. The sequence continues at coordinate 8,242 of DJFQ01000053.1, read as the reverse complement.
CTCATGACGATTTGCTGGCGGCAGCGCAATTTATTTCGACGCTCGATAAGCGCCAGGGTTTGAAAGTAAATTGTCCAGAAGAGGTTGCCTATCGCAATAACTGGATTTCCGCAGAGCGCCTGCGGCAGATTGCCGAACCGCTGCGTAAAAGTGGCTACGGTGAATATTTACTGCGATTGATCGACAGCCGGGTATTCTAATGAAATTTATCGAAACTGAAATTCCAGATGTCAAAATTCTGGAACCAGCCGTATTCGGTGACGAACGCGGTTTTTTTATGGAAACATTCCGCGCCGATGAGTTTGTGCAGCAAACAGGGGCGAAGCCGTTTGTTCAGGATAATCACAGTAAATCCGCGCAGGGAATTTTACGTGGTCTGCACTACCAACTCGAACACACTCAGGGAAAGCTCGTGCGCGTTGTCGCAGGAGCGGTATTTGATGTGGCCGTGGATATGCGACGGTCGTCACCCACCTTCGGTCATTGGGTCGGCGTAGAGTTGTCAGCAGAAAACAAGCGTCAGCTGTGGGTGCCGGAAGGATTTGCGCACGGTTTTTATGTGCTCACTGAATCAGCAGAGTTTGTTTATAAGTGCACGGATTATTATCACCCTCAATCCGAGGCTTCCCTGCTTTGGGACGACCCTTCGGTAGGCATCGATTGGCCATTGGTAAACGGTGCAACTCCTAAATTATCGGCAAAAGATCTCAATGGCCTGGCGTTCGCCCAGGCACCAAAATTCAGCTGAGGCTCCCATGCGTATTTTGATCGTTGGTAAGAATGGCCAGCTGGCGTGGGAGTTGGGCCGTTCCATTCCGGTGGGTTGGCAGGTGAGTCTGCTGGCGCATTCCGAGTTGGATATCCGTTCGATGGATCAGGTGTGTGACCAGATTGTTCGTCATAAACCAGAAGTGGTCATTAACTGCGCGGCTTACACGGCGGTGGATAAAGCAGAAATCGACAGCGCAACGGCCTATGCAGTAAACGAAAGTGGAGTTCGCAATTTAGCGTCTTGTTGTGCTCAACAGGGTGTCCGGTTACTGCACATATCGACAGATTTTATTTTCGACGGCAAAAATTACGAGCCTTATCGCCCGCACGCAATTGCCAATCCATTGAGCGTTTACGGCGCCTCCAAATATGCGGGAGAGCAGCTGGTTGCGCAGTTCTTGCCCGAATCCTCGGTGGTAGTGCGTACGTCTTGGGTTTATTCCTCCAATGGGAACAACTTCGTCAAAACCATTTTGCGCTTGGCTAAAGAAAAGCCGCAGATTGGCGTTGTTGCCGATCAAATCGGCAGCCCAACCTGGGCCAAGGGTCTGGCGGATTGGCTCTGGGCGATAGCAGCGAAACCAGAAGTCAGTGGTGTTTTTCATTGGAGTGATGCCGGCGTGGCATCCTGGTACGACTTTGCCGTAGCAATCCAGGAGCTCGGGTACGAAAAAGGTCTGCTCGACAAAACCATACCGATCAACCCTATCCCCACCGAAGCTTACCCCGTTCCCGCCTGTCGACCAAAATATTCCGTACTGAACAAAAGCACGGCGGAAGAAGCGGCGGGTATCAAAACCGTTCACTGGCGGAGCCAGTTGGCCAAAATGATGGATGAATTGAAATGAGTAAAACATATCTTGTTACTGGCGCCGCAGGCTTTATTGGTTTTTTTGTCGCGCAAAGACTCTGTCAGCAGGGTCATCGGGTAATTGGTCTGGATAATCTCAACGATTATTACGATGTGTCTCTGAAAGAGGCTCGCCTTGCGTTGCTCCAGGGCGAAAATAATTTCCGCTTCGTGCATATGGATCTGGCAGATCGCGAGGGCATTGCTAAATTATTTGCGGCCGAAAAATTTGACCGTGTGATTCATTTAGCCGCCCAGGCAGGAGTGCGTTATTCGCTCGACAATCCACTAACATATGTCGACAGCAATTTGCTGGGGCATATGACCATTCTTGAGGGCTGTCGCCACCATAAAGTGGAGCACTTGGTGTATGCATCCAGCAGCTCCGTTTATGGCATGAACAAAAAAATGCCGTTTTCCACAGAGGATTCTGTGGATCACCCGGTGTCGCTCTACGCGGCGACAAAAAAAGCCAATGAGTTAATGTCACACACCTATTCGCATCTCTACGATATACCCACCACCGGCCTGCGCTTTTTTACCGTTTATGGCCCTTGGGGGCGGCCGGATATGGCGCTGTTCAAGTTCACCAAAGCGATTCTGGAAGGACGCCCGATCGACATCTACAACAATGGCGATCTGAGTCGGGATTTCACCTATATCGACGATATTGTCGAAGGCATATTGCGCATTCAGGACGTTATACCATCGGGAGATCCCGACTGGACTGTGGAGTCAGGTTCGCCAGGAGACAGTAGCGCACCTTATAGAATTTATAATATTGGCAATGGTCAGCCGGTGAAGTTGATGGATTTTGTTGCAGCATTGGAAAACGCCCTGGGTAAAACGGCGGAAAAAAACTTTATGCCTATGCAGCCCGGTGATGTTTACGCCACTTATGCGGATACCCGCAACCTTTACAAAGCTGCCGGTTACCAGCCCGGGGTAGGTGTTGCAGATGGCGTTGCCCGGTTTGTGGAATGGTATCGGGACTTTTATCAAATCTGAAAAACACAGCGGTTCCCGGTAATGGTGAACCTGGTGAGAAATTTGACGCAAACTTGGGAGCAAAGATGAAAATAGCGGTAGTGGGTACAGGGTATGTGGGTCTGTCCAATGCGGTGTTGTTCGCTCAGAACCACGAGGTGGTGGCGCTGGACCTGGTGCCGGAAAAAGTGGAGATGATCAATGCGCGCAAGTCGCCCATCGTCGACAGTGAAATTGAGGATTTTCTCGCCAACAAATCGTTAAATCTACGAGCGACTTTAGACAAAAAAGAAGCCTACGAGGGCGCGCAGTTTGTTGTGATCGCCACTCCTACCGACTACGACCCGGTGTCAAATTATTTCAATACTCGGTCGGTTGAAGCTGTGATCAAAGATGTGACCGCGATAAACCCGCAGGCGGTAATGATCGTGAAGTCCACAATCCCGGTCGGCTTTGTACAAAGCGTTAAGGACTCCATCGGCACAAGCCAGGTGATTTTTTCTCCTGAATTTTTACGTGAAGGAAAAGCGCTGTATGACAACTTGTATCCTTCCCGGATTATTGTGGGTGAGCGCTCGGAGCGCGCCGAAAAATTTGCGGGACTGCTGAAGGAAGGCGCGATCAAAAAAGACATTCCGGTGTTGTTTACCGACTCGACCGAAGCGGAAGCGATCAAGTTGTTTTCCAATACCTTCCTGGCGATGCGTGTCGCGTTTTTTAATGAGTTGGATACTTACGCCGAATCCCATGGGCTTAATTCCAAGCAGATTATTGACGGCGTCTGCCTGGATCCACGCATCGGGAATTATTACAACAATCCGTCCTTTGGCTATGGTGGTTATTGTTTGCCAAAAGATACCAAACAATTGCTTGCCAATTATCACGAAGTACCCAACAACCTGATTCGTGCAATCGTCGACGCCAACAGCACACGTAAGGATTATATTGCCGAGTCTGTGCTGCGTCGTAAACCAAAATGCGTTGGTATTTACCGCCTGATTATGAAAGCCGGGTCCGATAATTATCGTGCCTCGTCAATCCAAGGTGTGATGAAGCGCATCAAAGCCAAAGGTATTCCTGTTGTGGTGTATGAACCCGTATTGACGGAGGAGACCTTCTTTAACTCCCCGGTAGTCAACGACCTGAATGAATTTAAAAGCCGTTGTGACGTCGTGATCGCGAATCGCATGGTGGATGAAATTAAAGACATTGCCGACAAGGTGTATACCCGCGATCTGTTCAACAGTGATTGATGGGAACGAAGCGGCGATTTTTTTAGATATGAGTGCATAACAATGGCTAAAACATTATTAGTTACCGGTGGTTCCGGTTTTATCGGCGCCAACTTTGTTCATTATTGGTTGCACAATCACCCCGAAGATCGGGTGATTGTGCTGGATGCATTAACTTACGCTGGCAATCGTGCAAATCTTGATGGTGTGGCGGACAATGCTCAGCTCACATTTGTACAAGGCGACATTATCGACACGGATTTGGTGGAAAAGCTGCTTCGCGAGGAAGCGGTGGATACGCTGGTGCATTTCGCGGCGGAATCTCATGTCGACCGCTCAATTCTAGGACCGGACGCCTTTATTCAAACCAATATCATGGGCACTTACAGCCTTTTAAAAGCGGCGAAAAAAATCTGGCTGGATGGCACGTCGGTGAAACCCCATCGTTTTCACCATGTGTCGACCGACGAGGTGTATGGCACTTTGGGGCCTAACGACCCCGCTTTCACTGAGAACACGCCTTACGCGCCCAACTCACCTTATTCCGCCAGCAAGGCCGCATCGGATCATTTGGTACGTGCCTATCACCACACCTACGGGCTGCAGGTGACAACCAGCAATTGCTCTAATAATTACGGACCTTTTCACTTCCCGGAAAAACTTATTCCATTGGTGATCACCAATATTTTGCACGATAAAAAGTTGCCCGTTTACGGAGATGGTTTGCAGATTCGCGACTGGCTTTACGTGGAGGATCACGCGCGCGGCATTGATCTGGTGTTGCAAAAGGGCGTCGTGGGGGAGAATTACAATATCGGTGGCCACAATGAATGGGCGAATATCGACATAGTGAAGTTAATCGGCCAATTGCTGGAGGAAGAATTTGCCAGTGATCCGCGTTGGGCGGAGAAATATCCGGCGGCCGCTGCGGCAATCGCGGGAAATACCGAGAGCCTGATCACCTACGTTAAAGATCGCCCAGGGCATGATCGCCGTTACGCCATTGATGCCAGCAAAACGGGCGCCGAATTAGGCTACAAGCCTTACGAATCGTTCGAAACAGGGATTCGCAAAACCGTGCGTTGGTATTTGGAAAATGATGCCTGGTGGCGAGCGGTTATGGATGGATCCTATAAAGATTGGGTGACCAGTCAATATTCGTGAGGTTTATCGTGGTTGGATGCTGCTGGTGAGGATTTTTCTCGCCGTAGCACGCGCCAATATGGTTAATAGTTAATAGTTAATAGTTAATTGCCCTTAAACATTAAAACCAGCAACAACAAACTCACCGCCCATCCCACCGCTGCGCAGGTCTTCCAGAACCGCAGCGGGTCTCTCTCAATCCAGGGTTGTTCTCGCAGGCTTAACCATCCAGGGTTGGGTCGCTGGAGATCTGTCAGCCATTCCGATAAAGCCTCATAACGCCGCAGCGGTGACAGGCTGACGGATTTTTCGATGGCTTTGTCCATCCACACCGGCACCAGAGGGTTGATTCGCGTTGCGGGAATATACGCAAGTGCATGCAACGCCTTCGGATTGGCAGCGGTAGCGTAGCGGTCTCCGTAGGGCTTTTTCCCGGTCAGCATTTCGTAAACAATGACTCCCAGCGAAAATTGATCGGCCGCTGGGCCGGCTTTACCGCCGCTACGGTGTTCGGGTGCAGAATATTCCAAAGTGCCGAGAACTTTGTCGCGAACAAAAGGCGCGTTGACTTCCGCCAGCCCCGCGACCGCGCAGGAGCCGAAATCCACAATGACGGCACCGTTCTTACCCATGATGATATTGGCCGGCTTCAGATCCTGATGCAGAGTTTCCCGGCGATGCATTGCCCGCACCCCGCGAATAATTTGTTCCACTATTTCCAACGAATCGGCAATGGCAAAAGGCGCTCGCTGACGGATAAGCTCAGCCAGGGTCGGCCCGCTGATGTACTCCGTTAGGTAATACAAGCAGCTGCGCGCCCTTGTGGTTTCCACCACCCGCACCACCTGGGGACTGCTGATCCGGCTGCCGATCCAGCTCTCTTGTACAAAGCGCTCAATATAGGCCGGGTCATCCAGATAGCGAGGGGAGGGCGTTTTCATCGCCAGCAACCGGCCATCTTCGGTCTCGACTTTATAGATCTGGCTGCGCTCGGATTCGTGGAGAATTTGCCTGACAGTGAGTCCGTCCAAGCACTGACCGACGTCCAGCACCGGTGGAAATGGCAGTTGCGCCAAGGCTTTGATGGAGTCTTCCTGGCAGATGGTGCCTTTGGCATCAATGCGGCAGATCTGCACACTGAGATTGTCCTTGCTGCCGTGGTCCATGGCTGCGTCGATGAGTTGTCGAGCCAATCGGTCCGGTTCCTGGGCCAAGGCCTCAACAAATGTCCAAATTTCCCGATCATTCAAAACATCGTGAACGCCATCGGTGGTGAGCAGGAACAGGTCGCCAGCCTCGAGCTCGAAACTGTCCATGTCGATTTCCAGGGTAGGGTCAGCACCCAGAGCGCGAGTCAGGTAAGTGGTTTTACGATCAACGCGCTGGCTGTGATCACGGGTGAGGCGTTCCACCGTCCCATTGCGTGCTCGGTAGATTCGGCTGTCGCCTACATGGAAAGTAAACCCGGTGTCAGCTTTGAGAATAAGCGCAGAAAAAGTCGTCAAGTGACCTTCCTGACGGACGCTGTTGCGGCCGAGCGCCCATAGGTGGCGATTGAGCGCTTGGATCACCCGCGCTGCAGAGGTTTGGGTGCGCCAGGTTTCAGGTGTCGCGTAATAGTCTGAGAGAAAACCGGTAACCGCCGCCTGACTTGCCTGCTTTGCGGCGAAACTGCTGCTGACACCATCGGCCACCACCATGGCGATACCTTTGTGGGTCAACAGCGTGCCGTCGGGAATGCGCGCGCCAACAGTGTCCTGATTGTCAGGTTTGATGCCCGCTGTACTGTGTTGGGAGAATTGCACCCGCAGGCTGGAGTTTAGATGTTCCATCAACTGCGGTCCTCGTTGGTGTCAGGTGGGCTTTCGGGCAATGAAGACCGCGCGGCGCGGCGCCGGATGGCCTTCCGCGGTGAGGCTGGAATCGTTTGGGTCGAGAAACTCCGGCAGGGAGTGAAAACGCATCCAATCCGTACTGTGTTGCTCGGCAACCGTCGTGGTGCATTCGTCCACCAAACGGACATCGGTAAACCCGCATTTGCGCAACCAAATCAGCAGGGTAGGCGCGGACGGTAAAAACCATACGTTGTTCATCATGGCGTAGCGCCCCTCCGGTACCAGCACTTGGCCGGGGCCACCCTCGATCACCAATGTTTCCAGCACCAGCTCCCCTCCAGGACGCAGCGTGTCACGCAGTTCCCGCAAATGATCCATCGGCGATCGACGGTGGTAAAAAACTCCCATGGAAAACGTAGTGTCAAAGGCTTCCAATAACGGCGGCAGCGCCTCAATGCCCACTGGCAACACATCAACAGGGATATCGCCCAGGTATTTCTTCAACATGTAAAATTGCACGACAAACCGCGGCGAAGGATCGATGCCGATTACTCTGCCCGCACCAGCACCGTACATGCGCAAACAGTGGTAGCCGTTGCCGCAGCCCACGTCCAGCACCGTTCTTCCCGCCAGCGGACTCAGATGCGGCAGCACCCGCTGCCATTTCCAGTCCGACCTCCATTCGGTGTCGACATGAATTCCGAATACATCAAATGGGCCTTTGCGCCACGGAATAAGCGCGCGCAGCGTTTGATTCAGGCTTTCAATGATCGTTGGTGAGGCATCATTTGGTCTACCAATGACGACTCCATTGGCCAAGTCGATAGAGCTGGGGGTGATGTCCGGCAGCTGTTCCATTGCCGCGTACCAGGCCGGCAGGTCGCCGTAGCGTTCGCACGACAAACCTGCGGCCAGAGCGGCGGGCAGGGCATTGGCCAGTGGCGCGAGATTAGTGGTGGCGAGCTGTTGAAGCAGGGGCTGGAAATTGATCATTTGAAAGCGATCATTTGAAGGCGATGATGGAGGCAAAATTGAAGCACTGAAACCAACAGTCCACGGAACGAAATCCCGCTTGCAGTAGGCGCAACTGGTGGGTTTTAAGCGTTTCTGGAATCAATACGTTTTCCAGGGCGGTGCGCTTCTGGGCGATTTCCAGATCGCTGTAGCCATTTGCACGTTTGAAGTTGTGGTGCAGTTCGGTCATCAACACTTGGTGCTCCGCATCTTCAAAAGCGATTTTTTCCGACAGGATCAGCACCCCGCCCGGCACGGTGCCGGCCGCGATCCGACCGAGCAACGCGCTGCGTTCGCCAAGCGTGACGAACTGCAAGGTAAAGTTCAGCACGCTCACCGACGCCTGTTGAATGGCGACATCCTGAATATTGGCGAGCTCAAGGTTTACCGGGATCTCTCCTGAATCCGCC
>DJFQ01000018.1:36622-37435 GCA_002432095.1 Marinagarivorans sp. UBA5868 | reverse complement strand
CAGGCCTATGATCGTATTCTCGGTGTTGCCGAAAAACTCGGTTTTGCTTTCCCGTTCCGCATCTGGAATCTGATCCCGCACATCAATCAGGGAACGGGGGATCAGGAGATCTACAAGCAGTTTTGCAGTGGGCGGATGCGGGCGTTCACCCGGCATGGTATGGCGGCGGCGCAATATCCGGCGGCCTCTGCCGTTGGCCATCATGCCGAAGGCGCTGTGGTGTATATGCTCGCGGCGCCTAAACCGAGCCGCAATCTGGAAAACCCCCTGCAAATGCCGGCGTATACCTACCCGCGTGAATACGGCCCTTGCAGCCCCTCGTTTGCCCGGGCCACCCGGATCGAACTGGGCAGCGGCGATTTTCTGTTTATTTCCGGCACCGCCAGCATTCTCGGCCACAGCACCCAGGCGCCGGGCGATATCGCCAGTCAGCTTGAGGTGACGCAAGCCAATATCGCCCAACTGGTAAAACAAGCGGGCGGCTCTACCGATAAGCTCAGCGCCCTGCGCGTTTATTTGCGTGATGAAGAACATCTCGAGTTGGCGCGAGCACAGCTGGAAAAGGCATATCCTGCTGAGCATCTGAATTTCGTTCTCGCGGATATCTGCCGCCAACAGCTTCTGGTGGAAATCGAAGCGCTTGTTGAGCTTTAACCCCTGGCGCGCCGCTATGACTGATTGCATTCTCGTAATTGCGAAGCTTTAGCCGTGGAGCTGCTCGATAGAACATGGCGGGTGGCGGCGACAGGTTTTGCGTTTGTCTTATTTGGTTTGGGGGCGCTGTGTTTAGGCGTATTTCTCGGTGCCGATCTG
>DJFQ01000018.1:30734-36579 GCA_002432095.1 Marinagarivorans sp. UBA5868 | reverse complement strand
TAAAACGACTCGGCCTGGTGACCTATCAGTGCGAAGGATTCACCGGGCTCGATAGCCGCGGCAAATTGATTGTCGCAAATCATCCAACCTTGTTGGACGCGGTGTTTTTAATGGCATTGCTACCCAATGCCACCTTCGTCGCCAAAGCGGCCATGACACGCAATTTTTTTACCGGCAGTATTGCGCGACTCGCGGGCTATATCGCCAATGACCAAGAGGGTGTCGCCCTGTTGGAGGGAGCGAAAGATGCGCTGGCGAGGGGCGAAACTCTGGTCATTTTCCCCGAGGGCACTCGCACCAATGATGCTGCGCCAAAGTTTAAGCGCGGCGCAGCCAATATCGCCATCGCCAATGCCTGCAACATCATTCCGGTATCTATTAGCTGCGAGCCGCCGACCTTGCGGAAAAAACAGAAGTGGTATGATGTGCCGCCGCGCAAACCCCATTTTATTATTCGCACCCTGCGGGAAATTACCCTGCGCAACGTAATCGACACGGAGCGGCCAGTGGGAATTCAAGCTCGGCAATTGAATGATTATTTGCAGAATTGTCTGACTCAGACGGAAGCTGCCGGCAATCCGCCTGCCAATCTACCTTTAGGAGTTTGACTCGTGTCCTCCAAACCCAGTAAAGAATATGTTTATCAACACATTACCCGCATTTTGCAGGAGCAGTTCGATCTCGATCCTGCGGCTATGACTCGGGAAACCGACTTGCGTGCGGATCTCGATATCGACAGCATTGATGCGGTGAATATTCTGATTGAATTGAAATCGCTGACGGCAAAAAAAGTCGCCATTGAAAATTTCCACCAAATTAAAACGGTTGGCGATCTGGTCGATGTCGTCTTCGATCTGCTCAACCAAGAGGACAGCCAGTGACCCTTCAGGCAGCCGCTGCGGCCGCACGTATCACCGCCGATGTGCTAATGGAGGTGCCGTTTTTTGATGTGGACTCTCTGAACATCGTCTGGCACGGCAACTATTGCAAATATTTCGAAATTGCCCGCTGCGAACTGCTGCATAAAATTGGTTATGACTACACAGTAATGCGCGATACCGGTTTCGCTTTTCCTATTGTTGAGCTCAAAGCAAAATATATTTTGCCCCTGGTATTTCAGCAGCGTATTCGTATTCGCGCGGAATTGTTGGAATGGGAGCACCGATTGAAATGTCAGTACGAGATCTGCGATGCGCGGTCCGGCGTGGTTCACACCCGCGGCACCAGCATTCAAGCGGCGGTTGCCCTCGGGGACCAGCATTTGCAATTGGTTTGCCCAGCGGTGTTCACAGAACGTGTCGAGCGTTATCTCGCCGAGCGCGGCGCTGACTCACCATTGACGGAAACCACATGACGATATTGATAGCCCAGTTACGATTCTTGTATCTATGCCGTTTTCGGCTTCTATGGCTATTAAGCGGGAGTCTTTTATTAATGCCGCTATTGGCGCTATCGGCTGAAGAAAAACAAGACATTCTGGATACGCCAAAGTCCTGTTTGCAATATGCGGAATTTCGCCAGGAAAAGCGGCTGGAAGGCCTACCTAAACCATTGGTGTCCCGGGGTCGGATTCTGTTGGATTGTAATCACGGCACCTTGTGGCACACCCAAATGCCGATTCAGGAAACATTGGTTTATACCTTTAGTAATAAACATTGGTTGGTGAAAGCGGATGGCGAAGTGCAACCCATCAAAAATGCCGCGCAAAAACGTATCGGCGATATTCTTGCCCGCATAGTGCGCGGCGACCGCGAATTTCTGGATAAATATTTTCGTCGCGAAACCGAGGCGAACACCACTCGTTTGTTGCCAACGCAAAGACGCCTGAAAAAATACATCGACAATATCACCTTGGATGAAACCCCCGAGGGGGTTAGGGTCACGGTAGTGCGCACCGATAACCAAAATATGCAAATTGACCTTTCCGCAATGCGTGAACTGACTCAATTGGACGACCTTTCCTGCCGCGCGTTGCTGGAGGCGGACACCGGCTGCGCGCAACTCTTTCCGGCGAAAGATTAATGCCCGTCAGGCCCGATAGCGGGAGAGTAGTCGCGCGGCGGCGCGCCATTAATATCGCCTTTTTTCTGGCTATTGCGATTCTAGTGATAGCGCTGGTGCAAATATCACGGACTGGGTTGGTGATCGATACCAGCCTGCGCAGCCTGGCGCCGGAGATTTCCCAGGACGCGCTGAGTGAAGCGCTAATCAATGATTTGTCTGCTGCCGCTTCGCGCAAAGCAGTAGTCGTGCTCACCGCTGATGCCGCAGCGCAAGTGACAGCCGCATCCGAACACCTGCGCACCAAATTGGCGGAATTGGAAACGGCGGATTATCGAGTGCGACAGGCGGATCCTGCGGAAACCGCCGCGGATTATGTGCGATTGCTGGAACAATATCCCTACAATTTCTTGCGACCATCACTCGCGACTCTCTTATCCAAGTCCGGTGATGCAGAACTTAGCCAATGGGTGCTCGAACAGCTGTACGGCAGTGCCGGGCAAGTGCGGTTGACCACTTTTGAGCGCGACCCGTTTGGTGCTTTAAACGATTACGCAATTTACCTGCAGGAACAAATGTCGGGCGATCACCCCGACGATGTTCAAACCGTGGTTCACAACGGCGCATCACGCTATTTCACTGTCTGGCAATTCGAGTTGCCGGAGGACGGGCTGGCCCTTAATGCTCAAGCGGAGTGGATCGCGGAGTTGGACGCAATTCGCGCTGACCTTCAGACACAATTTACTAATGTGGAGTGGCTGCAATCGGGCGTGATTTTTTTCGCCGCCGATTCCGCCCGCGCGGCGCAGCAAAATATCAATGTCATTTCCGGCGTCGGTATTGCCGGCATTGTCTTGATAATGATCTTGGTGTTTCGTGGCGCCCGGCCGCTGGCGGCCTCTGTACTGGCCATAGTTGGCGGGGTCATTTTTGCTTTTGCGATCTGCCATAGCCTCTGGAGTTCCATCCACATATTGACACTGTTATTCGGTGCTAGCTTGATCGGCGTTGCGGTGGATTATTCGCTACATTTGTATTATTTTCGTTTTGCCTTTCCCAGCAATGCTGCTCATGCCAAAACTCATTTTTATCCGGCGTTGCTGCTCAGTCTGCTCACCAGCATCGTCGGTTATAGCGCGCTTGCCATGTCCGGTTTGGAAACACTGCAACAAGTTGCGGTTTTCTCCATCGCCGGATTGAGTTTTGCGTGTGTATGGGTATTGTTCAGCGAACCGTGGGCGGTAAAAACGCTGGTCATAAAAGACGGTTTGCTCGCGCGTTTCACGGCAGGTTGTGTGCAGTGCATCAGACCTTTTGCCAAGGTCAAATTCATGATCGCCGTTAGTTTGCTGCTGTGGTTTGTGGTCATTGTTTTTGTCGGGCGATTTGTTTTTGATGACAGCCCCAAAGCGTTTATTACCCCGAATCCAGAATTGCTGGAAAACGAGCAGCGCATCTCCCAGTGGCTTGGGGAATATGAACCCGCCACCTTTATCCTGGTGCACGGTGCAAGTGATGCCGAAGTGTTTGGCAAAATTGACCGTTTGCAGAAATTGGTGGATACATCAAATATTTTAAATAACGCCAAAAAAAATCTCCTGGGGATTCATACCTTGTTGCCATCCCCGGAGGAACAGTTGCGGCATCAACAGCTCAATGGGACTTTTTATCGCAACGATGCGCTGGCACACGCCATGACATCGACCTACGAAATTATTAGCGCAGAGCAAATGAGTGAACTGCGCGGGCACTACGAGCAGCAAAGCGGAGCGGTATTGACACCGCGGGAATTAATGCAACGGCTGCCTGGACTACCGCATTTGTGGCATGAAGAGGGGCAAGAAGAAGGCCAGCAAGAGGCGCAGGAGGAGGGCGAAACCGAAATATCGCCCGCTGACCGGCGGATCGTGACTGCATTGCTGATTCCAAAAAATACCAATCTCACAAGCTTGCGTGATGCGGTGAAGTTGTTGCCGGATACCCAATGGGTTTCCCTGGTGGAAGAAACCCGTAACGGTTTACACCATTTGCGCACGACTGCCAGTTATTACCTGGGGTTCGCCTTGTTGCTGATCGGTGGCATTTTTATTTGGCGCTACGGCATTCATCGCGGCTTGGTGCTCAGCTTAATTCCCATCACCGTTATCGGCGCCATAGGATTGGTATATCTGATTACACAGATGCCAATAACCCTTTTTCATGTCATGGCGGCGTTTCTGGTCGTCGGCCTGGGGGTGGATTATTTGGTGTTTGTGGCGGAAATGTCCGATGAAGAAGAATCCCGACAGTTTGCCAATGCCTTGGTTTTGTCTGCGGCGACCAGCAGCTTATCGTTCGGCTTGTTGAGCCTAAGCGTTTTGCCCGCCGTATCGGCTTTCGGTACCACCGTTATGTTGGGAATCATCGGCAATTTAGCAGGCGCATTCTGTCTGATAACCGTGTGGCAAACATTGAAGGAAACAAACCGATGACAACAAAACGTGTATTAGTGACGGGCGCTACCGGCGGCATCGGTCAGGCGTGTGCATTAGCGCTGGCAGCCGATGGATACCATGTGACTCTGCATTATCGCTCCAACGCCGCCCGCGCCCAGGCGTTGATCGAGCAGGTCGAAAGTGCAGGCGGCAAGGCGAGCTCCATCTGTTTTGACGTGGCGGACCGCGAAGCAACGGTCGCCGCTTTAACAGCAGATTTAGACGCTTATGGAGCCTATTACGGTGTGGTCTGCAACGCCGGTATTACCGCGGATAACGCCTTTCCGGCTCTCACAGGAGAAGATTGGGATCGGGTGATTCATACAAATTTGGATGCGTTTTATAACGTATTGAATCCGCTGATTATGCCGATGATTCGCCTGCGCAAAGGCGGCCGGATTATTACCCTATCCTCCATTTCTGGAATTATGGGTAATCGCGGACAGGTGAATTACAGCGCGGCTAAAGCCGGCATTATTGGTGCAACGAAAGCGCTCTCGTTGGAGCTTGCCAAACGTAATATCACGGTAAATTGTGTGGCGCCGGGATTTATTCAGACGGATATGACCGAGGGATTGGTGATGGAGGAAGCGCTGAAAATGATTCCGATGCAGCGCGTTGGCACCCCTGATGATGTTGCCGGTGTGGTGCGGTTTTTAATGAGCGATTCTGCTGCGTATATTACACGGCAGGTTATTCAGGTAAATGGTGGGATGATTTGAGCGGAGATTCTGATTTGTTTTTTGCGTGACCGGAACCTGCTGCAGAACTCCACCAGTTTGTCCCGGGATCGCCGGCAAGTACGTCCATGTAGGCTCCCTCACCGNNAATGAACTGACGGCTTACACCCTGCGAAAAATCAACGACGTATTAATCCCGCCAAACGCAAAATTATTACTCATCACATAATCCGTATCGATTTCCCTCAAATCGCCGCGAATATAATCGAGCTGACCGCAGTTGGGGTCCAGTTCGTCTAGATTTAAGTTGGGAATAAACCACTTCTCCCGCATCATCTGAATCGTTGTCCAGGCTTCCAACGACCCGCAGGCGCCGAGGCTGTGGCCGATGTAGCTCTTCAGCGCGCTGAAAGGTATTTGCGAGCCCATGACGTCCTGGGTGGCGATGCTCTCTGCGAGATCACCTTGCAATGTCGCGGTGCCGTGGCCGGAGATATAACCGATGTCGGTGGCGTTTAATCCTGCGCTCGCCAACGCATCCCGCATAACGTGTTTCATGGTTTGTGGATTGGGTCTGACTAAATGCACGCCGTCGCAGTTGGTGGCAAAACCGACGACCTCAGCCAGAATATTCGCGCCGCGCTGCAGGGCGTGTTCGTATTCTTCGAGAATTAATGTGCAGGCACCTTC
>DJFQ01000018.1:22141-30719 GCA_002432095.1 Marinagarivorans sp. UBA5868 | reverse complement strand
CCACCGGCGATCATGATGGTCTGCTGACCGGCGCGAATGGCTTCAAAAGCAAAACCGATTCCCTGGCTGCCCGCAGTACAGGCGCTGGACGTTGTGTACATGCGCCCGCAGGTACCGAAAAGAACGCTGATATTCACCGCCGCGGTGTGGCTCATCATGCGCAGGTAAGTGGTGCCATTAATTTTGGCCATGGAGTTGTGCTCCAGCAGGCCAAAAAATTCCATGGCGGCGTCGCTATTGCCGGTAGCCGAGCCGTAGGCAACGCCAGTCGCGCCGCTGCTGATAATCGGATCGTCCCACAGTCCTGCATCGCGCAAGGCATTTTCACTGGCGACCACCGCCATTTGCGCAACCCGGCCCATGGCGCGGCGTTTTTTCGCAGTGTAGTGGGTAGGCAAAACAAAGTCGTCCACCGGGGATGCAAGACGGGTTTGCAGGTCTGGGAAGCGATCCCACTCGTGCATATAACGTACGCGATTTTTCTTTGCTTGCAGTGCGGCGCTGACACTCGTCCAATCGTGTCCGAGGGCGGAGACGGCGCCGGCACCGGTAATCACGACTCGTTTCATGCGGTGGTCTCCTGTTGTAAAGGCTTGCGATAGACACTGAGTTTTGCCGAAGCAAGTGTGTCGTCCCCGCGACGGATGGTGCAGGCAAATTGTGCCAACTGTTCACCGCTGACCGCCGCTTGGTGACATTCCACCAATAACACATCTCCAGCGCAAAACCAGGANNGTGAGCCCCTGCTGTAATTGATAACCGGCGATCAGCGCGGCGGTCTGCCCCATATATTCCAGGCCGATCCACGCAGGCACTCCCATTCCCTCGTGAAAAAATGACGCGTCACGGCTGATCTCCACCTCTGCCGCCGCGGAATCCGCTGCAACATGAACCACACGATCAATCAGCAGCATGGGTTCGCGGTGGGGAATCAGGTCGTAAAGCTGTGGATCTTTCATGACTGGCGTGTCCAGTAGGGATAAAAATTAAACCATTGCAGAGGTGCTTTGGCGGCCTGGCGTTCCAGCTCCGTGGCATAACGCTGCACGTACGCGTGCAACGCTTGGGTATCGCCCCGGGGCAATTCCACTTTGTCAGCAAATGGCACGACTTCAAAAATGACGCCGTTTGGTACTCGATAGGAGAACATCAGCGTCACTTGGCACTGTAATGTCTTTGCCAAAATATAGGGCCCTATGGCAAAGGGCGCTTTTTCGCCGAAAAATTCCACGTCGAGGGTGCGATCGCCGGTCACCGGCACCCGGTCCCCCGCAATAAATAACCATTCGCCGGATTGAATTTTATTTTGCAGCAGCAGAATGGTGGGAATATCCAGTTGTGTCACCTGATAAACATTGACACGCGAAGTGGGATTAATCTTCTGCATGGCTTCGACGAAGTTCGCCGAATGCTGGTCGTACACCAACACGTTAATGGTTTGATCCATATAACGCTGCATAAAACCCCGGCAAAATTCCAGGTTGCCCAAGTGTGAACCTATGATGAGCTGGCCGCCGGTGCGACTGCGGAATTCGTCGAGGACGGGTTGGTTTTGAATAAGGAAACAATTCGGGTCGATGGATTCTGACCAGGCGAGCATCTTGTCCAGAATCGCCTGACCGAAACTGTAAATGTGACGCAGCACATCGCGATTGCTGGGCGGGCGTCGCCAATAGTCTGGATAGCGCGTGGCGTGACGAGTAAGAAAATCCAGCGACGCGCGCCGTGCTGTGCCGTTGACGAGAAAAAAATACAGGCACACAGGCCCCAGAATGACGCTGAAAAAACGCCGCCCAAAACGGCGGTGCAGCCAGAGCATCACCAAAATACCGCGATAACTGCCGGACTCCGAAACCGTTGACCAATGTCTGCTGGTTTTGCTCATGGTCGGTCAGCCCCGCTGCAGCCAGCGCCGCCAAAAATTAAATGGCGCAGCCAATAATAGGCGAGTGTGCAGCTTAATCAGAATAAGGTTGTCGCGCAGGTAATTGAAATGAGAAATGTTGCCTTCCGGATAAATCACCGGCGTGTCCAAATATTTAAGCGGAATTCCCAGCCAAACGCTTTTCACCAGAATTTCCGTATCGAAATCCATGCGATTGCCGAGGTAGTAACAATCTTGGACTTTTTCAAAATTGCTCACGGGATAAACCCGGAAACCGCACAGGCCATCGCGGATTGCCGTCGACAACGTCTCCAGCATACAAACTCCGCTGGTGATTTTGCGGCCGTGCCGGCGCACCGCCGGTGCGCTTTGGTCGAAGGTGGGACGGCCGGAAATCAATGCGTCCGGCTGAGTTTGTGCAAGCGCCATAAAACGCGGAATGTCCTCGACATGATGCTGGCCGTCGGCGTCTATTTGGATAACGTGGGTAAAACCCTGATAGGCCGCCCACGCCATGCCCGTTTTGATGGCTCGACCTTTACCGCGATTGTGCGGCATGGCGAGTAATGTCATCGCCGGGAATTGTGTCAACGCGTCGCGAAGCTCGGCCAAGCTTTGTGGGCGACTGCCGTCGTCGACGATTAGACAGGGTAAGTTTTGCGCGGCGACAACCGGCAAAAAACGGATCAATTGCTGGTGGTGGTTGTAGTGGGGGATCAATAAACAAAACTGCACAGGCAGAACTCTCAAAACACCAGTTTGCCTTCGGAAAATGTGTGCTCCGGCAGTTCTGGATTGCGATAGCGGAAATGAATCGACTGGCTGGCAGTCGCGTGCAGCAACTCTAGTTTCACAGTTTGCGGCGGTATTATGACGTCCTGAAATTTCAGGTTATCGATGCGCTTCGGCTCGCGTTCGAGATTAAACAAGCACAGCGCAATGCGGCACGCCCAATCTGTTTGCACCACACCAGCAAGTACCGGTTGCGAGGGAAAATGCCCTTTCAACCAATGGAGATCTGCAGGGATTTGCAGCACCAGCTCTGCCATATCGTCTGCCTGCTTCAGATCGAGCAACTGCGGCCATTGGTCGCCGGTCATCATGTTGGTTAAGGTATTTAAGGGCTGGGGTATAGGGTTCATATGGATTGATCGTCGTGGGGGTGTTCGCCCAAACGGCGCATATAGTGTTGCCGATATAAAAATTCACCGCCCATAAATCCTCCCAAAATCAGGTAGGACAACAAGCCGCAGTAGAGCGTCCAGGCCTCGGTGGTGCCAAAGCGCGCCAAGTATAGAGCAACCAGTGCATTGGCGTACAAAAGTATCGCCCAGATGGCCGTGAGGTTACGGGTATAGCGGACGGCAGCCGGGGTCATCTGTGCGCCGCGCAGCCGGGCGATTTTTCCAATCAGGCTTTCCCGGTGGCGCAGGCTGAGGGCGAAGAGGGAGCCGACCAGAACACTGATAGCGACGGGGTAGAGTTTAACCGCCAGCTCCGACGGAAATGCCCAGATCGCCACGCCGCAGATAAGAGTCACCGCTAAAACCACCCAGCCACTGCGGCCATCGCCGGAGCGGGACAACCAAAATTTCGCCACACCGACGCCGATGATGAAAAAGCCGAAAATACGATAGGACCAGTGTTGCAGTCCAAAATACACCAGGCATGGATATAAGACGGACAGAGTCGCGAAAATAAGAGTGGCGGCTTTTTGGGGCATATAAGTCTGGGTAAAAAAGGTGAGATATTTTGGGTCAGTGGCAAGTGTACTTTAGGCTGAGGGAAATTGCCGCGCTCGCCGAGTGCAGTGAGTCGTCTCTATTGACATGGGTAGAGACGAGGGCGAAAAATCCGTCTTTGTTCCGTTTTCTCTTCCGACATTCACCTCTTGATGATAGGACACTGCATATGAATTCCACCGTCGATGGCCCCGATGGCAAACCCCGTTGCAAATGGTGTGCGGTGACACCGGAATATCTGCATTATCACGATACGGAATGGGGCTACCCAGTTGTTGATGACCAGCGTCTTTTTGAAAAAATCAGCCTTGAAGGGTTTCAGTCGGGCCTGAGCTGGCGCACCATTCTGGCCAAGAGAGAAAATTTCCGTGCAGCGTTTCAGCATTTTGACTTCACTCGGATCGCTCGCTTCAAAGAGAAGGATGTGGAGCGATTATTAAAAAACGAAGGCATAGTGCGGCACCGCGGAAAAATAGAAGCGGTGATCAATAACGCCCAGCGCGCGTGCGAAATGGTGGAGCGAGAAGGGTCTATTGCATCGTATGTGTGGCGTTTTGAACCAAAAGAAATTTCTGCCGCGCCGCAGACCGTGTCCACGTCACCGGAATCCATCGCCCTGTCAAAAGAGTTGAAAAAAATGGGCTGGAAATTTGTGGGGCCTACCACCGTGTATGCCTTTATGCAGGCTATGGGCCTACTTAATGACCACGCAGAGGGCTGTGTCATTCGCGCCAAAGTGGCCCGCGCGCGCAAACAATTCAAACGACCTTGATAAAGGAATTTATTTTGACCGACATAAACACCATCTGTGATTATTTACGCGAGCTGGATGAACTTAAATTGGTCAACCGCCGCAGTTATATCGCTGGTGGTGTGCGCCTGGAAAATTCCGCCGAACACTCCTGGCACTTGGCCATGGCGTGCTGGAGCATTGCCCGCAGTTTCGATTTAAAACTAGACGAAGGCAAATTGCTCAAGTTGGCCCTGGTGCACGACCTGGGCGAAATTGATGCAGGCGATACCTTTCTCTACGCGCCCCAGCGAGCAGATGCCAATAAGGCGGAGCGCGCTTGCGTAACGCGAATGCAACATCATCAGGGCAATGGTGTTGAGGATTTGCTGACTTACTGGGAAGAGCAGGAAACCGGGGACAGTGTGGAAACCAAATTGGTAAAGGTGGTGGATCGTCTATTGCCATTTTTATTAAACGTGGCGAGTGAAGGCCGCGCCTGGCGGGAGAATCGCGTAAAAAAATCCCAGGTGTTAAATGCGCACGCGTTTATTGAAAAAGAATTTCCGGTGATTTATCAATGGATCCACGCAAAAATTGAATACGCGGTAATCCATGGATGGTTGGAGGACGTGTAAACAAACACATGGTCAAGCGGTCATGCTTTTTTCACTGAGCGTTTTGCGCAGGGTGCCAAAACGTTTGCGATAGGCCGCTGGCGTCAGCCCGACATGTCGGCGAAATAGACGACTGAAAAATCCCGCATCTTCGTATCCCACTTCATTGGCAATGGCTTCGATGGAGCACGTTTCCCGTTCAAGCATGTGTTTGGCCTCTTCGAGCCGAAGGGTATGAACATACTCCAGAGGCGACATACCGGTGGCCGCATGGAAGCGCCGCTTGAAGGAGCGCTCCGGCAGCCCACTGCGCTCCGCCATCTGCGCCACGGGCGATGTCACTGCATAATGGCTGGCGATCCAGATCTGGCAATCCGCGATCACCGCGTCATCGGACTTCGGCGCAGGTGCCAAGTGGGCAAACGGTTGTTGGCCGATGGCGTGCCAATCAATTAAATTGACTCGCGCAACGCCCATGGCATGTTCCACGCCACAAAAACGAGCAATCAACAGCAGCGTCAGGTCCAGCCAGGTAGTGCCGCCGCCAGCCATCACCAGACGTTGACACTCTCCAGATACCACCAGTGATCTCTGCGCAAGGACATTTATGCGCGGATATGCTTTGCGCATGAACTCGCAATAGCCCCAGTGAGTTGTCGCGTGCCAGCCATCGAGAAGGCCGGTTTCCGCCAGCAAAAGGGCGCCGGAACACGCGGTGGCGATAGTGGAGCCTTGGGCGTAGGCCAAACGCAGGTAATGCTTTTCGGCTTCAAAGCGATTTTCCAGCGACTCGCCGGGCATGACAAAAATATCGGGTACGCAGATCACATCGGGAATTTGCGCATCTTTTAGGTGAGTGTGCGGAGTGATGGTTACGCCGTTGGCCGCAGCGAATGGACCGGGATGCGCACTGGTAATCATGACATCGATTAATTCCGGGCCCGCTTGGCCCTGAGTCAGAAAATCCCAATCACGTCCTGCGCTCTTAAACAGGTCATACATACCGTAAAGGGTTGAGGCGGTGCTTTCCGGAAGGGCGAGCAGTGCGATGCGTACAGGTGTCGTCATGGCCGATTTGTCCAGTTTGTTGCAGAAATGGCTTTATAGCCAAATTCATTCATCCATTAAATTGACGGTGTCCGCCGGGGAGCGGATGGGGGTCGGCGGTGCCGGCCGAGTTCACCATTGTTTAACAAGGATTTATGTATGTCATCCACTCAACCCTTATATCGCGATCAATTACCGCAACTCCATAACCAATTGTTGGTATGTGACGGCGGTATGGAAACGACCTTGATTTATCATGAAGGTCTGACACTGCCCTGTTTTGCGTCATTCACTTTATTGGATTCGATTTCCGGCACGGCCACCTTAAAAAAATATTATTCGCGCTATGCGGAAATTGCCCGACATCACAAGACCGGCATTATCATCGAAACTGCAACCTGGCGGGCAAACCCGGACTGGCTTGAGCAACTGGGTTATTCCGCAGAGAACTTGGGCACCATTAATCGTCGGGCCGTGTCTCTGCTCGCTGAACTGCGGGCGGAATGGTCGGTGGATATCGAACCGGTGGTGATCGGCGGGGTGATCGGACCGCGGGGAGACGGCTATGTGCCGGGCCGGCAGATGAGTGTGGCGGAAGCGGAGGTTTACCACAGCGCGCAAATGCGCATATTTGCGGACTCAGCGGTGGATATAGTGACTGCCTACACGATGAATTACGTGGAGGAAGCCATCGGAATCGTTATGGCCGCGCGCGCAGCGGAAATGCCGGTGGCGATTTCCTTTACGGTGGAGACCGACGGTTGCCTGCCGGGTGGGCAGAGTTTACGCGCCGCCATCGAACAGGTGGATACAGCCACCGATTGTTACGCGTCTTATTTTCAGATCAATTGCGCGCATCCCACGCATTTTCGCCATGTTCTGGCGGACGATGGTCAATGGTTGGATCGAATTCGCGGCCTGCGTGCTAATGCATCTCGCAAAAGTCACGCGGAGCTTGACGCAAGCACGGTGCTGGATGACGGCAATCCCGAGGAATTGGGTGAGAGTTATCAGCAAATGATGGGCAGCCTGCGCAACCTGTCGTTAATTGGTGGCTGTTGTGGCACCGACCACCGCCATATCGCGGCTATGTGTCAAGCGGTCCTGTGTCAAGCGGTTATGAGTTGATGCATACGCGGCGCGGAGATTTCTGCGCCGCGCTATTTTTAATTATCCGGTGAATAAAGACGCTGGAGCGCAGTATTTCTGGTTATCCGTGGATAAAAGCGNNGCAACGCCATTGGTCCAACCAAAACCATCTTGAGTCGGATATTCGCCACCACCGGCGGGCAGTGTGGTATCGACCACGTTGTATTTTTCCATCATGCGTCCGGTGTCGGTGAATACTTTTTGATTCAGTGAAAGCCAGCGATCAGCAATAGTTGCGGCGAGATCCGCTTGATCGTATTGGCGCAGCCCAATAATCGCCAGCCACTGCAACGGCGCCCAACCGTTGGGGAAATCCCATTGTTCACCTGTCGCTTGTAATGTGGTGACCAGGCCGCCGTTTTTGAGGAAATCCCGCTGCAACACATGGGCGATACGTTTGGCCTGCGCATCCGTCGCAATGGAAAAATACAATGGATAAACGGTGGCCAAAGAGGCAATTCCTGTGGTGCGCTGTTTGCGCAGAGAATAATCTCCATAAAGACCAAGGCGCTCGTCCCAGAGCCAGCGCTGAATCGCATTTTTGCGCTGCTCTGCTTTAGCAAAAAAATCATTCGCTTTCGCGGTATTGCCCAATTGTTGATGCTGGCGGCCTATTTCGGATTCCAAATGATAGAGAAGGCTGTTGAGGTCAACGGGAATAATATCGGTGGTGTGAATTGTCGGTAATTCGCCGTAAGGCGCAAGCCAGCGGCTACTAAAATCCCAACCGCTTTCTGCCGCGGCGCGCAGATGACGAAAAACCGCTTTTTTATCTGCAGCACGAGCAATGTCTGCGGTATGTATATCTTCGCGATAGCTTTCCGGTCGCGGGGTATCAAGCGCATCGTAATAACGATTCAGCAGATCTCCATTCGGCATTTTGACGACTCGCAAAGATTGCTGGTTGTCGCCCAGTTCGTCCGCACCCGTCATCCAAAAGGCATATTCCTTTTCCATCTGAGGCAAAAATTCTCCCGGTTTTGCCAATTTGTTATTTTGCAGAAGGGCGACCATGGAGGAGAAAAAAGGCGGTTGTGAGCGACTCAAATAATAATTGCGGTTGCCATTCGGGATATGTCCAGCGTGATCGATCAGCCAGGCAAAATTCTCCACCATTGCTCGTGCTGTGCTGGCTGCTTTACCTTGAATCAACCCCTGCATGGTGAAATAACTGTCCCAGTAATAAATTTCCCGAAAGCGTCCTCCGGGCACCACATAGGGGTGGGGCAAAGGGATAAGTGTGGAATAGGGCTTCGTGCGCTTGTCGGCAGGGCGAATCAACTTTGGCCAAAGTGCCTCAATATGCGCAAACATATCGCTGGAAGGGTTTTCCAGGTTTGCCGACGAAGGTGGCAGAGATAGAAAGGGCGGCAGGAAGTTCTGCTGAACGAATGTATTCAGATTAAAA
>DJFQ01000018.1:0-22051 GCA_002432095.1 Marinagarivorans sp. UBA5868 | reverse complement strand
CCTACGAATTTTTTGGAGAGGATTTTGATGGTGCACCTCCTGGCCGCGAAAGAACAGCCGCAATAAATCACTTATTGATAATGGGCGCAAGCGTGGCGCAGCTTGATGGCGATTTGCTGTCGCAGTTGTTCCGGTGCCAGAACCTGGACTTCATCGCCGTAACTCAAAATATCGTTGATTAATTCCTGCGGGGTTTGCGGATTAAACGGCAGGCGCATCTCCAGGCTTCCGTCATCGCGCAGGTGTAGAATTTGCTGCGGGTGCCATTCTTCATCTTGCACCCGCAGGGCGATTAGCGGTGCGAACAAAAGCGTTGCCTCGGCTTTTTGTTCAGCGGAAAAAATCCCGTACGTTGGCAAAAAATGGGTATCCAGATCCTCGCCCGGTATTTTTTTGAAAGCCGCGGTGCCGGGACTGCAGTGTTTTATACATTCGAGCGCAAAAGTGCGCAGACCTTTGCGCAGATGACACCAGCCATCCAGATACCAATTGCCGCGATAATGCACCAGGCGCTGAGGGGAAATATCCCGCTGAGTGGTGGAGCCATCAATGCGCGATACATACTCGATATAAAGGGATTGTTCGCTAAAGAGCGAATTGGCAATTTTAACGAATTGGTCGTGCCGCACTGGCCGGTAGGTGGCGCCCACCATTCTCACTTTGTCCGCCAGTGCGCAGGGATTTATAGCGCGCTGGGCGAGCAATTCTTCAAAGCGACGTTTCACTGGTGCCAACTGGTTGCGCAGTAGTCCGGACCCAATATCCGCCAGCAGACCGTGGATCAATACCAGGGCGTGCAGCTCCTCCTGATTGAGCCAGATGCCGGGCAATTCGTAGTGGCCATCACCGTGGCTTTTTCCCTCGCCTTTGATTTCTCCTTCTCCCTTGATTTGATAGTAATAGCCGCCGAGTTCGCGATGGTAAGCGATGGGCGCTCCGAGAAAGTCCGTCATATGACGCTTGACGCGATTGAAGGTGGCACGCGAACACTCCATCTGGCTCAGAATATCCGCCAACGGGATCGGTGTACTGCGTTTACTGAGGATTTTATGCAGGTCGTAAATTCGGTCGAAACCGTCCATCGCCTAACTCCGCCGCTGGCTACAAAAAGCCATCTTGTTTTTCACTGTCTCGTGATTTGAGACAGCCGCCGACCACAATAGCCATCAAGCCCTCGGGGCATTTTTTACGCATCCTTTAACGGATGCGCGGCGGCAGGTTCCGCCACTGTTGGACTTTATTCTGACTTTGGAGCCTATGTTTATGCAACCAGTAGCCAAAACTTACCTCAATCATCTCAGCACCAAACCATTGAGCGTTTTGCTGAAACTGCACCGGTTACCTATGAGTGCCCTTGAGGCGAATCATATTCTGGTGGAGCAGGGGTATCTGATGCTATTGCAACGCCCCAGCCTGAAATATCCAGGTCAACTGCGCACCATGCGTGTGTTGACAAAAAAAGGACTTTTGTTCGGTAAAAACTGCGGAAATCCGGTGCATCCCGTGCATACGTCGCCGCAATTTTACGTGGAATTATTCGAGCTGCTATGGAGCCAGGTACTGGGTGAGCAGGCGCTAGTGTCTGGTAATGAGGTGTCGTGCGATCAGCGTTTGCGACAAGAAGAGGCCGGTGAAGCCGAACAATTTCCTGTGGCAGTGTGAACATCGAATAGGAGGTTTTTATGAAAAAAGAATATTTTTATTGGTTATTGGGTTTTCTATTTCTGTTATTGCCGTTTACCGCCAGCGCCTATCAGATTGATCAGGCGCAGACGCTCGCAAATAACAGCTTTAGTGCTCAGGCGTTTGCTCCGGTGGGGCAAAGTTTTGTGCCGCGCCAGAATCATCTTCTCGGCGTGACGCTGAAGTTGACCGACGCGGGCGGCGCTGGTATGGGTAACTGGATGAAAATACAGTTGCGGCGTGATTCTATGGATGGAGATGTGGTGGCGGTGTCTCAAGAACGTTATCTGGAAGATTGTTTTAATTTCATCGCCGACCCTGGCTGCGGTCTGGGTGGCGGCAATCCGGCGGAGGTCACCTTTCTGTTCGTGTCGCCTGCCGCCGTGATCGTCGGCGAGACCTACGTCATGGAGTTGGTGGTGGATCCGGCAGGCGATGGGGTTAACGTTTCTTACCATGCAGCGGACGTCTACAGCGATGGTGGTTATTACCGCCAGGGTGTGCCTTATCTGGATGATTTGTGGTTTCGCACCCTGGCGCCGGGAACGGCGGAGATTCTGGTATCGAGTGCCAATCAGCTGCAGCGGTTTAGCCTGGATGGCCAATGGCTCGGCAGTGAGGCGATTCCGGCCAACGGCGCTATGGAGAGCGCCCGCGATTTGATCCAGCACCCACTGCAGGGCATCTGGGTTTTCAACGGTACTTTTAAGCCGGAGTTGAGCCACTACTGGGAGGGCATTTGGACCTCCCAGTCCTTTGCCGGTTGGAGTACGCCCAACAATCTGTCCTATGGCGGCATCGCCAGTCTTGATGATTTTATTTACGTTACGGATGGCAGCACGTCCCAGGGAGGGGCGGCTAAAGGCATAGTGCGTTTCCATGTCAACGACGAGACGCCTCCGGCGCGCTTCCTTGCGGATTCCGACTATATCGACATAACCGCCGGACTCGATGGCAAGCTTTACGCGCTGCGCAATACCTACGGTGATCTGGACGTGATCGACCCTCACACTATGACGGTTTCAACTAGTTTCGATCTCGGTCATACGTCCTCATCCCGCGCTGTCGTTGTGGATACAGCGGGTGAAATCTTTATGGCCAGCTGGAATGGCAATCTCTATCACTACGACGCTACTGGTCAGTTGCTCAACAGCGTGATGCTCGGCAGCGATCTTTACGACATCGACGTCCACCCGGAACACGGGTTGCTGGTCTCCAACCGCTGGGGTCAGGTGTGGTTGGTGGATTTTGCCTTGCAAGTCACAGCGAGCTTTCCCCTGGCGCAAGAGGGTGCTTTTGTCGCTTTCGGCGAAGCAGGGGCGGCGCCGGAGCACTGCGTGTCGCGCGGCTTGAATACCCACTATGAATGGATCGAAGCGTTCGCGCTCAATGGTGTGGACGTCAAAAGCGGTGACAACCAGGGTTACCAAAAACATGTCGGCGGCCCGGACTTGCATATGCAAGAACCCAACACTCTGTTGCTAACCCCAGGCTTTCGCGATGCCGCCTACTCCGAATACTGGAGTGTTTGGCTGGATATAGATCGCGATGGACAATTCGAGAGCGACGAGCGAATCGTCAATACCCGCAGCAACAGTCCGGTGCTTACGACTTTCGATGTGCCCCCGAACGTGCCGAGGGGGCCAATAGCCATGCGCATCGCCATGCGTTTTGATGCGCCGCCAGCGAATTGTGGAGAATTTTATTACGGGGAGGTGGAGGACCTGATTGTGAATCTGCGGTAAATAAAACGGCGCCGTGTGGCGCCGTTGGTTCAACCATCATCATCCTCGTCGCGCACTGCGGAGGCTTTTATTTGGCTTGCGAGAACCTTGTCCACCCGCAGGCCATCCATATCGACAATTTCCAACAGCCAATCTGCAACGGTTACCTTCTCGCCGGTGCTGGGCACTTTGCCCATCACTTGCATAAGCATGCCGTTCAGCGTTTCGTATTCGCCTTCATCCGGCAGGGACTCCAACTGCAAGCAGTCCTTTAAATCCATCACGGGCAGCAGACCGTCCAGCAGGTACGAACCATCGTCGCGCATCACGATATAAGAGTCGGTGCTGTCTTCGGTGTAAAACTCGCCGGTTAGCGCTTCCAGCAGATCCTGCAAAGTCACCAGGCCTTTCAAGTCACCGTATTCATCCACCACAAATGCCATTTGCGTGCTGGAGTTGCGAAAGTAAGTCAGCAGCTCCATGCCGGTAAGAGTCTCTAGAACGAAGTGGGCGGGTTTCGCCAGGGTCGCGAGATTCACCGGTTTGCCTTCGATGGTTTGCGCGAGCAGCTCCTTCGCATTGATCACACCGAGGATATCGTCCATCTGCCGGTCGCAGATGGGAAATCGCGAGTGGGGAGATTCCATCAGCCGCTGATAATTGGCGTCCAGCGGCAGGGCTATGTCCAGATAGATAATGTCGCTGCGCGGCACCATCAGCGAGGCGATGGAACGTTCGTCCAGCCGCAACACATTTTTCACAATGGTGTGCTCGTGCTTTTCGATAACTCCCGAGGTTGAACCCTCCGCGAGTATGGCCTGAATGTCCTCTTCGGTGACGGAATGATCTGCAGTCCGGTCGAGGCGGAGCACGCGCATCAGACCGTGGGTGGATGCAGACAGCAGGATGACAAACAGCTTGGCGGCGCGGGCGAGTACAGCCATCAAAGGTGCAACTGCGCAGGCGATAGTTTCAGCAGAAACCTGGCCCATGCGCTTGGGCACCAACTCGCCGACGACAATGGAAACATAAGTCACCACAACGACCACAAGTATCGTGGAGGTGACGGAGCTGGCGTCCACCGGCATACCTACGCTCTGCAGCCAGATCGCGAATGGGCCGGCGAGAACTGCCTCACCGTAAATACCATTGAGCAGGCCGATGGAAGTAATGCCGATTTGCACGGTAGAGAGGAATTGGGTGGGATCTTCCGCTAGCTTCAGGGCAGCTCTGGCACCGCGATTGCCGCGGTTGGCCAGGGTTTCCAGGCGGGATTTTTTCGCCGTAACTATGGCGATCTCCGACATGGCGAACAGCCCGTTCAGTAGAATCAGGCCGATAAGAATCAGAACTTCCATAAGATCAGTGTGTGCCTTTGGCTTGGACTGCACCGCGCCCAGAATCAACGCGGGCAGCGGTATTAGCGTCGGCGCAGACTATGCCAGAGTGAATAGAGGGTGTACACAAGCACCAGCGGCAGGAGACCGAAAATGATGCCGTTTTGCAGCGTACCGATATAGGTTTGAGCGAGTGCAGTAGCGACCAAATACCAGACATAGGCGACATACAACATCAGAAACAGCGCTCCCTCAATGCGGTCGAGGATGGCGCCAGTGAAAAACAACGGCACGCATAACAACGCCACACCCAGCATGACTGGAATATCCAGCTGCACCAGTTGTTCGCCGGCGAGCAATGGTATGGGGGAGACCAGTCCCGAAAGGCCCAGCACGCAGAGAATATTGAAGACATTACTGCCCACCACGTTGCCAACAGCGATGTCCCGCTCGCCGCGCATGGTGGCCACCACGGAAGTGACGACTTCTGGGAGGGATGTGCCGGCCGCTACTATGGTGAGACCGATAACCGCTTCATTCACGCCGAGCATGGTGGCAATTTCAATGGCGCTCTGCACCAGCCAGCGCGCTCCAAGCACTAGCAAAATTAGCCCGCCGACCACCAGCAACACGTTTTGCCAGACGGGCACTTTCACTTTCAACATGGCTTCCACTTCTTCGTCAGAGGTATCCATGCCCTTTTTGCGGCCTTGATAAAACAGAAACGCCGTGTAGCTCACCAGTCCGACCACCAAAATCAGCGCTTCAATGCGATTGATATTGCCGTCGAACGCCATCACCGCCGCAACCACCGATACCCCCACCATCAGCGGGACGTCCTGGCGAATCAGCTGGTGGGAGATCAACAGCGGAGATATGACGGCGGACAGTCCCAGGATAAACAACACGTTAAAGATGTTGCTGCCGACCACATTGGCAATCGCCAATTCAGCCTGACCGGAATAAGCGGCTTTGACACTCACCGCCAATTCCGGCGCGCTGGTGCCGAACGCTACCACCGTTAAGCCAATCACCAGCGCCGGAACCCCAAAATTGCCCGCCAGACGCGCCGCGCCTTTAACCAAAAGATCCGCCCCAAACACCAGCAAAACCAGACCCAACACCAATAGCAACCACGTCATAAGCAGGACCCTGAAAAAATTTGCCATAGCCTACAGGGGAACTTCTGCGGCGAAAATAGCGCGAATGACGCACCGCAAAATATTTGCTGGGGCGTTGGGGTGATCGCCTCACACTGCTGACGCCGGGCGGTGGTGGCTGGAATCCGCCGCGGCAAAAGGAGTAGAATGCGCGGCAATATCCGAGCAAAACACTCGGTTTTTCGTGTTTTTTCAGTCTTGCTGAGGTGAATTCAACCATGGATATCATGGAAACCATCAAACAACAGATCGAACAAAATCCCGTCATTCTTTATATGAAAGGCTCTCCCGACGCTCCCCAGTGTGGCTTCTCGCAGCGCACCTCCCAGGCCGTGATGGCATGCGGTCGCCGGTTTGCGTATGTGGATGTGCTCTCCAATCCCGATATTCGCTCGAACCTGCCCAAATACGCCAATTGGCCAACCTTTCCACAATTGTGGGTTAACGGCGAGTTGGTCGGTGGCTGCGATATCGTCACCGAAATGCATGAAAAAGGTGAATTAAAATCATTGATTGAAAATGCGGTGCCGGCCGACGAAAAATAACGGCACACAGCAGGATTCAAACGGGCGCCACGGCGCCCGTTTTTGTTGCGGGCCATTGCATTTCACTGCATCGCGTCCGATGTGATTTTCGCGGCATTTCTGCCGGCGAATTCGGCGTAATATTCCACCCTGTTTATACGCAGGGCACGACGGATGGAATTGGATGCGAGTCAGCTTTATGCCGATAAAACGACAGTGGAATTCGGTCGGGAGTTGACCTCTGCGCAAAAAAAGGTCCTGCTGCAGTCGGCGCTTTCCTATGCAAACTCCCTCGGCATTGAAGGTCTGGAAGCGTCCCTGGAAAAAACCTCAACTGGCGGCCTGTTCAACTGGTCCGTCAATAAAGCGCTTGTTCTAACCTGTCCTCTGGGTGATTTCGAATTCAATGGTCTGATCACTATGCAGCCCGTCAAGGACACTTGCGTGCTCGGTGTTTACAAACTCCTTCGCGGGGAGTCATTGTTCGCGGTGAACCAATCGGCGGAGGTGCGGCGTCGGGTGGTGATCGATCAGCTGCGCGATATCGAAGTGGTGGACTATTTTTTTTTGGTCGACAAAGCCACGGATTGGGTGGCGGAATTTTTGCACACTGCTGTCAAAGAAATCCTGGGGGCGGCGAAATCGTGAGGCCCCGTTATGGCGACAGGAGGTTTCATGAAAGGTGTTCTTATCGATCTCGACGGCGTGGTCTATCAGAACGATACGCTGATCGCCGGTGCTGACCAGGCGATCGCCTGGCTGCAGCAGGAATCCATCCCCCACCTTTTTCTTACCAACACAACCTCCCGACCGAAGTCGGCGCTGCTGGCCAAGCTCGCCGACATGGGGATTATGGTGGAGGCAAAATCGCTGCTGACTCCTCCAGCGGCGGCGGTTTTGTATTTGCGGCAAAGGACGGTAAAGGATGTTGCGCTGTTCGTGCCTGAATCCACGCGTGAAGATTTTGCCGGTCTTACTGAGGGCGGCAAAGCCGCTGCGGTAGTGGTGGGTGATTTAGCGGAAGGGTGGGATTTTGCGACGCTTAATCGCGCGTTCAACGCGTTGATGGCCAATCCGCAGACAGAGCTGATTGCTTTGGGCATGACTCGCTATTGGCGTTCGAACAATTCTCTGCAACTCGATGTGGGTGCGTTTGCCACGGCACTTGCTTTCGCTACGGAAAAAGAGCCTGTGGTAATGGGTAAGCCGGCCGCTGCCTTTTTTCAACAGGCGGCGGCGTTATTGAATCTGCCGGAAGGAGAGCTGTGCATGATTGGCGATGACATTAAAGCGGACGTACTCGGCGCCCAAGCCTGTGGCATCAAAGGAATCCTGGTAAAAACCGGCAAATATCGAGATGGCGACCTGGCATTTGGCCGCCCGGATCTGGTGCTGGAAAGTCTGGAGCATCTACCAAGTCATTGGCACAGGCTCTGAATTCACTGAGCCAGTGCCGATTCTTCCAGGATAATGTCGATACCCAGCGCGTCGGCAATCGCATCAAGTTGCCCGGCCAGTTGGTCCAAATCGGTGCCTGTCGGCACATGCAGCAGTCCTTCTGCTTCAAACAGGGGTTCACCGCTGTAGGGCATGCTTGAACAATTAGTGTTGAGGTCGGCGATATTGATGTTGTATTGAGTGAGGGCCTGAGTAATTTCGAGCACGATGCCCGGCCGGTCCGGTCCTACTGCGCTGAAGGTTGCAGTTCGCCCTTGATCCAGCTGCGCCATGGTTTGCAGCTCTTCCACCATCACCCGGATGCCCTGTTCAGCAAGGGCATTTGTGGCGTTCCGCAAATCATCCACTCGCTCCTCTGCTACCCGGATGCGGATCACGCCGGCAAATTTTCCGGCTAATTGCGTCAAGCGGCTTTCCAGCCAGTTCCCTTGTTGTTTCGCCACCAGTTCGGCGATACGTTTGGTAACGCCAGGTCGATCGTCGCTGAGAACGGAAAGAATAAGATGTTTGTCCATGGTCGAAAGCCTCGAATTTTGTGTTTTTGATGTGGCTGGACTGACTTATATCATCAGCGCGACAGTATAGGGGAAGCCCTCACATGTCTGTGCGATGCGGCGAACATTCACAAGTACCGGCGAATTGGTTAAGGTCGCCGAATTTTTGCGAGGTTCTATGATCATCCCACCGGAAAGTCTTTCGGAGGACGCCTTGCAGGGAGTGCTGGAAGAATTCATCAGCCGAGATGGTACGGATTACGGCGAATCGGAGCTCAGTCTGGAGGCCAAGGTTGCTCGCCTGAAGCCACAAGTTATGCGCAGTGAGGTGTTGATTGTATTTGACGACACACTCGAATGCGTGACCTTGATGACGCGGGAGGAATGGCGTGGACGACAGTGACGTTCCGGCAGTTCTTGTTGATTCGGCGGAAAACCCTTTCGCCAGACTGTTACTGGCTCACGGTGCCGGTGCGCCCATGGACAGCGGTTTTATGAATGAGACAGCCGCTGCGATCGCCGGCCGTGGTGTTGAGGTGGTGCGTTTTGAGTTTCCCTATATGGCGGCACGCCGCGGGAATGGCAAGCGTCCGCCGGATCGTATGGAGACTTTGCTTAAGCATTTCGACTACGTGATTCATCATTACAGAGATGACCCTTTACCATTGTTTATCGGCGGAAAATCCATGGGCGGAAGGGTTGCGAGTGTTTGGGCGGCAGAATGCGTGAGGGACAAAAGTACGACGGATAATTGTCGCGGGGTGGTTTGCCTGGGTTATCCGTTTCACCCCCCGGGTAAATCAGAAAATCTCCGTATCGCCCATTTGCCCGACTGCCGTATTCCGTTGCTGATTGTTCAAGGAGAGCGCGACCCTTTGGGATCCCGGCTGGAGGTCGAATCGTACGAACTCACGGGGCCACTTACGTTTCGCTGGTTGACGGCCGCCGATCACAATCTAAAACCGCTGCGTCGTTCGGGTTACACGCATCAGCAACATATCGAAGCCGCAGCGGATGCCTCCGCCGCTTTTATGCACAGTATACTTAGTGCTTCAGAACTGTGACGCGCTCGGGCTCTTCCAGAATTGGCGCAATTTGGTTGGTGAATTCCGTGCGTTGCTCGCTGATGGACCAGGCTTGCCAGTCACGCTCGCTACGCCACTTGCACAACAAAAAACGCCGGTTGGGGGCATGGGCATCGAAAAATGTCTCACCAGAAATAAATCCAGGGGCAATGTAAGTACGGTGCATTGCTTTTCGCGCAAGCTCTTCATAAGTAGAAGTCATACCTTCGGCAATGCAACGTTCAATTAGTACGTGAACCATGATCGTGACAATCTTTATTTGCGGGTTATTTAAATCAATTCGGGACTATACAATATTTTTCCCCGATGAAATGTCATGTAAAGATATTTGGTGATGCAAAATATGGCGGAAGACAATTACACAATTAAGAAACAGCTTGATGCCACGGGGCTTACCTGTCCCGAGCCGGTGATGTTGTTGCATAAAATAATGCGCGAAATAGTAAATGGAGACTGTGTTGAGGTGATTGCGACAGATCCTTCAACTCAGCGCGATATTCCCAAATTCTGTCAATTTTTGAATCACCGGCTTTTGCGGCAGGATGTATTGCANNATTGAGGTGCAATCCGGATTTTATAAGTCCGGAATTATCGCTCTTAGCGAGAAGACTCTTCCACCAGCAAACTGATCGCCGCCAAGGCTTCTGGATCCTTGGATTTGATTTTGTTGGCGATATGATGCTGGAAAAAATAGCGGAAATGATCATCTGATTGCGCGGCATACAAACATTCATCACCGGGCAGTACAGGAGTGCTTTCCACTTTGTCTTCATCAATCAGCATGCCGGATATAGTGCCGTCATTATGCAGTCGCCAACTGACGACTTCCTGCAATACCAGGCTTTTGTAATCCGGCCCGGACAAAACGGCGTGTGTGCCAATCGTATCTGGTATTTCCTGAACGATATCCTGAGCATTTTCGCATTCGTAATCGTAATACTCAGCGGCGGTTTCCAGCTCTACGACTTTGTGTATCGGCGCCTCAAAAAATATTTCGTCGATACCCGAATCGTAATAGCCCTCCCATTGCCCATTCAGTGGATCCTGTATATCTGTGCAAGGAACAATATCGTTGAGCCAGGGGACCAGACCGACGACGTCGCCATTTGCACGCAAACCCCAAGCAAGAATTTTCAAACTAAAAAGCTTGTCCGAACTCGCTTCGTTCGAATAGAGCATTTCAAGGCCGTCAAGTTCTGGGGAAAGGCGGATGAAGCGGGTATCCTTGAGGGGGATGTAAGGCTTCCCGGTAAAGAGGTCGATCACATTGTCGAGCTTGTGACCGGAGTTCGAGGTCTTCATAATACCACCTCCGAGCTAGGGGCTTGTCTGCTCATTTGAGCGGGTTAGCCTAAGCGGCATACAGCAAAATGTGTCGCCTACCCATAAACAGTATATGCAGAATGCCAATAACTCAACACCTAGTTGCAAGAATTTTTAACCCGCTGCGCTTCCATTCCATTCTTTCGCAGGCAACCAATTTTTTTGGCATAAGCATTTGATCTCACAAAATACCCACCGCGGTTAAGTCGTTTTCTCATGTTGCCATGCACAACGCATTCGATTTGATTCAGCTCTTTGAGCACTGCTTTTTTGCGGAATTCA
Source organism: Marinagarivorans sp. UBA5868 (assembly GCA_002432095.1). Lineage (GTDB taxonomy): Bacteria > Pseudomonadota > Gammaproteobacteria > Pseudomonadales > Cellvibrionaceae > UBA5868. Next base: position 10,981 of record DJFQ01000018.1, on the reverse strand, counting down.
ATACCCGTCTCGAAGGCGGTGTAGATGAACCGTTATATATGCCGGTTATGCCCGACTATCCCGCGCGCATTTTTTTTACTCGTGATTACTTCGCCAGTGCCTTGCACGAAGTGGCTCATTGGTGTGTGGCTGGCGCGGCACGGCGCTTGTTGCCGGATTATGGCTATTGGTATGCGCCTGATGGTCGCAGCACCGAGCAGCAGGTTGAATTTGAAAAAGTGGAGGTTAAGCCTCAGGCGTTGGAGTGGATCTTTAGCGCAGCTTGCGACGCGCGCTTTAGGGTAAGTGCGGATAATCTCGCCGCAGGCCTGGGCGCGAGCGCTGAATTTAAAGAGGCGATTGCGGCTCAGGCGCGGGCATATTGCGCAGTATTACCCGCGCGGCCCGTGCGATTTGTTGCCGCACTTGCCGATTTTTACAGAATCAAAAATGTTCTTGACCCGGCGGGATATCGAGCAGAGTTTCTGATATGAGCGAAGCTCGCGCCATATCGGTATTCACGGCGTCGGCAAGCGGAACGATTGTTGAAGCCCTATAAAGGGCTTGGCATCATCCCATCGAATCCAAGACACGTTGAGTGTCGCCACCTTCATTACTAAAGGCTTCTATGAAAATTGTTGCGGATGAAAACATCCCCTATGTACGTGAATTCTTCTCACCTTTCGGGGAAGTGGTCACGGCACCCGGCCGCCAATTAACATCGGAGCAAGTGCGTGATGCGGATGTATTGTTGGTGCGCTCTGTTACTCGCGTGGGGGAGTCGTTGCTGGCCGGTAGCAAAGTGCGTTTTGTCGGCACCTGTACCATTGGCATCGATCATTTGGATACCGAGTATCTGCGGCGCAACCATATCGCCTACGCCAGCGCGCCCGGCTGCAATGCCGGTGGCGTGGTGCAATATGTGCTAACTGCACTCACCGAATTGGCGAGCAATTGGCGGCAGAAGCGCATAGGAGTCATCGGCTGCGGCAACGTGGGTGGGCGTTTGTGCCGTGCTTTGGCGGCGCTCAAGGTAGCGTACTTTGCTTACGATCCTTTCTTGGCGAAGGCGGATAATCCTCGGATGGTGGCCGTGGAACAGGCACTTGATTGCGACATTATTTGCGTTCACACCCCTTATACGACCGCCGGCCCGTTCCCAACGCACCATATGATCGGCTTCGAGCAGCTGCGGCGGCTGCGGCCGGGCAGCATTTTGGTGAATGCGGGACGGGGCGGTGCCATCGACAACCGCGCGCTGCTGGCGCATCTCCAGGCGGATGCGGATTTGCGGGTGGTTCTGGATGTCTGGGAGCACGAGCCGGAGGTTAACCTGGCACTGCTGGAAATGGTCGCCATCGGCACTCCGCATATCGCCGGCTACAGCTATGAAGGCAAGCTCAATGGCTCGGCCATGGTTCATGCTGCTCTTACGACATTTCTGGGTATGGATGAAATGGAGATGTCTCGTCATCGCCAACGGTTGATGGAGCGGTTGCTCGGGCCAGAGCAATTACTGCCCGGCAATGAGCTGAATCAAGCAATTCGCGCGACCTACGATATCGCTGCGGACGACCGGCGTATGCGTGACGCGCTGTTGAGTTCTCCCGCTGACCAAGTTGGTTCAGCCTTTGACCGTCTGCGCAAAACCTATCCCGAGCGCCGAGAGTTCAGCCATTTCAAGATCGCCGCCGATGGGCCGGAGTTAACAGCGGATCTGCACGCGGCGGGGTTTGCTGTGCATGACTGAAACCAGCCGTCAGTTCCGCCTTGGGTTGCTAATCAACCCCTACGCCGGGGTCGGTGGGCCTGCGGCGAACAAAGGCAGTGATGATGCACGTATTCAAGCCATGGCGCGGGCGGGTGAGCTGCCGCTAACCGCCGCCCGGCGTGCGCAATCTTTTTTCGAGCACTTGATGGTACCGGAGGATTGCTCGTTCACTGTGGTGACGGTACCCGGCCCAATGGGCGAGGAGGTGCTCAACCCTGGCAAATGGACGGTGGAGCTGACTGGATTTCGCCCAGTGGATTACACAACTGCCGTGGATACCCAAAATGCCACTCAGGCGCTGACGGCGCGGCAATTGGATCTGTTGGTATTTGTCGGTGGCGATGGCACAGCGCGGGATGTCTGTAGTGTCGTGCCTCCGCATCAGCCGGTACTGGGGGTGCCAGCCGGGGTGAAAATGCACAGCGGCGTCTATGCCATCAACCCCCAAGCGGCAGCGGAACTGGTTTCGTTGTTGTTGCGCGGGGAACTGGTCAATCTTGGGCAGCATGAAGTGCGCGATATCGATGAAGAAGCGTTCCGTCAGGGCAAGGTAAAAAGTCGGCATTTTGGCGAAATGCTGACACCGGAGGAGGGGCGTTTTGTCCAGCATGTAAAACAGGGTGGCCTGGAGGTGGAGGAGCTCGTTCTCCTGGATATCGCCGCCCAGTTGGCAGAAGAGCTCACCGAAGACACGCTGCTGATCGCCGGCCCTGGATCCACCACGTTTAACGTATTGGAAACCTGGCAGATCGAGGGCACCCTACTGGGCGTGGACATTTTGTTGGGAAAAACACTGCTGGCGCGGGATGTGGATTCAACGGCGCTGGACGGCTACCTACACGATCATCGGGGGCCGGTGCGCCTGATGGTGACGGCCATAGGTGGCCAGGGGCATATCATAGGGCGTGGCAACCAGCAGCTAACCCCAGCGATTTTGCGCCGAATCGGTCGCGACAATTTGTGGGTCGTCGCAACCAAAACCAAACTCAAAACACTGGCGGGCCGGCCGTTGGTTATGGACAGTGGCGATGCCGATCTGGATCGCGCGTGGCAGGGGCATATACCGGTGATCACCGGTTTTGCCGACACCGTGCTCTACCCCTTGGGCTTTTTCCCTGCAAACAAGGAGCTGACGGATGACGAGCTTACATAAGGGCAGTTGCCACTGCGGTGCTGTGACAATTGAGATTCATGCTCCGGCGGAAATCGAGGCGCTGGAATGCAATTGCTCCATGTGCGAACGCACGGGCTTTCTGCATTTGATTGTGCCAAAAAGCGACTTTCGCCTTGTTAGTGGTGCGGATTCGATGTCCACGTACACATTCAACACCCGGGTTGCACAACACTATTTTTGCAAGGCATGTGGCTGCAAACCGTTCTATGTTCCGCGCTCTAATCCTGATGGTTACAGTGTCAACGTGCGATGCCTCGACAAAAGTACGATCAACAAACTCACTGTGCGCCCGTTCGACGGACAAAATTGGGAGGCAAATGCAGCCCATCTTGCGGACCTGTCCCACTCATCCCGGAGCTGAATCCGATCCGTCCGCAGATCCGCTGTCATCGAGGTGATTCGGGCGGCGAACCTGCGGCCGCCAAACCGGTCCGAGCCTTACCCATTTGCAAAGGAGACGATCATGACCGAAATCGCCAATGTCGATTTTTCCAACCGTCAGAGCCTTCCCGGCGTAGACCCGCAATTTACCCATCGCTGGTCGCCTCGGGCGATGCAGCGGACTGCGATTCCCCAGGACGATCTGGCGGCGCTTTTTGAAGCGGCACGCTGGTCGCCGTCGTGTTTTAACGATCAACCCTGGCGCTTTTACACTTCGACAGACTCGACCTTCGACACCTATTTGAATCTGTTGAATGCTTCCAACCAGACCTGGGCAAAAAACGCCGCATTGTTGGGTTTTATCGTCAGTCGTCAACATTTCCGCCACAACGGCAAACCCAACGTACACGCGGATTTTGATGCTGGCGCCGGCTGGATGGCGTTGACGTTGCAGGCACACCGTCTTGGCTACCATACCCACGGTATGGCGGGGGTTAACTATGACGCGGTTTATGAATATCTCGGCCTGGAGCGGGAAAATTTTCGCGTGATTTGTGGGTTTGCTCTTGGCTTGCGCGGCGATCCGGCTACCCTCACCCAGGAGCAGCAGGCGAAAGAAACCCCTAGCGGACGTGTACCCTTGAATGAAATTTGGATAACCGCCGACCGGTGATGCATCCCCGCTGTCAGGTCGCCGCAGCAATGGAATTCCCGGCGGCGATCGGGGCGTCTGGTGTAATATCGGCCGCAGTTTTAAGTGGGTGACAGGGCACGTATGACCGTGGAAATACCGGGATACCGGGTAGTTCGTGTATTGGGCAAAGGTGGCATGGCGACGGTGTACCTCGCCGTGCAGCAGATATTCGAGCGCCACGTTGCGCTGAAGGTCATGTCCACGTCTCTGGCGGAGGATCCCAGTTTCGGCCAGCGGTTTCTGCGCGAAGCGCGCATCGTCAGTCAGCTTGTGCACCCCAACATCATCACAGTCTATGACGTCGGCGTGCATGACAACGCCTATTACCTCTCGATGGAGTACATAGCCGGTCCTGATTTGAAGCAGGCCCGCGAGCAGTTGTCTCTCACACAGAAAGTCCAGATTGTTCTCGATATCGCCAAGGCTTTGGATTTCGCTGGCAAAAAGGGCTACGTCCATCGGGACATCAAACCGGAAAACATTCTCCTGCGGCGGGATAGCTTCAGCGCGGTATTGATGGATTTCGGCATTGCTCGCGCCGCAGAGACCGACCTGAGTGTTACGCAGACGGGCATGGCGCTCGGCACACCGCACTACATGAGTCCAGAGCAGGCCAAGGGCCAAGCGGTGGACCACCGGTCAGATCTCTATAGCCTCGGCGTGGTTTTCTACTATTTGTTGGTGGGGTCGGTGCCTTATCACGCCGACTCCGCCGTAGCCATTGGCATCAAACACATCACCGAGCCGGTTCCGATATTGCCCCGGCACCTTCACGGTCTGCAGCCGATTATCGATAGTCTGATGGCCAAAGCGCCAGAAGATCGCTATCAGAATGCGGCGGAGCTGATTACCGAGTTGCAGATACTTGACGTTCCAGTGCTCGACAAAATCCAGCGTGATTATCAACGGCAACAACAGGACACACTAAAAGCGCACCCTTCCGCCGACCCGGCAGCACACACCGTTATTCACTCCACCGCACCGCCGCACGGAGCGCCTTCGGCGCTGCCAACCGGTGAGACGACGCATATAACGCGTCTCAATCGGGTGGCGAGCTTGGTTTGGCAGTACAAATTGCTGGCGGTGAGCGCGTTGCTCGTGGTGCTCGCCGCCGCTGCCATCGTGAAACGGCCTTTTCGTGAAGCGTCGCCCGCTCCCAAGGTTGCCTCGGTGGTAGATCGCGAGGTTCGTAAAGCAGCGGCGCCAGAGCCAGTCGAGTTGGAGGAAGAGGAGCCTGCGCAGGATGCGCCAGATGCGCCGAGCTACCACAGCGGGCCAGTGAAAGATATTCGCTTGGCGGATCTTACGGAGCCCGAATACCGCCGCGTGCAACAGGAGCGGACCGCACAGTCGCGCCCGGTGGAGTTTCTGAGTCGTTTACAGCGCCGTCTCCAGGACGCGGCCGGCCGTACCCCGATGCGCGAAATCACTCTGACGGAAAAAGTTACCGAGTTGCGAGCGGCGTTGCAGCGGGATCCCCGGGACCTCGAAGCACAAAAACGCCTGGCGTGGCTCGCGGCAGAGTATTTCAAGAAAGCCAATGGATTCTTCGATGAGGGAGATTTCGCCTCAGCGCAGAACGCACTGGAATCTGGACGCCGTTTGTTTCCGGAATATCGCGGTTTACAGCAGCCGTTAGCGGAGCGAGTGGAACAGCGCGGCCGCCTGGAACGCTTGCTTGCCAAGGCCGAGGAGCAAATGACGGTGGGTAAATTGGTATCCCCCTGGCGCAATAATGCGTTGCATTATTATCGGAGCGCGCTGCGGGTGGACAATGAGCTTGCAGTAGCACAGCGCGGTATTCGTGAGGTGGAGCACGCACTTATGGCAATGGCGCGAGGACATTACGGGGCGGGCGACTGGAAGTCTGCCGCAGATGCTGCGGAGGACGTGCTTAAGATCAATTCTGCCAGTGACGAAGCGCAGCAATTCCTGCTCAAGCTCCAACATCGCCAGCGCGGCAAACCGGTGACGCCGGCGCGTGAATCCCAAACTCGTTCCGTCAGCTTAAGCGAAGGGGTTCCGGTGGATGCCGCGGTAGCCGATGGCCCACGCATCCAGCAGTTGCGGGTGGATGGCAAATTATTGTCCGGGATGAACGCCCGTCAACTCCAAGCCGTGCAGGGGCAGAGGACTTTGTTTGTCTCGTTTGAATATAAGGATTTTCCCCCTGGGCAATCGCAGTTGGAGGCGGCACTGGTTGATGCTCAAGGCGAATCTGTAGCGGAAATGTCGGTGGCGGTGGCGGAGTCCAATGGCTTGCAGCGTTTCCGCTTCGAACAACCCCGCGAATCATTCCCGCCTGGTGAATATCAACTCAGTCTATCGCTGCGCGGGACGGTACTTATCCGCGCGGGGTTTGTGATCCAATAACGGTTGCCCGCAATCGATTTATTTCAGTACGTAGTCAATGCGGCGAATCGACACATCCAGTTCTTTGAACAGCGGCACCGCCCCCGCTTTGCCATCCATCAGATGCTGCACCGTCTTTCGGCTTTGGGATTCTGCATTGATGATCAATCCGGTGTAACGGTGGTTTTTTGCTGCCTGATAGGTGGTGTAGGTTCTTTTGTAGTCCACTTCGCGGTAGTAATTCATCTTCTCCATCGGAATCGTGATGCGAATCCATTGATCAGCGTATTTCACGGGGTCAATCGTCAGCACCTTATTGGAACGCAATTCTCCAGAGGAGAACACCAGGTCGATATTGGCTAGGCCCTTGTCAAGATTCCTGAGTTGTCGCTGCGTTAATCGCGGATAGGCAGATCGAATTTGCTTCTGCGACGGGATCACACTGCGCGCCGAGTTGAGTTTTAACTCCACAACAAGGCTCTCGATTTGGCTGACCGGGACACCGTCAACACTGGTTTCCAGCCCGTTCGCGTGAGTGTTGTTCCAGGTGTGGAGCTTCTTCACCAGTATCGTGTTGTAGGTTTTTTCGCCGTTGCAACTTGCGTCGGTCCGTAAGTTGTCGCTGCTGATGGCGTAGGTGCCGAGGGGTTGTTTTAATCCATTGAAGTCCAAGGCTTTTTTGGCGTCGTTGATATGGCTCCAGCCGGCAGAGAACTCGCGCTCGGCTCGGAATATGGGCAACAAGCGGCGTTCAGACACGGCGTCGCAATTTATGCTCTGAATATGAGTACCACGCAATTCTTCTTTGGCCGTGGGTTCCCGGCCAATTCCAGCGGTGGATGCCATTGCGCCGGTCAGCGTCACCAATCCAAAACTGGTGCCGTTATTGCCGAGATGGTGGCTTATCTCGGAGGGAGATCCTGAATACTGTATGACCGTTGTGGGGTAGTGGTGCTCCGTAACAGGAAGGTCAAGTGTGAACACAAAGTGTCTCGGGTAGTTGTTGAGGGGCTTGGTTAAGTTCGCAGGCGCGAACACATCAGTGTAGATCTGACTATTTGGCGCAGTAAAGAACCATTGCCGATCTGGTCTCATCCCGGCGCGCTGAGCTGGCAGCTGCAGAAATGATCATGATAGGATGCCGTTCAGTTTTCCGCTCCAAAATGGAATGTCAACGTACGTTTTTGCAGGGATCTATGGACATCATCATCCGCACCCAAGCTGGCAAACAATATCAGCTGATTCGCCAGGACAAGCCCACCCGCCAAGCCAACACCGTTTACCAATCGCCAGATCAGCTCAAAAGCCTGCTCGCCGGCGCTGAGCCGTTAAGTCCATCAACCTGGCCTGCTTTGTGGCAGAAGCTCCGCCCAGCCAATGGCACCAACCCAGGCAGCCCCAACGCCATTCAGGAGGCTCTCCAGGACTTGGCGGGCAAACAGCTGCTGCACATAGTGCCGTTTGAGCCACACCGCAAACACCGTGGACCTAACCGCGGGGCCGCCGGTGGATCTGGGGGAGGTGGTGATTCCGCAAGTCTCGGCGAACTGCCGCCGGTTAAATCGGCAGACGCTGTCACGCCGCCCACCTCGGAAAAAGCCTTCGCAGATGATTCCGCGGCCAGCAGTGACGCTCCGGCTGCTGGCAATGACACTCCGGTCAGCGAGTGTAAAACTGAAGGCGAGCCCATCAGTATGATCAGCGGCGAAGAGCTGCTGCAGCTGACGGATTGCACGTTGCCCGGCCCCGTGCCCTTTACTTGGATCCGCACCTATCGCAGCTCACACACACGTGACACTGGCCTAGGCTGTGGTTGGACGCATACTGGCAGCGAACGTCTCGAACTCGATTCTCAACAAGTGCTGTATCACGACAGTGACGGACGCACAGTCCCTTTCCGCCTGCCTAAAGTGCACCAGCGCAGTCGCTATATCCCTGAAGGTCTCACTCTCGACCGCGTATCCGAAGATGCCTTTATCCTCCGTCAGGACGGTCATCCGCTTAGGGTCTTCACCCGCTACGGCGCGCGCTCCAGTTATTTGCGGCTCACGCAGCTGCGCCACCCGTCTTATGTGCCCGCTGGCAATGTTTTGGGGGTGAAAAAACCGGAATCCGGTTTCGCCATCAACCTCCATTACAACGAGCACAACCAGCTCACCCAATTGCAGGGCAACTGGGGTAAAAGCCTAGTACTAAGCCGAAACGGGGAAGGGCGCATTGCGAGAGTCGAGTTAAAAGACAGCGCCAGCGGCGCGCGCAAAACTTTGGCGGAATATGACTACGATGCAGCTGGCGATTTAATTGCCCAGCGCAACGCCAGTGGAGTAGGGGAAAAATACGAATACCAAAATCATCTAATTAAAAAGCGCACCCTGATCACTGGCTTTAATTTTTATTTTGAATGGGATGGCGAAGACCGTAGCGCTCGTTGCATTCACCAGTGGGGCGACCGCGGTATCTACGATTACCGTTTCGAATGGCAGCCGGACGAGCAGCGCAGTAAAGCCATCGACAGCCGCGGTAAGGCGCGTGAATATCAATACAACCAGTACGGCCAGATAGTCGCGGAATTGGATTGCGAAGGTGGCCTGCATCAATACACCTACGAACGTGGCCGCAAACGCGGTTATACCGATCCAGAAGGCAATACCACCGAATATTTTTTCGACCGCCACAATAATCCGGCCGGTTATCGCGACGCACTGGGCAATCGTGTCGCGCTCAGTTGGTTTAAAGGCAAACTCACCAGCATTACCGATAAAGACAAAAGCCACTGGCGGCGGGAATACGACAGCAAAGGCCAATTAATTGCCCTGATCGATCCCTTTCTGCAAACCACGCGCTACAGCTACAACGCCAATGGGCTGCTCAGCAGTGTCACCGATCCCATGCACCGCACCACGCGCTACGAGTGGTCGGCAAACGGCGAACTGCTAGCGATCATCGACCCAGAAGGCCATACGCGCCGTCTTAGCTACGATACCTGGAGCCAACTTGCCAGCGCCGAAATTATTCTCGCCGACGGCACGAGCGCCGGAAAAATCCAATTTTTCTATACCCCAACGGGGAAAGTGGAAAAAGTTATCGCGCCCAATGGCGATATCACCAGTTATCACTACAACGAGAACGACCAACTCATTCACCATAGCGACCCGCAAGGGCGCACCACGCAATTTCAATACGACGGATTAAGTCAGGTCACTGAAAGAATTGACCCGGAAGGAAATCGCCTCCAATACGAGTACGATAGCGAGCGCAACCTGACTGCTCTGGTGAATGAAAAAGGCGAAAAATACCAATTCTTTTACGACGGTAACGAACGCTTAATTAAAGAGATTGGCTTTGATGGCCGTGTGCAGCATTACAAATATGATAAAGCGGGTCGGCTGATTAAACATTTGGATTCCGGCGAAGTCATGACCGAATTTGAGCGCGACGCGCTCGGTCAACTGCTGACGCGCACCAGCCGCTCTATCACGCAGCCTGCAATGTCTCCAGAAGTTGCGCGCTTCAGCTACGATCCAAAAGGCCGGCTGCTGGAAAGCTACAACACACACCAATTTGTTTCTTTTGCCTATAACGCGTTCGGCAATCTCACCAAAGAGCACCACAGCGATTTAAATGCGCAGCGCCAACGCGTGCGTACCTCCATGGTGGACATAGGTTTCAGCAATGTTTGGCCTGGAAAACGCAGCGGCATTCAATTGCCAGATGGGCAGCGCATCGACTATGGCTTTGATCATCAAAATCGTTTGAACCAAATTTCCGTCAATGGCGACATCATCACTCGTATTGAGCGCGATTTATTGGGTAGAGAAATCAGCCGTGCTCAAGGCGACTTGATCACATTCGCGGAATACGATCCCGCTGGCCGTCTGCAAAAACAAACCAGCTACAACCAAAAACAAAAAATTACCGGCCCGATCCAACGCGAATATGGTTACGACAGCTTTGGAAATTTGAATCGCTTAAACGATGGGCCAGAAGAAACCCGTTATGTGTACGACCTGCTCAACCGTCTGAAAAAAGCCGAAGGCAGTATCCCGGAAAGCTTTTCCTTCGACCCTGCGGGCAATTTGTTGCGATCCGGCGACAGTGACAACGCGAACAACAGCAGCGCCAAAGGCAACCGCCTCTACATGCAAGGCGACCGTAAATTCACCTACGACGCGCGCGGTAATTTAATTCAAGAAAATCGCGGCAAAGACGGCAAACTCGTCACCACCTTCGAATACAACCTCAACAACCAACTCATCAAAACCACAAAAGATGGCCAGGCCACCACCTACACCTACGACCCCCTCGGCCGTCGAATCAGCAAAACCGATACCTTCGGCACCACCCGCTATTTGTGGGCCGGTGACCAAATGGTTCAGGAGCAGCGCAATAATCTAAAGAAAACCTACATCTTCGAACCCGAAAACTTCAAACCCGTCGCCCAAATTACCGACGGCAAAACCTACCACTACCACCTCGACCACCTAGGCACCCCACGCGAACTCACCGACGACCAAGGCAAAGTGGTCTGGAAAGTGCGTTACAAAACCTATGGGAACGTGGCGGTAAAAGAAGTGGAGGAAGTGGAAAACAATCTCCGCTTCCAGGGGCAGTATTTTGATGAAGAGACGGG
>DJFQ01000213.1 GCA_002432095.1 Marinagarivorans sp. UBA5868 | reverse complement strand
TAAACAATATCGGCGGTCCGCCTATTCCGTTTCAAATTGCGTACAGCGAAGAATTGATCGATTCCAATGCACGCTATGTGCTTTCCGCGGTATTTTTCACCCGTCTCGACGACGGCACTTATGTGGCAAGCTACCGGCCGGATGGCTTTCTCGAAGTGATTAATAACGACGTGAAAACAAAAGCCGACCTTATTTTGAAGGTCCACTGATGAGCACAAACATCCGCGTACAAATCGAGGATTTCGACCAAGGTGCAGAATATGCGCAGCTTGCAATCGGCACTGACTCCGGCGCGGTGGTGACCTTTGTCGGTCGAGTAAGAGAATTTGCCGGTGATGATAAAACGCTGTGGCTGGAACATTATCCAGGCATGACCGAAAAGGTCCTCACCGAACTGGTCGAGCGTGCGCGGGAACGCTGGCCAATATTCAATACCACCATCATCCACCGGATCGGCCAATTATCCCCCGGCGAGCAAATCGTTTTTGTCGGCGTCAGTTCCGCGCATCGCCACGCGGCTTTTTCCGCTTGTGAATTTCTAATGGATTTTCTAAAAACTGAAGCGCCCTTCTGGAAGCGCGAAGGCGACAACTGGGTGGTGGCCAAAGACAGCGACCAGACGGCCGCAGACGCCTGGAAACTCGATAAAAATCCATGAGCTGGCAACGCATACGCAAAGCCATCCGAGCCTATTATTTCGTCCCTCTCGAAATCTCCTTCCGCCAATTTCGCGCAGGCCTCATTTACTTCGCCACCGGCTTTGGGGCAGTGCTAATGGCCAATGCCTATATGGAATCCTCCATGCAACAAGAGCTAATTGTGCTCGGCGGCATCGTCCTTGGCGGCTACGGCTTCGTGCTTGCGCTGCTCGGCCAAAGCCGGTTGCTGGTGGGAAGGTTATTGCGGTTTTGGCTGAAAGACCGTTGAGCACAACGCGACGAGTCATTTGCTTCTGCTAACTGGTAACCATTCATTACACAAACCTCCAACGTAATTCGTAAAACATTGGATACCCCAGAACCTGGCGCTAAAATGCCCGGCCCGCATGCCAATTGAGCAGTGACTTCGATGATTCCACAGATCAGCCAGACTTCTCCGGTCCAGTCCCTTTACCTGAATTTCCTGCAGGAGCTGGGCAAGCGGGGCTTCGCTGGGGAGATTTGCCCGGACTATGCCAATCGCACGGTGCTGGCGACGGACAATTCGATTTATCAGGTGCTGCCGCAGGGGGTTGTCTACCCGCGCAACCTCGATGATTTGGTGCTGATTGCCAGCCTGAGTCAGGAGAAGAGCTATCGCGATGTGGTGTTGTCTCCCCGCGGCGGCGGCACCGGCACCAATGGGCAGTCGTTGACAGACGGGCTGGTGGTGGATGTATCGCGCCATATGAACCGTATTCTGGAAATCAACCAGGCGGAGCGCTGGGTGCGGGTGGAGGCGGGTGTGGTAAAAGACCAGTTGAACGCGGCCCTCAAGCCCTTCGGTTTGTTCTTTGCGCCTGAGCTGTCCACCAGCAACCGCGCCACCATTGGCGGAATGGTTAATACCGACGCCTCCGGCCAGGGTTCCTGTCTCTACGGAAAAACCCGCGATCATGTGCTGGAGCTGACCACAGTGCTGCTCGACGGCTCGGTGCTGCGTTCCCATGCGCTGCGCGAGGAAGAGCTGGATGCCTTGAGTGAGCAGCAGGACCGCGTTGGTCTGATCCACCGCTTGGTGAACAACTTGCAGAAAGAACACCGTGCGCTCATCGACGCCAAGTTTCCCAAATTGAACCGCTGCCTCACCGGCTACGACCTGGCGCATATTCGCGATGAAAAAGGCCGTTTTAACCTCAACAATATTTTGTGTGGCAGCGAGGGCACCCTGGGTTTTATCACCGAAGTGAAACTCAACCTGGTGACCATCCCCAAGTTTGCCGCTCTGGTGGTAGTGCAGTACGACAATTTCAACAGCGCCTTGCGCGATGCCAAGCGCCTGATGCAGGCGCAGCCTACCAGTATCGAAACCGTCGATTCGAAAGTGTTGAATCTGGCCAAGGGCGATATCGTCTGGCACGAGGTGGCCGAATTTTTCCCGGTGGACAGTAAACGCATCCAGGGCATCAACCTTGTGGAATACACCGCGGATGATGAAGCGGAATTGCGCGCTGGCGTCGACCGCTTAGTCACCACACTTACCGGCGGTGAGGGCAATGCCGCCTGTCTCGGCCACAGCATCGCTTGGGGTGTTGCGGCGGTGAACCGTTTGTGGAATATGCGCAAAAAAGCGGTGGGCTTGTTGGGCAATAGCCAGGGCGAAGCGCGGCCGATTCCGTTTATCGAAGACACCGCCGTGCCGCCGGAAAATCTCGCCGATTACATAGCCGAGCTACGCGCGCTGCTGGACAGCCACCAGTTGCAGTACGGCATGTTTGGCCATGTAGACGCGGGTGTTTTGCACGTGCGTCCCGCCATCGACATGAAAGATCCGCAGCAGGAAAAACTGGTACGGGTGATCTCCGACCAGGTGGCGGAGTTGACGCACAAGTATCACGGTCTGCTGTGGGGCGAACACGGCAAGGGCGTGCGCTCGGAATACGCGCCAAAATTCTTCGGCGAGCTGTATCCGCAGTTGCAGCGCATCAAAGCGGCGTTCGACCCGCACAACCAGCTCAACCCCGGCAAAATCGCCACGCCTTCCGCAGAAGAAACGCTGTTGAGAATCGACGAAGTTACCACCCGCGGCCAGATCGACCGAACCATCGCCGTGCAGACCTGGAACGGTTTTCAAGAGGCGGTGCACTGCAACGGTAACGGCCTCTGCTACAACTGGAATTTTCAGGACGCCATGTGCCCATCGTGGAAAGCAACGCGGGAGCGCATTCATTCACCAAAGGGGCGAGCGTCACTGATCCGTGAATGGATCAAACAGCTAAACGACCGCGGCTTCGATCCCGTCACGGCCTTAGCACAACCGGTTGGATTTTTTGCGGGGCTTAAACAATTGCCGGAGAAAATCCGCAATACCCGCGGCAAAAACCGTGGCGAATACGATTTTTCCCACGAGGTACACACTGCTATGGCCGGCTGCCTGGCGTGCAAGTCCTGCACCGGCCAGTGCCCTATCAAAGTGGATGTGCCGAATTTTCGCAGTAAATTCCTCGCGCTCTACCACACCCGCTACCTGCGCCCGATGAAGGACTATCTGGTGGGTATGTTGGAGTTTGTGCTGCCAATGGCGGCCAAATTCCCCGCGCTCTACAACGGCCTCTCCCAAAACAAAGTGAGCCGCTGGGCGCTGTCGAAAGGGGTTGGGTTTGAAGATCCGCCGCAGGTATCCAGCCGCTCGCTGGTGAAACTCCTGAAGGATGAAAATATCCCGCTGGCGACACCGGCGGTGCTGCGCAACCTGAGCATCGCCGAGAAAAAGAAATCTGTGGTGATCGTGCAGGACGCGTTTACGTCCCACTTCGAGGCGTCGCTGGTTTTGGACATCGCGCTGCTGCTGCGCAAACTCGGTTTTAAACCGCTGGTTGCCCCGTTCAAAGCCAACGGCAAACCTCTGCATGTACACGGTTTTCTCCACTGGTTTGGCAAAGTGGCTAAACGGCAGGCGGATCTCTTACGCGCCCTGGCGGCGGAAAACGTCAGCTTAGTGGGGGTGGACCCGGCCATGACGCTGACATTTCGCAGTGAATATGAATACGTTTTGGGCAAAGGCGTCACCCCGAAAGTGCAATTGCTGCAGGAGTGGTTGATGGAGCACCAGGAGCACCTCAACCAGCAAAAGGCGCAGTTCAAAACCGATGGGGTGTTCCGCCTGATGCCCCATTGCACTGAGAAGACCAACGCTCCGGCGTCCGTCACCGCCTGGCAAAAAGTGTTCGCGACTTTAGGACAGAAATTGGAAGTAGTGGCCACTGGTTGCTGCGGCATGTCCGGCACCTATGGGCATGAAACGGCCAACAGGGCGACCTCCAGCAAAATTTTTGACCAGAGTTGGCGCGGGCCGGTGATGTCCCAGGATAACCAGGGCCGCTTGGCCGCCACTGGCTTTTCCTGCCGCTCGCAGACCAAAAGAGAAGCCTTCGTCAAACTCCCTCACCCCGCCCAGTTGCTGTTGCAACAGCTCCGCTCATAAGCGAGGCCGTCCCAGAGTCAAACTCCGGGGCGGCGTTGAAGTCCAAACGACAGTTCAGCTCCAATTAAGGCGCCAGCGCCTATAACAGGCAACTATCCGGTCAGCCGCACCAAAGCGGGACGAACCGGCCTTCGATCAACCCTCTGTAGGAGTGGCCTTATGAAAGCCCTCGTATCAATCCTATTCGGCACCTGGATGCTGGCCTTGTGTGGCAGCCTGCAGGCGCAGACCCGGGTGGTGACCACCAGCGACCCCGTCTTCAGCCGAGCGGAGCTGGATCAGATGCTCGCACCGATCGCACTTTATCCGGATACCGTGCTCTCCCATATTCTGATTGCCGCAACCTATCCGCTGGAAATCATCGAAGCAGAACGGTGGGCACGGTCTAACCGTCATTTGGAAGCGGAAGATGCGGTCAACGCCGCCGCTCTTGAAGGCTGGGACCCCAGCGTTGCAGCACTCACTGCCTTTCCCGATTTACTCGGGCGAATGAGTGATGACCTGGATTGGACCCAGGATTTGGGAGATGCCTTTTTAGCTGACGAAGGCAGAGTAATGGACGCCATTCAGCATCTGCGGGAAAAAGCCTATGCCTCCGGCCAGCTGAAAAAAATGAAGCATGTTAAAACCCACCGGGAAAACCGCATCATCGTGATCGAGCCAGCAGTCGAACGGGTGGTCTATGTGCCCTACTACGACACACGCGTGGTCTANNGTGTATTGGCGGGCGCCTACCACTTATGTACATGTCGGCGGTTTCCACTGGGGGCCAAGGATATATCTGGGCAGCACCTTCTTTTTCAGCTCGGTACATTGGTCGGAAAGACGCGTGGTGGTGATCGATTACCATCATCACCATCATCGACACCCGCATTTTTATAGTGGGCGGAAAATTGCCCATTACCAAGGTGCGCGACGGTGGGAACACAACCCGGTGCATCGACGCAATATTGTGTACCGCAGCGAGCCTGTGAGACAGCGTTATGCCAACTACGATGGCGGCCGACGTTTCAGTCGCGATGCTCGTGACAACCATAA
>DJFQ01000029.1:10625-14999 GCA_002432095.1 Marinagarivorans sp. UBA5868 | reverse complement strand
CCGTTGAGGGCCATGGTGGCTGCCCACATCACATTGGCGCGCACATCGTAGTCTTTAGGATTCTGCAGCGCTTTCGGGCCTTCTTCGATCAATGTCAGCAACAGGCCTTCGGCAAAACGATCCTGTACTTTCGCGTTAACGGGATAGGTGAGGTACTGCTCCATGATGTGAACAAACGCATCCACCACACCATTGGCGATCTGCCGTGGTGGCAGGGTGAAGGTGGTGGTGGGATCGAGGATGGCGAACTTGGGGTATACCAGTGGACTGCCAAAGCCGAGTTTTTCCTGAGTGGCAGCTTTGGTGATTACCGAATTGCCATTGCTCTCAGTGCCGGTGGCCGGTAGGGTCAATACGCAACCCATGGGCGTGGCTTTGGTAACGGGGGCGTGTTTCGCCAATATGTCCCAGGGTTCGCCTTCAAAATGTATGGCGGCGGCGATCAGTTTGGTGCCGTCGATCACGCTGCCGCCGCCCACGCCTAACAGAAAGTCCACTCGGTTTTCTTTCGCCAAGGCAGTCGCCTTCATCAGGGTTTCGTAATGGGGATTCGGTTCTATGCCGCCGAACTCGAACCAGGTTTTGCCTTTAAGCGCCGCGACTACTTGATCGTAAACGCCGTTATTTTTGATCGAGCCGCCGCCGTAGGTGACCAGGATGCGCGCATCGTTCGGCAGAAGATTGGCCAGCTCTTTAATCTGTCCCTCGCCGAAGGCGATTTTGGTTGGGTTGGAAAAAATAAAATTCTGCATAAATCACCTCTGTTATGCGTTTTGTCGTTTTTATGAGTTGCTATCAAGTTGCCAGGCTGTGGGCTTGGGATTGCGTTCATCAAACCCTGTCTGATGCCAGTAGGGATAGGTTGGTGTTCTGAAACTTGCCCGGTCGAGGAGTGCCACCTGATCGGTACTCAGCTTCCAGCCCACTGCTCCCAAGTTGTCTTTTAATTGCTGCTCGTTGCGCGCCCCTACCACCAAGTTGCACACGCCGGGCCGTTGCAGCAGCCAATTGAGGGCGACCTGGGGAACCGTTTTACCGGTCTCTTCCGCCACCTGATCCAACGCGTCCACCACGCGGAACAAATATTCATCCTCTACATGCGGGCCGCCTCGCGCGCCACCCTGTTGCAGTCGGCCTTCCGGCAACGGTTGGCCGCGGCGGATTTTGCCGGTTAAACGGCCCCAACCCAGCGGACTCCACACCATGGTGCCAACGCCCTGATCGAGACCCAGCGGCATTAATTCCCACTCGTAGTCGCGTCCGACCAAAGAATAGTAGCCCTGGTACACAACGTAGCGGGCAAGCCCATATTTTTCCGAAGTAGCCAGAGATTTCATAAGCTGCCAGCCGGAAAAGTTCGACGCGCCTATGTAGCCGATCTTGCCGCTGGTAACCAGATCGTCGAGCGCGCGTAAGGTTTCTTCAACAGGAGTCAGCGCGTCAAAGGCGTGCATGAAATACAAATCGATATGATCCGTGCCCAAACGCTTAAGGCTGGCTTCACAGGCGCGAATTAAATGATAGCGGGACGAGCCTTTATCGTTGGGGCCGGAGCCCATGGTAAAGGTCGCTTTGGTGGCGATGATCGCCTGCTCACGACGGCCTTTGAGCGCTTCGCCGAGAATCTGTTCCGCCAATCCGGCGTCGTAAATATTAGCGGTATCAAAAAAATTCACTCCGGCTTCCAGGCAGAGGTCTACCATACGGGTCGCCTGCGCGACATCGGCGCTACCCCAGGTTTTAAAAAAGTCGGTGGTGCCACCGAATGTTCCGGTACCCAAACTAAGCACCGGAACTTTAAGACCAGAGCCGCCCAACAAACGATATTCCATAAATCCCCCTTCAGGTTGATGACTGAAATCGGCATAGATAAGGCCATATCAGAGCGGCAGGATTATGGGCCGGTTTTGCCGTCGATAAAAGCCTGAGCTTCTACGCTTGGAAAATCCGTGTGGGCTTCCGGCTCTGGATCGCACATGTCTTCGAGCAATACGATTTCCGTACCGGACGGCAGGCGGATGCGGCTGATGCTAATGCCGACGTCGCGAGCGCAATGCGCATTGTGTTCGGCGATATTGAACAATTCGTCCGATG
Source organism: Marinagarivorans sp. UBA5868 (assembly GCA_002432095.1). Classification (GTDB taxonomy): domain Bacteria; phylum Pseudomonadota; class Gammaproteobacteria; order Pseudomonadales; family Cellvibrionaceae; genus UBA5868. The sequence goes on along the minus strand of DJFQ01000029.1, from coordinate 12,905 downwards.
TAACGGGTGGTTGTAACCAAAGGAAAAAGCGCTTGAGCAGGTGCATGGCACCCAACCTCCTTGAATATTAGGAGAACTGAGCGCGGAAAAAACAGAGGAAATTTAAAGCCGGACCGCGATCAGTTCGCGGTCCGAAAAATTAGTCGACAGACAGCGAAACACACCAGAAGCGCACTTGGCGCGCCGGAGGCATGCGGCGGTTTGCGGACAGATACGATTTCATAAACGATTTCATTTCGAAAAGGGAAGCTGCGCGAAGCAGGTATGGAAGATTAAACGTGCAGCAAATGTTTCGCAAACAGTTTTTAGTGAATATAGAAGGCGATCAAAATTCCAATAGATGGTTGTGAGCGGGGTTTAGAAATAAAAAGATGCCGGATCTATAACAAAAATAAAAAAGCGGACCCCAGGAGGAGTCCGCTTTTGACATTAACGGCGACGATCTGCGTCCCGTACTGCTTCTTTGGCATCGCCGTAGGCTTTTTGGGTTTTGCCTTCAGCTTGTTTGCCAGCACCTTTTAATTGATGTTCTGTACTGCCAGTGGCCTCACCGATTTTGCGTTGAGTTTTGCCAACGGCATCTTTGGTCGCGCCTTTNNGGGCGAGCGGCAGTTCAATAAAAAACGTAAAAAAATCAGTAAATTACCGTTATTTTTTCTTGTATTTTTTACAAAATATTGTGGATTTTTCTCCGCTGAATTTCCCTCCTGTAACTCTGCGGTATGGTTGACGTCACGTGTTAGTAGCCGTGATACTCGCCCACCGATTTTATAGGCATTTTGCCATGATGGATTTTTTCGAAAGCCGCATTCGCGGCACCGGCCGTGTTGTTTCAGGTACACCGCCACCACGTCTCGCAGCGTTTTATTGGCACTACATTCGGCAGACGAGATTTTGGTACGGCGTCATGGTGGTGACGGTTCTGGCTACGGCGCTGATGGATATGGTGGTGCCAGTGATGATTGGCCAACTCACGGCGCTGGTGCAGGCTCCAGATCCCGCAGATGCGCTGCAAACGCGCTGGCCAGTGCTGACGCTATTAGCATTAGCCATTGTGGTGGTGAGGCCGCTGCTACAGATGGCGGATATCACTGTGCGCAACAATATTTTATTACCGGGCACTACCAGTCTGGTGCGCTGGCAATCTCATTGGCATGTGGTGCGGCAGAGCTGGCCATTTTTCCAAAATGATTTTGCCGGGCGTATTGCGAACCGGGTGATGCAAACAGCTAATGCGCTGCGCGAGAGCGTCATGTCGAGCATTCGCGCCGTGCTGTTTATCGCCACTTATGGCGTCAGTTCACTGTTATTGATGTTTTGGGGCGATTGGCGTCTGGCCATGCCCACGGCCATTTGGATCGCCTGTTACGCATTTTTTGTGCGGTTTTTTGTGCCGCGATTATTAAAACTCGCCAAGGTTGCGTCGGAACAACGCTCCACACTTATGGCTCGGGTGGTCGATAGCTATACCAATATTCTGACGGTGAAATTATTCGCCCGCGCAGAAGACGAAGATGCCCACGTGCGCGATGCGGTGGATGGCCACCAGGCTGCCATCGCCGCGCATATGCGCATAATGAGTTATTACCTGTTTACCCTGAGCGTAATGAACGCGCTATTAATTGCCGGCACCGCCGCTGTGGGCATTACCTTGTGGGTGCAGGGCGAAGTGAGCGCGGCCATTGTGGCGACGGCAATTCCTCTCGCGTGGCAGATTGCGAATATGTCGGGATGGGTGTCGTTCGAGATTGCCGGCATATTCGAAAATATGGGCACGGTGCAGGAAGGCATGCAAAGCATTGCGGTGCCGCACACTCTAACGGATTCACCCGCGGCCAAACTGCTGGACGTAAATCGTGGCGAAATTCATTTTGACGCAGTGGATTTTTCCTATAACGCGGACCGTCGGGTGCTGACCCAATTTAATCTTTTGGTGCAGCCTGGTGAACGGGTAGGCATTGTCGGACGCTCCGGTGCTGGTAAGTCCACCTTGATCAATTTGCTGTTGCGGTTTTACGAAGTAAATGGAGGCGCCATCACCATCGACGCCCAAGACCTCCGCAATGTCACCCAGGAAAGTTTGCGATCGGCGATCGGTGTGGTTACGCAAGACACCTCGCTTTTGCATCGATCCATTGCTGACAATATCCGCTATGGTCGACCAAAAGCGACAGACGCAGAAGTGGAAGCAGCGGCCCGCCGAGCGCACGCGCATGAGTTTATTCTCGGTTTGACGGATTGGCAGGGGCGAACCGGTTACGACGCACATGTGGGCGAGCG
>DJFQ01000029.1:6574-10604 GCA_002432095.1 Marinagarivorans sp. UBA5868 | reverse complement strand
CTGGATAGCGAAGTGGAAGTTGCGATTCAGGAACAATTAATGGATTTGATGGAAGGTAAAACCGTCATCGCCATCGCGCATCGTTTGTCTACGATAGCGCGCATGGACCGGCTGATTGTGCTCGACCGCGGGCGCGTTATCGAGCAGGGCACACATGCAGAATTGCTGGCTTTGAATGGTCAATACGCCAAGCTTTGGCAACATCAGTCGGGCGGTTTTTTGCCGGAAGATTTGCCGGTGGAGGAAGATCAAAGCTTGACGCCGGCACGGCCTTGATCTTCACCAGGGTTATCAAAAATGACGCCGGCATAACAATCGAACGCCTGCGCGCGGAACTGGCTGACGTCGCCAGGTCGTGACAGGAAATAACCCTGAACATATTCAATGCCCAGCTTCAGCAGTTGTGTGAGTTCCTCGCGGGTTTCCAAACCTTCCGCCACCAAAATGGAGCGCCGGCGCCGGGAAAATTCCATTAAGGCGGCCACCAGATCCTGTTTGTCTTTATCGTGATGAATATCGCGTACCAGGCTGATGTCCAGTTTGATGATGTCCGGTTTTAAACACAAAATATGGCGAAAACTGGCGTAACCGGCGCCGGCATCATCCACTGCAACACGCACGCCCAACCGGCGCAGCCTTGCAAGGTTGTGCATCATTTCTTCGTAGTCGCTGACGATTGCATGTTCGGTAATTTCGATCACGTATCGAGAGGGGTCTTTTTGCTGGCGAAACAGCTTTTCGACCAAGCCGTTTAATAATTCCTCTGGTCCGGCATTGATGCTGACATAAACATCCCGTGGTAATTGGCTACCCAACTGAAACGCCGAGGTGATCGCCATTTCACTTAAGGGATCGTTCATGCCGTGGGAAATGGCCAAGCGGAAGAGTTGGTCGGGCGGCATTCGCTGTGCCAGCGTGCGGGTGAGCGCCTCATAGCCGACGGTATGGCCGTCGGTGAGGCGCACAATCGGTTGAAATACCGTATTGATAAGGTGTTTATCGATAATGCTGGCGAGCATTTTTCGCTGTTGCTGATCCGGGTTGTGAGCTTGGAGTTGGTGCTCCAGATACACCGTGGAGATGTCCGCAAGAACCCGCAAAAAAGCCAGATCCCGCGCATCGAGATTTTGATTAGGGGTGCGACTGAAGGCGCAAAAGGTTCCGTAAATTGTGCCGTCCGTCAACTTAATAGGGACGCTGACGTGAGCGCCGACAGGCACTAGGCGGGTCGCTTCGAGCTTGAGTGCTTCGGAATTTTTTTGCGCGTCGCGAATCAGTTCCGGCAAAACGCCCTGCACGACTCTAACGCAGTAGCTCTCCTCCAACGGGCCGCCACCACCCGCTTTTACGATATCGATGCTGGCATCGGAGCTAACCTGACGAAATACCCTCTGGCCATCGGTAAATTCGGCAATAAAGGCCACTTCCATCGACAACCGGTCGCGGGCGGCATTGAGCAGTGTCTGCAGCAACCGATGAATGGAATATTCATGTTCATGTTCGGCGATATTGCCTAATACCTCATGAATCGGACCCACTAGCGCTCGGGTCTGTTTGGCGGCTTTCGAATGCGAAGATTTCATAAGAGTTCCCAAACCACATCTTCCACGACAGCCGCGCAGGACGCGTGCCGTTGGCGCAAATTTATTGGAATAGTGCTCGCCAAATAACTAACGGGTTATGCGACTTTTTAAGTAAAGCAGACGAGGAAAGGGAAGGGAAACGAGAGGCAGCGCAAACTGGCGCCTATTACCGTTTGCCGGCACTGGCCGGCAAACATAGTGGCCTAGGCCTAGTTTGCCTGTACAGCGCAGTGGGAGCGCCAGCACAAATGCAAGCCGGAGCGGTTGCGGAAAAAATACAGTTCGCTGTAATCATCAATGGTGTAAAAATCCTGCGGCTGGTCGCTGCCGTGAAGCGCAGAAAACTCCATCACATAATCGCCACCGATGGTGCGATCCCAGAATTTGGGCGATTGCTCCGGCAGCAGAATGGCCAATACGGAATTCTGATACAGGCTGTTGATACCGGCGCCTTCGTTGCGACCGGTACCGGTATCGGCATAGCGAGCTAATACCGAAAATTCCTCGCCGGCATCCATAACCGTCAACTGAAATTCCGCGGTGTTGCTTGCCAATGTGCGGCCAAGCAAATAAAGATTGTCGTCGATTTTATGCAATGCCAGCGGCGTGAAGCCGGCCGCGGTTGTTAAAACCTTGTTTGTAAGCAAATCCCCTTCCGCCAGCGAATATGTCGATATCGAATATTCTTCGCCGGTACGCAGCAACACCATTAATTCATCGTCTGGATAAGAAAAACTGAAGTCCACCACGTCCGCATCGGTGGTGATGCGTTTGCTGCTGCCGTCGTTTATTTCAAGCAAATCCAAATAATTTTCTTGTTTGCCGAAATCACGGCTGCGTAAGTGGAGTGCGGCTACCTCACCATTTGCGTTGAACTTGGCTTTGTCCACCTGAAAATCCTTGGCGGATAAAAAGTCCACAGATTCGGGCTCGTCATTGATGACACCCCTGCGGTCCGTCCATGTATAGGTCTGCAAGGACTTTTCGCCGGTGCGCAGATTAATCCGGTAAAGGCGCCCAAGCTGCCGGTCCATCGCAAAGGCGTGAGTGCTGTCCGCGGCAACCCAGATTCCCGCGAAACCGCCGGTGGCAGCACCGGGGCCGACGGCGGAATCGAATAGCGTGGTGCGCGCGCCGGAGTCTGGATCCAGCGCCAATAATTGGTGGCCACTGATGGTGGCCAGGCGATCCCGGGTCTCGTCGAGCTCCAGGGTTCGCGGCGCGTTTAGTGCCGATCCATTACCGTTGAGGGCGGTGTAATCGCCGGACGCCAAGTCCAGTCGCAGCACCTCGTTTTCACTCGCGGCGCTGATAAACACTTGCTCCCGAGTCGGCTCGTACTGAATATCGCCCCAGCGCTGCGGTTGGTTGAATGCATAACTGGTGACGAGATTGCCGCCGGGTGTCACCGCCTCGACCCCGGTGCCGGCCCCCGAGGCAAAAAACAGCCGATTATTGCTGGCGTCCCAGGCGGTTGCCGTCCGGTTGCCGGTGGGTTTGGCGAGTGTGCCCAGATACGACGAGTCGGTGACGGTGGCGCTTGCCAGGTCAATTTGCGCGTATGTATTTCCGCTACCGCTGGTATACAGACGGTTATTGACGGCGTCATAGCTCAACGTGCTCTGCACTTGCGCCGGGATGTCACTGTCCAGGCGACCGGTGATGGGGGCCACACTGTTGCCATTGGCGTTCAAGCGCTGCACTGCGCCGTCCGCTGTGTAAAGTGCGCCGCCGACGTTGGCATCCGCGACGACATCTTGCAGCGGTGGAACCACGCCGACCCAGGGATAACGTTTTTGCGATTCGCCAGTGGCTGCATCAACTAGTAGCGTTTCAAGGCGTTGCGGGTGGGGGATCATGAACTGATCGTTGAGCGCGTCGTACACCAGATAACGGTCATCGCTGATCATATGCTGATGGCGAACGGGAATTAACAGAGTTTCGATAGCCTGCTCACCACGCCAGAACACGCATTCCACATTGACTGGTCCCAAACCCAATTGAATGGAACCGGTCCAGGTCATACGGGAATCGGAAGCAGGATTCATAATTTCGCCATCGCAGAGAATCTGCACCCGTTCCGGGTAGTCGTATTCCATCCACAGGGCAATCGGCAGCCGGGTATAGCGCTCCCGTTCCACGATGGTGTCGGGCAGCGGGGAGAGAAATTCATACGCAAATTCAACGTTAGTGACTTCCACCGTCAGCGCTTGTGTTTGCCGACCGCCGCGGGAATCTTCAACAACCGCTGTGAGTTCATAAAGGTTGTCGCCGTTGTCGTCTGCGGGCAGCTCAAAGTTGACCGGCTGGCGAAAGCGTAACGCGCCTGTATTCGCGTCTATCGCAAAATGCTGCGCGTCGGTTCCGGTAATGGCGAAACTCAACGCATCACCATCCGCATCGCTGCCACTCAAAGAAAAAAAATTGTCCCGCTGGTTTTCCTCTAC
>DJFQ01000029.1:2089-6522 GCA_002432095.1 Marinagarivorans sp. UBA5868 | reverse complement strand
TGGGACTAAGCATGGGCACTGGAAGACCTGAATCGATGATCGGGTGAGCATAGCAGCGCCATGAGACCGTAGCTTGTGTTGAATGTCACGTTTGCCGGTTCGATCGTGACGCAGAAAGCCTGAGACCGAGATCTTGCAAACCCAANNNTGGATGATGTATGAAATTGGATGATGTATGAAATTTTGGATACTAATACTAGTAGTTGGCCTCGCCGCCTGTTTTACCGGTTGTTCCTCGCAAAACTCCTCTTCCGTCGACGCAACTTTGCAAACCGCACCAACAACCTCTAGCGGCCAAGGCAAGCCGGTCTTCCCGGACGACCTGCCTTATTTCGATTGGGATTCGCTAGGGGATATCAGCGCCGTGCAGAGCAGCTCCGTGGCGGTTAGCGCCGGCAGCAAACAACACAGCGACGCTAATTTGTTGGTGGCTCTGCAGGGCCACGCACGGTCCACCGGGGAGCACCCCATTGTTCAGGTCCGCTGGTGGCAGTTTTCAGGGCCCAAAGCGGCGATCATCAACCCCAACCAATTGCACACCCAGGTGTTGTTACCGGAAGTGGCGCAACCCATGACAGCGGTGTTTCGTTTTGCCGCCATCAACGCCATTGGTGAGGTCAATTCCACGCAAACGGCGGTGGTGATTCAACCGCTGTCGGCACCGCTAAAGGTGATGGCAGTCGGTATAGCGGAAGAGGATTCCGAGATGGAATTTAGAATCAGCCTCGCCGAACCAGCGGAGGATTTAATCCACTTCGACTATTTCACAGAAGACGGTACCGCATTCGCTGGCGACGATTATTTGAGCAAGCGGGGAGTGTTGACCTTTTACCCTGGCCAAAAGCACCAACGGATCAGTGTGAGTTTGTTGCGGGACAACACACCGGAGCCGGGTGAGGTGTTTTATTTGAACCTGCGCGGCGAAATCGCCGGACAGGCGCTGGAGTTGCGGCGCATGGGGCTGATTGTCGATCTACAGCCGGAGCGCAACCTATTGTCGAGCGTACCGGTGCGGTCGGCGCTCACTAGTGACAGAAACGGATGGCCCGGCCAGGACGGCGAACCGCGGCTGCTGGTGCAGTGGGAAGAGGGCGGTGCCCTGCGTCTGGTGGTGGAAGATCCCTGTGGCAATGTGATCTCCGGCGCCCAGCCATCCGCACCCTGCCAGGGCACCAGTCCGCTGGTGCAATCAGGCACGTTAAGCGGCGAGGAATTCGATTATTTTGAAAACATGGCCTGGACGGCTGGCGCGGCAAGCGGCGTTTACAAGGTTTATCTGGAGCACGTGGCGGGGCAGTCGGCGCAATACAGCCTGAATGCCTACGGTTTGGATTTCGCCGCGAACTATCGCGGACTTATGGCCAACGGCGAGCGCGTCGATATCACCGAATGGATACAGCAAGGTGCGGGGAACCCGGCAGGCAATCGTGTCACAGGCAATATCGTCAACGCCACCAACACCGCTCCAATTGCTTCAGCCCAAGTGCGTTTTTATCAGGGCGAGACGCTGATGGTGGACGAGTTCGTAGACACCCATTTTGAATTGCCACTGAACTCCGGCACCTATCTGATGGTGGTTAACGCAGATGGTTATGTGCAGTGGTCGCGGGAGGTGAGAGTAACCACAGAAGAGCCCGTCGCTGTGCAGGTTAGTCTGTCACCGGTTCTCAATATGGAAAACGAAGTCGCGCGAGTGGTATTGAGTTGGGGGGAAACGCCGGCGGACTTGGACTCGCATTTACTCGGCGCCGATCAATTTCATCTTTTTTTCGGCAACACGGATATCGGCGGCGCTCAATTAGATGTGGACGACACTTCCGCATTCGGTCCGGAGACCATCACCATTCGCACCTGGACGGTAGATCGCTATCGTTATTACGTTAAGGATTACAGCAACGGTGGCAATCCACTCAGCACCGCTTTGGCGAACTCAAACGCGGTGGTGCAGCTGTATTTAGGAGATGATGTAGTGCGAGTAGTTCAGGTTCCCCAAACGGCCGGAGTGGTCTGGCATGTATTTGATTACCACCCGGAATCTGGTGAGGTGACGGTAGCCAACCAGATCTACGGTATGGAGAGCGAAATGCCTGCCTTCTCTAGTGGCGGTAGCGGCGGGCTTTGACAGAAACGCTGTGTGTCTGTGTCTATGTCAATGCGTCTATGCATCAATGCATCAATGCAGTTTGTCGAGGGGTTCACGCTCGACGATGGTTGCGTCTTTTCTTGGTTCCCAGTATCTGGCATGGTCCTGAGACCTTGACGATAGGAACTCACCATGAAAGCGCGACCTGAATACGTGTGGGAAAAATTTTTTACCGCGCCGGTTGCCGACGTTTGGCGCCTTTGGACGGAGCCGTCGCTTTTTTCATCGTGGTACGGCCCCCATGTGCAAACGCTGGTGCATCACATGAGGGTGGAAAAAGGCGGCCAGGCGCGAATCGAAATGAAATGGGCCGATAACGCCAGCCAATATCAAACCTTCGACTATCGCGAAGTGCAGCCGCAGGAAAAACTGGTATGGCTGCAATCGGTAACGGACAGCAATTGGCAAGCGATCAAAATTGCCGGATGGCCGCAACATTTATTGGCCACTGTGGATATTCACAAGGAAGCCGGCAAATATTGCANNAAGCGCGCACGCATGGATATGGATAGCGCGTGGAAAAACAGCCTTGAATTATTTGACGAGGTACTGCAGTCCCTGAAGTGTTAACAACCGCTCGCGTGGCGAGCGGCAGATAAAAAGTTTAAAGCGCCGAATCCTGAACGGCGCTGGGTGATGAGGGTTATTTCACGCCCAGCTTATCGTGATATTCCTTACGCACATCGCCCATTTTTTTCAGCAATGCTTTTGCTTCCTCCAAATTGTTCGCGGCCAATGCCGCTTCCACCTGTCCAGTTAGTTCCCCCAGTTTTTTCATGCCTTCGTCGAAGGTCGCCTGATCCTCGGTTTTGACTTTCTGAATTTTGGCGATGTTCAGGCCCTGCATGAATGCGGCAAATTCCGTTTTCACCGCATTAATATCATTCGCCTCCCGCATGGTTTTGTAGGGCTCTTTCATGCTTTCCATAGCGTCGTGAAGTTCACTGGATTCTGAGCAGCCGTTTAGGGCGATGGCAAGCGCCATGCAGGAAAGAAAACGTTTCATGTGGTCTCCTGGTGATCAAAAAAAATCGAGGTATTATGCCGGTCTATTAAATGCTGGACCTGCAGAATTAAATATGCGTTATTAAATATGTGTTGACATTATCAATTAACCGCAGGAAACCACTTTGGTTCCCGCTGCAAAATCATGAATGCAACGTCTTTGTGGGCCGAAAATAAATAAAATATTGACGATGGAAAAAATTTGACCGGCGACTGGTATTTGGCCCGGTAGAAAATATACCGCATAACGTTTGAGAAAATGATTGCCCATTGTTGGAAGCTGATCGTCGAGCGTGACGACCTTAATGCTCATGACTTTTTTACCGATGGTCTGGCCCGCCGAGCTGAGAAAATTCCAGTTGATAGCGAAGTAAATCACCATGCCGATCATGCCGATACCGAGTGAATACAAAAACGATGGCTGCTCGCCGGTGGCAATACCAGCAAACCCGCCAGTGAAATACATCAGCGGAAGCGTCACCAGGCCGATGGTCAAACCGTCGATAAATGCGGCGACCAGGCGGCGGACGCGGGATGCTAATTCCGTGTGATTATCGCTGGCTGTTGTCAGCTGTGATTCCGGTGCTTTGTAAATATTGTTTTCCATGCTCTCGTCTCCAATAGGCAATTCGGCCGCTGCGCGGCAGTGGCGGGCCGCATGAACACGACCGTAGGCCAAGCTAACCGCGCCGGTTGGCATCGTCAAGTCGCCAGCGCTTTTGAAGATCGTGCTGTCCGGGTCTATCTTTGATAAGGCTTCCACATTAATAACCACCCATAACCGCGACTTCTGCACCGATGTCTTATTTCCACCGATTTTACCGGAGCACGCTGTGATCGAGCGCTGGCTCGCGCTGCTGTGCAGCTTGCTGCCCGGTGTGACGGGCGCCGTGGTTGTGCGTCGGGACCGCAGCCTGTGGGCCAGCTGGCCGGAGGGCACATATGTGGGCGCCCTGCGAGAATTTACCGCAGACGGTAAAGGCGACGAGGTGCGTTATGGTGATGCGACTCCGGCGCTCACGCGGGTGGCCATGCCATTGCACAACGGCAAATTGCGGGTGGGCACTATCGGCATTGAATTGCCACTCAAGCGCGAACTACGCGGGACAACCGAATTGCTGCTGCGCTGGTCCCAAGCGTGGCTGGATTTATTGAGCGACACCAACCGCGGGTCGCAACGCGGGCTCGAGAAAATAGTGCAGATAGTGGAGCAGGGCAGTCGCTTCGACACGGTTACCGACAACGCCACTGCACTGGCCACCGCCTTGGCCGAGCAGATGAATTT
>DJFQ01000029.1:0-2030 GCA_002432095.1 Marinagarivorans sp. UBA5868 | reverse complement strand
ATTGCGAATATCGACGCTGGCTGGCGACGCGCAATCCACCGTTGGACATGCAATTGCTGCCGCTATTGGACTCGGGCTATCTGATATTGATGCACGCGCACGGGCAATCACCCGCGCCGGCGATTAAAGCGCAATGTCGGCAGATTGCCCGCTTGGTCGCCCCTCTTTGGCAAAGCCAAAACCGCGCGCGCCAGGGTTTTTATTGGTCGGCCCACGCACAGCTCAAAAATCTCTATGAAAATTCCGCCAAACGAAAAAAAGTCATCGCCATTGGTGGCTTGGCATTATTGTTCGTGGTGGTGTTGTGTCTGCCGGGAACCCTTCGGGTAAGTGCCGACGCAGCGCTGGAAGGAAAAATCCAACGGGCGGTTGTTGTGCCCGAAGATGGTTATCTACAGGCGGCGGATGTAAAGGCAGGGGAAATTATTCACGAAGGACAGGTATTGGCGCAGTTGGACAATAAAAGTCTGCAATTGGAAATCCAGCGCTGGCAAGCGGAAAAGCAGGAGTACGAGCGCCAATACAATCGCGAACTTACCGCATTGAATCCGGTGGAAATGCGCATAGCCAAAGCAAAAATCGCCCAGGCCGATGCGCAATTAAATTTATACCGAGAGCGCTTGCAGCGTGTACGCATCACTGCGCCTATTGACGGTGTGATTATTAAAGGTGATTTGAGTCGCGCCATAGGTTCGCCGGTGCAGCGTGGCCAGGTGCTCTATGAAATTGCGCCGCTCGACGCATTTAAACTGGTCATTCAGGTTCCGCAAAAGTCCATCCGTCATGTGCAGCAGGGCCAGAGCGGATATTTGATTTTGTCGGCGCTGCCGCACGACAATATTCCTTTTGTCATCACGTCTGTTGCGTCCGTGTTCAGCGAACACGAACAGGACATCGCCTATCGTGTAGAAGCCGAAATCACCGGCAACTGGCAAAATCTGCGTCCCGGCATGAGCGGCTACGCCAAAATTAATACGGGCAAAAAGCCTTATGCATGGTTGATCGCCCACCCGGTTTGGGATTGGCTTGCACTGAAACTTTGGTGGCTATGACATGAAATCCAAAAATGTCGCAACTGACTCCGCAGGCCAACCGAGTCGTGATGAACGCCTATGGCGCGCCCTACAGGACACGCATTTGCGAGTTGCCGAACAGGTTGAGTTCAGCCAGCAAATTCAGCGCGGCCGCGTTTGGGTTGTGATATACGACCCGGTGCGCAATCTTTCCTATAAAACCACGCCGGAAATTCACCAATTGCTCAGCAGTTTGAGCGGCGAACTCACGCTGCGGGAAATTCTTGCGCGTCGGCCCGAGCTGACGAAAATTTTCGCAGACCAATCGGCAGCGTTGCACACCCTCGCACAATTGTTGGAGAGCGGCCTGCTACAGGGGGATTTGCACAGCGACTATGCCGAGGAAATTGCCAAACATCGGGATAAACAGCGCGCACTCGGGCAGATGCGCTGGCAGCGTCCGTGGATGTTGAAATTACCCTTGTTCAATCCAGATACACAATTGGATGGCTTGTACCGCAAAACCTGGTTTATCTGGACACGTGCGGGACTGGCAGTCTGGATCTTCACAATAGTGGTGGCGGCAGTTCTATTGCTCGATCATTTTTCACATTTGCAGCAATTCTGGGCCACGCGGTTTCTCGATCCAGTAAATCTGGTGTTGTTGCTTCTGGTTTATCCCTGTCTCAAAGCGCTGCACGAACTCGCCCATGGACTCACCACCAAAAAATGGGGCGGGCAGGTTTACGAAGTGGGCTTAATGTTTCTGGTTTTTATGCCAGTGCCTTACGTGGATGCCTCCGCCAGCGCACGTTTTCCCAGCAAATATCAGCGCATGCTGGTGGCGGCCAGCGGGGTGATGACGGAATTGTTTTGCGCGGCAATCGCCTTATTTGTCTGGCTCGCCAGCGACAATGTGCTGGTACGCGACATCTGTTTGAACATCATGATTATGGGTGCTATTTCGTCTCTCTTGTTTAATGGCAATCCACTTTTGCGCTTTGACGGCTATTACGT
>DJFQ01000236.1 GCA_002432095.1 Marinagarivorans sp. UBA5868 | reverse complement strand
TCATCCTCCAGCGGCGTGCCGGTCACCGATGGTCTGGTGCTGTCACTGAATGGCGACAGTCTCGCCGCCAGCGGCGCTATCAGTGAGTGGGGTGATGAAAGCAGTGTGACCGCTGCACAAGCGGACATTGCGCGACAGCCAAATGTAGTTGCCGCCGCTGTTAACGGCCATAAAGCGGCGCGTTTTGACGGTGTGGATGACCGGCTCGATTTATCCACCAATCTCTTTGCGCCCTCTTCCCTTCCCCGCACCGTGTTTACGGTATTTCAGTCCAGCGATTTCCGTGGGCATATTCTGGGCACGGGCGAGGTGGAGGCGGGTCAATTCACCACGCGCGGATACGGCGTAGGCCTGGCGGCGGATAAGCCTTTTGCCAAAGCCAATAGCGGCAGTGGCCTATGGTTGCTTTCACCGGAAAACTTGAAAGAGCGTGGCCCACAAATTATCTCCGCTACCTTTTCCAACGCCGGCGCAGAATTGCGCAGCGGTTGTTACCTAAGCACCTCCTCCACCGCACCAGTGCCCGCCGACTTTTCTTCGGCCTCCATCGGCGGCACCCATGACGGTGTGGAATCCTTCGCTGGCGACATTGCGGAAATTCTGGTGTACGACCGTTTATTAAGCGCCGACGAATACAACGACGTTTGGGAATATCTGACCGGCAAATACGCCCTTGCCACCGCAGCACCGGCTGATGCGGATATGGATGGCATTTTCGACGCCTGCGACACTGGCGCCGTCTATTTAAAAGCGCCCGATCTCACCGTCTCCGTGGAAACTCCAGCAACCCTGGAGGCCGGCAGTCTACCCGCCAATATTATTGATGCTGTCTCGCCTACAGGCTTCGACCGCCACACAAATTCCACGCATGTCTGGGGCAAAAGCACGGTGACATTGCTGTTTGATTTGCAAGGCGTGTATCAGCTGGAAGCTATCCATTTTTGGAATTACACAACCGAAGCCTATGACGTGGATAGCATTGCGTTCAGTTTTTACGACTCGGCGAATGTCCTGATTTCCCAGCTCACAGTCGCGCCGCAAACCAGCTTTGAAAATATCCTCGCGGAAGATTTTCCTGTAAACGTCAGTGGTGTGCGTTACGTGCGCGCCGCGCTTTCAGCCACCAACAACGAGGTTGAGTTTCAAAACATTGGCTTTAGTGGTGTGCTGGAAGGTACCTCTCCCTAAATCGCCGCGCCGCGTTGCTTCATAAAAAGAAGCGACGCGGTGCTTAATACGCCGGTTCACCTGCGCCCGCGTCATCGAAATAGATCTCAAATTGCTCCCACTTTCGAAATATCCCATCCCTCTTATAACCTAACGTTCTCAAAGAAGCGGCCAATCATTTCAACAAACACTATTAAATATCATTTATCTGATAAATGAATCGTGGGTATCATGGCGCGCATTATTTCGTTAACTATCTATAACGATAATTAGGCCGCCGCACTCGACGCGCGGTCAGTTAACAAGTTTCACGCAGCTTCTTGTTATACCGTGCAGGTCGTAACGGCATTGGCCGTTCTACCGGCAGGAAGGAAAGACTAAAGAATTTAACAATAAACAAACGCTTTTCAATTGGACCGGGGCTACATCCATGAATAATCAAAATAATAAAACCGCCGCACATCTGCAGCACCCATTCAAACTAAAAACGCTGAGTCAGCAAATTGCATGGGCGACCATTTGTGGCGCTGCCTATATCAGCTCTGCCGCATTCGCCCAGGACGGTGCTCAAGCGGACGATTCCGCACAGAGCGAAAAAACCGTCGAAGAAATCATTGTGGTTGGCCAACGTGCAAGCATTCTGTCCGCGCAGGAAATTAAACGCGACGCCGAACAAATTGTGGATTCCATCGTTGCCGATGATATTGGCAAGCTTCCGGACCGAAGTGTCACCGAAACTCTACAGCGTGTTCCCGGTGTGACCATCGAGCGATTTTTGGACATTGGCGACCCGGAACATTTTTCCGCCGAAGGCAGCGGCGTCGCCATCCGCGGTATGAAACACGTGCGCAGCGAATTAAATGGCCGAGATACCTTTGGCGCCGCCGGTGGTCGCAGCCTTAGTTTTGAAGACGTGCCGTCAGAGTTAATGGCGGCGGTTAACGTGTATAAAAATCCCTCAGCGGACATGATCGAGGGCGGTTTAGGCGGCACCGTTGATCTGCGCACCAAGATGCCTTTTGATACACAAGGGCAAAAAATTTCCCTCAGCGCCAGCGCCAATTACGGGGATTTTATTGAAGAAACCCGCCCCTCTGTCTCGGGCCTTTACAGCAACCGGTGGGACACCAACGCAGGAGAGCTTGGCGTTTTGGTGGATCTGGCCTACTCCGAAATCGCCACGCGAACCGACGGCATATTTAACCGCGCATTTTTTGCGCGCACGGATCTGGAAGACAACACTGTATGGATTCCCCGCGGCGCAGACTGGCGTTCCATGGAATTTGAGCGAGACCGAACCGGTGGTTATGTCGCATTGCAATGGCGTCCCAATGACGATTCTGAAGCCTATTTCACGGCCTTCCGCAGTGAATATGATATGCAATGGGCCGAAGATGCCATGTTTGTAAGCAACAATCCCTGGGATCTCACACCTGTCGACGCGACCTACGATCAAAACGGCGTATTTCTGTCGGGTCGCTTGACCGATACCGTAAACGACGGAATTGCTTTTGGCGCCGACGTCCGGCTATCGACTCGTACATCTGTTACCACAGATTTTGCCGGCGGTTATAAATGGTTTAATGGTCCCTGGGAACTCAACACGGATTTTCAATATATTGAATCCGCTACGGATACTCAGGATCTGACCGTGGCGACAGGAATCAATCTGCCGTATTTGGATTTGAATGTCAGCGGCGATGTGCCGACGATCAATGCGGATTCCGATTATCTTGCCGATCCGTCCAATTATTATTGGGCTTTCACCATGCCGCATATTGAGGATAGCGAGGCAACGCAGCTGGCTTGGCGAGCGGACGCACAATACAGTTTTGATTTTGATCATATTAAATCTGTCAAATTCGGTGTGCGCCTCACCGAACGCGAAGCGGATAACATCAACACCGGATATAACTGGCAGGGAATTTATCAAACCTGGATGATGGGCTGGGCATTGGACCCGGAGCTGGGAATTCCCCGAATTCAAAATTCCGAAAATTTAAGCCTCAACACCTTTAACAATTTTTATCGTGGAGATTCACCGACGCCCGGCGTAGTGTGGGCGCCCAACGTGAATATTGCCGAAGGGTATACACAGTCGTTTTTTGATCTCCATGAGCAAGCGTATAACGCTGCCATCGCAGCGGGCCACTCTGGTTATGGTGCGGCGAATACCCATCCTTATCCATTCCGAGATCCTAACGATCCCGAATGGAGCAACGTGCAAAAAGAGCACACCTATAGCACCTATGCATTAATGCGCTTTGGGTTTGAGGATCTGGCGCTGCCACTTGACGGCAATATCGGAGTTCGTCTAGTGCGCACAGAAGCGACTGCATCCGGTTATCTCAATTATCCAGACGAAGAATATTTTGATCCTTTTTACGGGATGGAAGGCCCGGACCTTATTCCCATCTCCGCCGAAAATAGCTACACCAACGTTTTGCCAAGTTTGAATCTTCGCGCATTAATTACCGAAAAACTTATTTGGCGGGCTGCACTTTCGCAAGCGATTGCGCGCCCTGGGTTTGATGAGATGCAAGCGTATCAACTGCTGGAGGCAGACCTGCCGGACGGTGTCACTCCCGATCCAGAGTCGCCTCCACAAGCAGAAGATTACATTCTCACCTCATCGTCATGGAGCAATCCTAATCTCAAGCCATTAAAAGCTGATCAATTCGATACCTCGTTGGAATGGTATTTCAATGATCAGGGTGGCATGGTACATCTCAATCTCTTTGCTAAAGAAATTGAAGGGATTATTCGCAACCAGACCATCAGCGAAGTTCACGGCGGTTACGAATACGCGGTAACGCGACCAATCAACGCCGGCAGTGCGCGCATCACAGGAGCGGAGATTGGTTATAGCCAATTTTTTGATTTTCTTCCCTACCCGTTTAATGGATTCGGCATTCAATCGACCTTCACCTATATAGACAGCAGCACCAAAATTCCCGCTGCAGTCGACCCCGATAACCCGGATGCGCAAATTGCGCCGGTCGATACCGACGGCACGGCATTTACCGAAACCTTGCCCTACGAAGGGCTGTCGGAGAAGGCATTTAATTTTGTCGCCATGTATGAACGAGGTCCTATTTCGGCTCGACTGGCTTGGAGTTGGCGCAGTGAATATTTAATGGCCATTGGCCCCAACGGCTATGAAGACAGCAATGGCGGTATAAATGAAAATCAGGATATCCATTACCGTCTGCCGGTGTGGAGCGATGACACCGGACAGTTGGATGGATCCATTTTCTACAACATTACCGACAACTGGAGTGTCGGCCTGGAAGTCAACAACATCTCCAATGAGGAGACGCGGACAATTATGCGGCAACGGCAGGCCGGTGACCGTTATGCGTCGCATTTCGTCAACGATACCCGTTATGCGCTGACGGTACGTGCCGATTTCTAAAGCCGACTGAAGTGAACGCGGGCCATGCGTTTCGCTGGACCGCATCAAAAAAAGCCGCGAATGCGCGGCTTTTTTTGTTAGAGGGTGTTGTTCGAAGGTATCGTTCGCGGATGAAAATCAATTCTCACATAATTCTTTCAGACGTTTTAAGCCGTTATTCCAGCTCTCCGTCATTTGCGCTTCGTATTCCTCCGTCACATCTTGATCAACCACCAGTTTGGTCCCGCGTGGAATTGCCGTAAATGTGTAATTCTCATAAGCGGGGGACCACTGGCGAACGGCTTCGCTGGTCGTATCGATTTCACCGTTTTCCTTAATAACGCCGAGATGGTGAATAGAGATAAATTCATTGGGTCGATATTCCGCGATCTCCGCATACATCCCCTCTCCCGATGGCGATAAAAAGCGAATTTTTTCTCCAGCTGACCACGAGCCTTGATAATAGGATCCGGGCATAAATGCGGAAGTCCAGTCCCGGTAAGTTTCCGGTGCCAGCATGATGTCAAAAACTTTCGCTACCGGAGCGGATATCTCAATAGAAAATTGAATTCTTTTAGCCGATGGCATAAGGAAAATCCTCATACGTGGTAGGTTGTGTCAGCAAAATACTGACTATCGATAAAGCAGAGCCATTCCATCGACGTTATACAAGAATAAACTCAAGAGTGTCTAGCGGGGCGCTCCTTGGCAACCTCAAGCGCAACTTGTCAGTCCACAAGGGCGTTATATCTCAGGCGAAGTTGATCAATCTCATGTCGATTAATGCTGGCCAATATGAGCATATTTTCCGATCAGCACAAACTTATTTCTCGTCAGTACAAAGGTGCCGAACAGCACTTAAAAGGTAATATATTCAATTTAAAAATAAGCTGATATTACTTTTACATATGCGCCAAGTGTTTTTGAATCATCCGTTAAAAGATCTTATTTTCAGATTGACTCATATAATGATCTTATCAAAACACTATCTGATAAATAGCGTAATAATCGCTTTTTAGCCGCTAAAATTTGATAGTCAAAATAGATTTTAGCTGCCTAATTTTTTGATACGACAACTAAAAAATAAGATTTAATTTTCTTTAAAGATGTATTCATTTTTACCATAAACCCAAAAAATCAATGCTGACCTTGTTCTTTATAAACAGCCTGATGACGAATTTTTAGCCATCGTAAAAAACCTTGATCCAAGTAACATATATGGGGTGCATTTCCTCACTGGTGGCGTGTCGGGTGGGTGTTAGGGTGGTTATGTGGCATAAGTTGTAAATTTCCATACCCACATTTTTTGCAGGCATGAAGCGGAAAAATTAACACAAAATAAATTCCGATCACCTGCACCAGACGCAACAAACCATATAGGGCACCAATCATGATTATAAATTTGAAAAAGCAGCCATTCCTTTATGGAGGTGTGGTGTTGCTGGCGCTCGGTCTCACCGCCTGTGGCGGCGGCGAAACTACCACTTCTGGTGGCGGGTCCAACTCATCATCTAGCTCCAGTTCATCCTCTAATTCTTCGTCAACTTCCAGCTCGAGTTCATCCTCAAGCTCTTCTTCCAGTTCGTCTTCTTCCAGCGGTACAGGCTCCGTCAATAATCCGGGCGTACCTATGGGCTATTCAATTCTCCCCAACGGCAAAGGCGGCGTAAATTACGAACCCATTGCTTTGGATGTGGAAGCGCTTGGCTACGATATGGAAGTATCAAAAGCCGCGTTTGAAACTACCCTCTATTCATTTTTGCGTGAAAGTGGCTGCGCTCGGTGTCACAACTCTGCGATTCCTGAAGAGTTGGGCGGTAATCAGGCGCCTATGCATTCGGACAATGACGTGGATCTGGCTCACCAATACGCGTTGACTCGTGTCGACTTTAAACAACCGGAGCTTTCCAAATTTGTAGTGCGAATGAAGCTGGATCGCCACAACTGTCCGGGCAGCAGCTGCGCTACAGCGGCGACACAAATGCTGGCGGCGGTTAATGCATGGAAAGATCAAGTTGCGCATATGCTGCCGGAAACTCCACGTTTGGTTCCTGCTTCTACAAAAATCAGCGACGCACAAATTGAACAATGGATAGCAGACGATAAAGCCAAACTGAACGCTGCGGACAGCCAATATATCGTCTACACCTCCATGCACGAACTTCACAACGACGGATTAACCGCAGACCAATTGGAAATCGTCCGTGTCGGTTTATCAAAAGCGTTGAATTCCGTTTCGCGCTGGGCGCCGGAATTAGCGCACCCGGTCGACGTGAACGGCATGGGCCTGCTCTATAAATTCGATATTCGCGATTACTGGGGTTACAACCAAGGCGTCACTAAATTATTTTTTGGCGGCTCGGATGACGATTTATCCTTTGGTCGCAACAAGCGTGATTATCGCGGCAATATTGTGCAGATTGATCAGGCGGTTGGCACAGGCGTTATGGCCGAAAAATACAACTTTACCGGCACTACCGTTCGCGACCCTGCGCACGCCATTCGCACCTGGGAGCGTGTTCTTCACGGTAACGTAGAAGGTGCGGTAACCGAAGGAACTATTGCGCCCTATATCGACGGATTTAAAGGTACGCGGAAAACCAATGCGGCCGGCGAATATGTGGATATTAATGGCTTTAAATGGGTTGAAACTGCCCAGTTAATTTATACCCTTACGCGCCCAGACGTTTACAACGCGATCATGATGAATCCCTGGTTTGCCGATGAAATGGAACGCAGCCTGGATGTCGATATCAGCAAAGGCATGGATTCTTACGATTATATGGTCACCTTTGATGCCATCACGGTTGATTCGCGTTTGATGTGGCGCGCCAAAAGACCGGATGGGCACTGGTACTGGAAAAGCTGGGATGTCTTCAGCGGCAACTTGGCAAGTGGTCGCGACAAAAGCATCTATGAAGTTTATCAAGACGAAACCGGTCGAGATATTCGCTTCCCTTGGTGGGCAAATCCAATTCCGAAATTCGTTAAATGGCGAGAAGTTGCGGATGACAATTCCTCTTTCAGTTTCATTGCAAGCTTAAACCAAACTCTTGGTACCACCGGAGGTTTCGGTTTCGCTGGCAGCAACGCCCCAGGCTGTAACAACCAACCCGGCGCTGTCCAGGGGTTCGGTTTCTGTCGCAACTACACAGGCCAGGGCGGCGCCATGCAGTCCGCGTCCGAAATTATCTACAGCCTGGACAACGGCCTACAGGGGTATTACCTGACCGGTGGCTTTAATCAGCGCAGAGTTGATGCTTTCACCAATATTGTGCGTGACCCCCGTATTCTGACGGGTGCCGCCGACAACATCGCTCATATGACCGGTTATTCGTACACCAATAATGGTTCCAGCGGATTCGCGAGGGCAAACGATCCACGCTTAAACGTGGGCAGCTCTTGTATCGGCTGTCACGCAGATGGCATGAATCGCTCCAATAACGACCTGCGTTTGTGGATGGATAAAGCGCCGGATCGACTGCCAAAAGGAACCTACGGTGTGGATGGTTGGATTAATAATCCGACAACAGTAGCTCGCGTTAAAGAGCTGTACAAAGACAACGACTACTTCAAGGAAACGATTGAAAGTGACCGACAAGGGTTCTTGTCCGCGATGGGTGAAATCAAAAAGGCCATGATGATCGGCCCCAATAAAAATATTCCCGTAGAACCTATCATTTGGACCGTGGAGCATGTACAGAGGGTGAAATACAAATACCCGCAAACCACGTCCAACTAATCGCTGTAGCGACGAAACAAAAAGGCGAGACAGGAAGGTCTCGCCTTTTTTATTTTTAGAATCCCGCACTTTTTCAAAAATCTCCCTTTATTTCAAAACCTCCTTTTATTTCAAAATCTCGGGCTATTTTAAATATCTCGTTAAATTGTCCGG
Source organism: Marinagarivorans sp. UBA5868 (assembly GCA_002432095.1). GTDB lineage: Bacteria > Pseudomonadota > Gammaproteobacteria > Pseudomonadales > Cellvibrionaceae > UBA5868. The sequence continues at coordinate 5,758 of DJFQ01000236.1, read as the reverse complement.
CCAATCAACATCCAAAGCGGCACCTGGGATAGGAATAGCGACAAGACTTTCGCCCGCACCAACCAACACCGATTTTGCGCCTTTATCGCCTTGCAATTGCATCAAGGTCTTTTTCATGTCTGCTGGAAAAATCGCCGGCACCCCTAGCGTCGAAGAGAACTCTGCACAAATCATTTTTCCGGGATTTTGCTCCGCACTGCGCAGCAAGCCATAAATGTCTGCAACCTCAATCAGCGGCTGGTCTGCCAGCATAATCAGCACGGCATTTTCCGCAGGCAGCTGTGCGACACCAAAAGCCAGAGAATGGCCTAAGCCCATCCCCCAGTCGGGACAGCGGAAAACACCGACTCGATCGCGCCGTCCTTTTACAAAATTGCCAATTTCGTCCGCGTATCCACCCGATACCACATTAACGGAGGAAATTAACTCTGGATGTGAACGGGAAATCCCCGTGGCAGTATTGAGAGCGTAACTGAGTAGCGGCGCACCGCGAAAATTGGCCAATAATTTACAGCTGCCGAAACGACGGGAACCGCCAGCGGCCATAATCAAAATATCCACTTTTTCAGCCATACACTCAGCTTGGTAAATAGGTATTGCTTAAGGGTTTGCCGGTGCTGCCGAACAATACCGCGTGAGCTTCCGCCAGCATGGATAAGGCGACACTCTCGGGGAGATCGCCACCCAACGCGAGGCCCGCAGGTCCGGCGACGGGCACCTTTAAATCCATAGGATTAAGCCCAGCGAGCACCAGCACCTCATCCCTGCGCCGCTGCGGTCCGAGCAGTCCAACATAGCGGCAGGAAGATTTCTGCAGCGCCTGCAACGCCAGCCCATCCAGCTGCATATTGTGGTACGCCACCACCGCTGCATCGGCACGCTGAAGTGTATCGGCAGTCAGCTCTTCCGCCGCACCGTTTTGCACCTGCACACCAGAGGAAAAACGTGCCCGTTTTTGCGGACTGAGACGATGATCGACCAAGATCACCTGCCACCCCAATGTTTCCGCCAGTGTCACCAGGGGAATCAAATCGATGCCGCTGCCGAACACCAATAGGTGCGGAGGCGGGTTGATCAATACATCTAAATAAGCGGAATCGCCCTCCCCCTCCCGCTTGCCAGGAACTCTGAGAGCGAGATTTTTTTCTGAAGGTGTAACAGCCGCACGGGCAGAGGAAAAGCTCAGGCGATAGTGCGCTGCACTGCCCTGTTGGAGTAGCGTCAACACCGTGTCAAGTCGTAAAAATTCGGTGGCGGCGGTGCATGGGTGCAATACCATTTCCGCACGCCCACCACAGCCGATTCCAAGTCTCCAGGCGATGCCGTCCTCGTCTGCTGCGTCATAAACGATGGTGCGACTGCCACCAAGCGCCAGCAGCTTGCGCGCCTGCAATAGCAAATCATTTTCCAGACAACCACCGCTTAGCAGGCCAAGTTGGTGCCCTTCTTCACTCAACAGCATTAAGGCGCCGGTTTTTCGATAGACCGAACCGCTGGTATGCGTTACCGCCCCCAATACCCATTGATGTTGGTGTCGCAGCGGAAACCACTGTTGGAGCGTGTGAAGAAAATGCAGAGACATAAAATCTCAAACCTCACAAAAAATAATCATTGTGAATTTGCAATTCGGCCTGCACATCCACCACTGTCATGCCGGCACTTACCGCGGCCTGCATGCCCAATTTTGCATCTTCAAACACTACACAATCCTGCGGTGGCGTACCGAGCAACTCGGCACATCGCAGAAAGGTATCGGGAGCGGGTTTGGGATTGGCCACCTGGTCGGCGCCAACCACGGTCTGAATGTATTGGTCCAATCCGCAGAGTTCCAGAATATGCAGTGCTTCAGCCGTCTGCGCACCGGTTCCCACGGCCATGGGCTTTTCGCCGTGATAACGCCGCACGATATCCAGCAACGCCGTGGGCCGCACCAGGGACGCGACTTTGTCCTGCACCCGCTTTTGTTTGAATCGATGAATTTCCGCCACTGGCGCCGCGGTACGAACCTGAAACTTCTGCAGCAGAATTTCGATGGTACCAAGGGTTGGGACACCGGCGAGGGAGCGCATCAAGGCGCGATCAATGGGAATGGAATATTGGTTTAACGTCTCGATCCAGGCGATCTCGTGCAACTGGCCGCTGTCCACCAGCGTACCGTCCATATCAAAAATTAACGCAGCGAAGCTATCGTACATATTGAGTTTCCGCAAGACCTATTAAGTTTCCACAAGATCTATTGAATTTCCACAAGACCTATTGTGTTTTTGCAAAACTGTTCAGTTTCCGCAAAACCGGCATTTAACCATATTAGGCCGACGTAGCGTCACATGTAGAGCTTCGTTAGGCGTGGGAAGAGCAGCCTGCATAACAAACCGGGCCCTAACACAGTCGACTCTCATATGTAGATAAGGTGGTTATACTCATACTCATTACAGGCGAGATAAATCTATCTAGGAAATAATAAACCTCGTACCATCCTGCGACTTCACTGCCGCAATAATGAGACGAACGCGCCGCACGGAATCGCGCATCAATGAGAAGGCGCATCAATGAGAGGGCATAGCATGTCGAGCAAAATCGAAGCAGTCGAAATCCCTCTGGAGCGGGATAACTTTTTGCGCACATTGCTGCGTGAATTGTCTGGCACCTTGCAGGATGTCGTCGGGCTGGAGGAGGCATCGGGATTTATCAGCGTGGTCGGCCAGCGGATTGGCGACAATATTGATGGACAATACAAAGCCGCATTACAGGTTAAGCAACTCTCCTATGAACAAGTCCGCGACGTGTTGGTGGACCTGAAGCGCCGAATCCAAGGGGACTTTTTTGTTCTGGAAGAAGACGAAGAGAAAATCGTTTTCGGAAATCGCCACTGCCCCTTCGGCGATAAAGTTCTGGATCGCCCCGCCCTTTGCATGATGACATCCAATGTCTTCGGCGTGATCGCGGCAGAGAATTTGGGTTATGCCAAAGTGGTACTGGAAGAAACAATCGCACAGGGACACGGCGGCTGCAGGGTTGTGGTCTATATAAAACCCTCCGCCCATGCAGACGCGGCGGAAGGCCGCGAATACTATCAGTCCTGACGGATTATTTTCATGTCGCTTGAATATTATCAGCGCGTCATCGCCGCACTGCCTGAACCGACTCTGATAACCAATACGTCAGGTCGTGCGCTCGCCTTCAACCGCCCAGCGGCCAAGCTATTGGACCTGGCAAATCATCCTGATTTAACGTTTCACCTCGCCATTCCCGAAGAGCTGCTACTCACGTATCTTCGTCGCTGTTCGCGCAATAAAGAATTCTCCGTAAGCGCATTCGAAATGAAGACACTTCAGGGCGACCTGGTGCTGACCACGGAAGGCTGTGTGCTGGAACCGCGTAATGCGGAGCGTGAGGCGTTGGTTCTTGTACGACTTAATCCGCGTCGGAATACCAACACCCGATTCAAGATCCTCCACGAACAAATCAATAAACTTAACGAAGAAGCGCAACGTAGACTGCGTGCGGAATACGACCTGCGTATGCAAAAAAAATGGCTGGAAGTCACGCTCGCCAGTATCGGCGATGCGGTGATCACTACCGACACCCACGGGAGGGTGACTTATATGAATCCCGTCGCGGAAGCGATGACGGGCTGGGAAAATCGCCAAGCAGCGGGACAGCCTCTGGATGATGTGTTCGTGGTGGTGAATGAAGAAACCCACGAGCCTGTGGAAAATCCGGCCGCGAGGGCGCTAAGGGAAAAACGTGTGGTAGCGCTCGCCAATCATAGCGTGCTGATCGCGCGGGACGGCAACCCCATTAGCATTGAGGATACCGCCGCACCCATTTCCACCGATGACGAAGTTAGAGGCGCCGTTCTGGTTTTTCACGATGTGTCTGAACGGCGGGGGCTGGAAAAACAGCTGTTAAAACGCGCGCGTACTCTTGCACTCATTAACCAGCGCAAAAATGAATTTCTCACTATGCTTGCCCACGAGTTGCGTAGCCCGTTGTCTCCCATTAGCAACGCCATGCATATTTTGTCGCTGCAGGAACACCTACCTTCGCAGGTCGCCGAACCGCTCTCGATCATAACTCGACAGGTACATCATTTACGGCGGCTGGTAGATGATTTACTGGATGTATCCCGCATTACCCGCGGCAGGATGAAGCTTGCCAAAGAGACAATCGATCTCGCAAATTTAGCCAGGGCAGCTTGCGTGGATTTTCGGGACGACTTTTTAAGCAATGGCATACAATTTAGCTACTCCATCCCCGACGGACCTGTATGGGTGCACGCGGATGCGCATCGCCTCACCCAGGTGCTGCACAACTTAATGGGGAACGCACTCAAATTTACGCCTTCCGCCGGCACGGTGCATTTACAATTTGAAGCCGGTGACAAAGCGATCATCACCCTCACGGATACCGGGGTAGGCATAGATGAATCGGTCAAACCTTATCTTTTTGAACCTTTTTCACAAGCGAACCAAAGTTTGGACCGCAGTGTTGGCGGATTAGGGCTTGGCCTTGCGCTGTCGAAGGGAATCACAGCGCTTCACCAAGGAACTATAACGATCTCCAGCGAAGGTGCAAATAAAGGCACAAGCGTTAGCCTCGAATTTCCAATCTCACAACCTTCCACCTCACCGGCATCCACAGTGCAAGCGGTAACTGTCACAACCGCGAAACGCATTTTATTAATTGAGGATGAAAAAGATGCAGGCGATACGATGGTGGAAATCCTGCGCTTATTGGGCCACGAAACCCACCTTGCACGCACAGGACTTGAGGGGCTACGCAAAGCAGCAGTCCTCGAACCCGAATTAATTATTTGTGATTTAGGACTGCCGGGGATAAATGGATTCGAAGTGGCGAGAAGAATACGCAGCAACCCCCTCACAAATAGGGTTCCATTAGTAGCATTGACCGGATATGGCGGAAGCGATTTTGTTCAGCAAGCCAAGGATGCGGGGTTTCAACTGCATATCACTAAGCCGGCAACCATGGACGATATCCGATGCGCAATCTCGCTCGCCCACGACCGTCAATATTAGACCGGTGCAAAGGAATGCCTTCACTATCAAATAACTGAAAAAATTTCTTCATACAGCGTTCGCCAGACTGTCACACAGGCACGGTAGCGTCTCCACACGCCCACCGCCCTCCTGGAGAACGTCATGTCTGACACTCACGTTAAACGCCGTCAATTTCTAAAACACAGTGGAATATTAATGGGATCCGCCGCACTCGGCGGTGCCTTGCCACGAGCCTGGTCTCTTGCGCCAGCGTTTATTACGCCGGATTATCTCCGCCCGCAAATTGCGGAAGGTATTCAGTTTGGCGATGTCACCCAGAATCGTGGGCTGGTCTGGAGCCGCGCGGACCGCCCATCGCGCATGTGGGTGGAATACAGCTACCACGAGAATTTCCGCCATGCCAAACGAGTGCGCGGACCCTTCGCCCTGGAAAACACCGACTATACGGCGAAAATTGATCTTAGCGATTTAAAAGGGGATCGCGAGGTTTTTGTCAAAGTCACTTTCGAAGATCTCAATAATGAAAGCGCCGTCAGCGAACCGGTGTTCGGCCAGTTCATCACCGCCCCGGACAAAAAATCCCGCGATGTGCATTTTCTTTGGTCCGGCGACACCGCCGGCCAGGGTTGGGGAATAAATCCAGACTTTGGCGGCATGAGAATTTACGATTCCATGCGCAAAGAAAACCCGGATTTTTTTATTCACAGCGGTGACACCATTTATGCGGACGGACCCAT
>DJFQ01000034.1:8973-9657 GCA_002432095.1 Marinagarivorans sp. UBA5868 | reverse complement strand
GTGGTAGAACAGATACCACTTGCCCTCAAATTCGCAGATGGAGTGATGTGTGGTCCAGCCGACGACCGGGTTGAGGATACGACCGCGATAGGTGAAGGGACCGTAGGGATTATCACCAGTGGCATAACACAACAAATGGCTATTGCCGGTAGAGTAAGAAAAATAATAAGTGCCTTTGTACTTGTGCATCCAAGATGCTTCGAAAAAGCGGCGCTCATGGTCGCCCGCTAACAGCGGTTGACCATTTTCATCGAGAATTTGGATCTCCCGCGGGGTTTCTGCAAACTCTTTCATGTCGTCACTCATGCGTGCGACGATCGGCCCCAGAGCTGGTTCGTTATCTGCCGGCTCTTCATATTTTTCGCCGTAAGTGTTGTTACGGTATTTCTGTAGCTGACCGCCCCAAATGCCCCCAAAATACATGTAGTACTCGCCGTCGTCATCGGCAAAAACCGCGGGGTCAATAGAGTAGCTGCCTTCAATCGCTTGCGGCTCTGGCGTGAAAGGGCCGACTGGTGAATCGCCGACTGCTACGCCGATCTGAAAAATATTGTCCTCGCGCTTCGCTGGAAAATACAAATAATATTTGCCGTTTTTGCACGCGGCATCCGGTGCCCACATTTGGCGTTGTGCCCATGCCACATCTTTTACATGGAGAGCAACGCCGTGATCCACAGCTGCTGC
>DJFQ01000034.1:0-8960 GCA_002432095.1 Marinagarivorans sp. UBA5868 | reverse complement strand
TCGTGGGAGGGATAAATATAGATTTTCCCTTCGAATACATGTGCGGAGGGGTCGGCGGTATAAATGTGCTCCACCAGCGGCTGGGAAATCGCCTTTGCTTTGATCGCTTCGGAGTATTGAATTTCATCTGCCATTGTCAGCTTTCTCTTTCTTCAAATTAAACATTAGTTACGGTTACGCCTGCGGCTTTGCGGCGGGCTTCGAGATCACGCTCGATGATCACTTCTTTATCTTTGTTGATTTCGTACCAGAACAGCAGGCCGGCGACGATCAAGAAAGGCAGGGAAGCATAAATACTGACGGAAAGTTTAATGCCGTTGACGGTTTCCGGCGACTGAATGGAAGCCCCTGCGTTGTAGCCGTAAAGGTCGAGCAGTCCGGCCACCAACGCACCGCCGATGGTCAAGCCGCCTTTCAAACCGAACAGCATCGCGGAAAAAATAATGGCGGTGGCGCGGCGATTATTTTTCCACTCGGAATAGTCCGCCACGTCGGCAATCATCGCCCACAACAACGGAATGGTGATGCCGTAGAAAAAGCCGTGCAGAATCTGGGAAATAAATACCGCCCATACGGCTTCTGGCGGGTAGAAATAGAAAGCAAGCATAAACAACGTTGAAATCACTAGGGCCACGCCATACACATCGCGTTTGCCAAAGCGGTCGGCAAGGCCCTTGGAAAAGCCGATACCGATGATCATGAAAATAATGCCGCCGGCGTTGAACAGACTGAATGCGGAGGTGGCGGGATCTTCTGGCCATTGGAATTCGGTAAGACCAGCGCTGGTGAGCAGACCATTGAGGCCATTGATAAAGGCGTTGAAGCCAATTTCGTTGAGAAATTGCGCGGCGTGGCTTTCACTGATGTAGTACTGGAAATAATAAATATAGCTGCCACCTTTGAGGGCGAGGGTGACGAACACCAGTACGGTTGCCATCAGCATGATCAGCCAGGGGCGATTGCCGAGCAGATCTTTCAGGTCATCAACCACGCGGGTTTTTTCCTGTACCACCGGCTTGACGCGCTCTTTAGTGGTGATGAATGTGATCAGGAAAAACACCACACCGACGCAGGAGAAAATCATCATGATTGTTTTGAAACCAGCCGCCTTGTCGCCATCGCCAGCGATCAATACCAACGGCAGCAGCAATGCCTGTATAACGAATTGCGCCACCATCACAGCGACGAAACGGTAGGAGGAGAGACTATTGCGCTCCTGCATATTTCCCGTCAATACGCCGCTCAATGCTGCATAGGGCAAATTGTTGGCGGAATAAATTAAGACCAACGCAAAATAGGTGATGAACGCGTAAATGACTTTGCCATTTTCGCCCAAGTCTGGTGTGCTGAAGGCCGCGAGCGACAATGCGCCAAAGGGTATAGCGGTCCAAAGAATCCAAGGGCGGAATTTACCCCAGCGCGTATTGGTTCTATCGGCGAGAACGCCAACCACCGGGCTAAAAAAAGCGCCGGCCCAACCGCAGATAAAAATAATGACGGATGCTTTTCCCGGTGGGATACCGAAAACATCGGTATAAAAAAAGGCAATAAACGTAACCAGAGTTTGAAAGATCAAATTGGCGGCGAGATCACCAAGGCTGTAGCCGATCTTTTCGATGACGGATAGCTTTTCAACGGGTAGATTTTGTGTGGGCTGATTCATTATTTTTAACATCTTGTTGAGCAAAATTTAGCGGGTTCCGCCGACCTTGGTCGGGGGTGTCGAGTATAAGAGCACAATAGCCTCTGACCATCAAGACTAACCGATAGGTAGCGGCAGATAGCGACAAAATCCGCAATTTTTAGCTGCAGTTACCGATTTTTTTGTGAATTGATCGCGTGCAAAACAGGGGTTAGCGGAAGGTAGATGTGGGGCAGTGAAGCGACAAAAGAAGGGAAATTCCGACCGCTATCTCGCGGCGGTCGGAGCGCCGCAATCAGGCTTTGACTTCGGCGTTGTGATACACCTCTTGCACGTCATCACATTCGTTGAGCATATCAAGAAGCTTTTCAAACATCTGCGCATCGTCTCCGCTGACTTCCGTATGGGTTTGCGGCACAAAGGTAATTTCCTCGATTTCCATATGGATATCGTTGAACGCTTCCGACAAGGCGGTTTTGGTTTTGAAAAATTCCGTATGCGGCGTGATAACCGTGATGATGCCATCTTCGTTTTCGATGTCCGCCACGTCTACATCGTGTTCCATCAGTGCTTCGAGTACTGCTTCTTCGTTATCGTACTTGAAGGAAAAAATCGCGCGATGATCAAACATATGCGCTACTGAGCCGGGTGCGCCGAGCTTGGCCTTGGCCTTATTGAAGCAGGTGCGCACATCACCGATGGTGCGGTTATTGTTATCGGTCAAACAGTCCACGATCACCATGCAGTTGCCGGGGCCGAAACCTTCGTAACGCACGGTGCTGTAATCCTCTCCGCCGCCACCTCTGGCCTTGTCCAGCGCTTTGTCGATAACGTGTGCGGGCACCTGATTGCGTTTGGCTTTTTCGATGAGGCGACGCAGGGTCAAGTTGGCCGAGGGGTCCGCGCCGCCACTTTTTGCACACACATAAATCTCTTTGCCGAATTTGGAATACAGCTTGGTTTTCATGCCGGCGGTTTTCGCCATAGCGGCTTTGCGGTTTTCGAAGGTTCTTCCCATGGGTGTGACTCTTGAGGATCGGTTGGAAAAAAGGTGGCTAATTATGACTGCTGAACGTGCGCAGGTTAAGCCCCTGCTAATTGCAGGTTGTAGATTGTTGTACGTGGGACAGGCAACGGAACGGTATTAGTCGGCAAGGGACAATGCGCGCTGTGTCATCCCTGCTGTTTTGTGGCCGTTCGACCGCAAACCTCCGCCGCGACAGGAGACTGGCGTATGCGCTTACGCATCACCAATTCGTTTACGTTTCTGGAGTTGGCAGCCCTGGCTGTTAGCCTGCTGCTTGCCGCTTGTTACAGCTCCGCGGCGGGACATCTCACCCGCCATATGCTGTTGCATGTGGGTTTGATGACGGTGTTGGCACCGCTGCTAGCGAGTTGGCTTCAGCGTTATGGCCGGTCATTCCCCGGCTCAGGTGAGCCCTGGTTTCTCCCTCTGGTGACCATCACCCAGCTTGTGCTGTTTTTTGTCTGGCATTCGCCGCAAGTACTCACCTGGATGATGTCATCCCCGGTGTTGCACAGTGTGTTGCAAGGCGTTCTTTTGCTGGTGGCTACTGCGTTTTGGTCCAGTGTGCTGCGACGTTCCGGTGGAGCGGTTTGGAGTGCCGTGATCGCTCTGTTACTCACCGGCAAGTTATTTTGCCTGGTGGCGCTGGTGCTGGTTTTCGCGCCCCGCGCGCTCTATGGCGGCGGGCATCTGCACCACGTTTCCATGGATCTGGCGGATCAGCAACTCGCCGGCTTGTTGATGATTACCGCCTGTCCTATGACCTATATCCTCGCCGCCATTTTGTTGGTGGCACGCTGGCTGCGATTGCTCGGCGATGAGCCGAGGGAGCGCCAGGCGTGAGTTCACCTTGGCCCCGGCGCCTGCGGCGCTGGCTGCCGTGGGCGCTGCTGGTTCCTCCAGCGGGCATCATTGTCGCTGTGTTAGTTGCATGGTCCGGGGCAATCAATATCGCGGCTACCGCGGGACATCCAGCATGGTTGGAGAGTTTTCTGGCGCTTGCCATGCGCAGCTCGGTGCGTGCCCACAGCAGTGCGGTGAAGGTGCCGCCGTTGGATACCGATCTGCTACCGCTGGGGGCGGCCCACTTTCATGGCAGCTGTGCCATATGTCACGGCGCGCCCGGCCAGCCGGTCAACCCCACGTTTGCGCACATGTTGCCTCATCCTCCGCCGCTACAAGAACACGCCAGCCGCTGGCGAACCGGCGAACTGTATTGGCTGGCATTTCACGGTTTGCAGTACACCGGCATGCCGGCCTGGAGCGGGGCAGGGCGTGGAGATGAAGTGTGGGCCGTGGCGGCGTTGCTGCGCGAGCTGCCGTCCATGGATGTATCAACTTATCAAGCCTATGCCGCGGGAAACGCAACGCTCGAAACACCCGAGCCCCATCAGCTGGTGCAAGACGGCACTCCCATTTTCCCCACGGCTACCTGTGACCGTTGCCACGGCACTGCTGAAGCAACGGCGGTAAGTCCGTATGTGCCGCGTTTGGGCGGACAGTCGCGCGCGTACTTGCTGCGTGCCTTGCGCGAATATCGCGTTGATCAGCGCCAGAGCGGTTTTATGGAACCTGTCGCAGCGGCACTCCAGGAAGAAAATCTCGCCGGCTTGGCCGACTATTACGCCGCATTGGCGGAACCGCGCCAGCCATCAACGTTTGCCGGTGATCTGCAGATGGGGCGCACTCTTGCTCTGGCGGGCGATGCACAGCGTGACGTGCCGCCGTGCCTTTCCTGCCACGGCGAGCCGAAGCGCGCGGACGTGCCGCGTCTGGCTGGCCAGTCAGGCCAGTATTTGGAGCAGCAGTTGTTGTTATGGCAAGCCGGCGGGCGAGGACAGACATCTCACGGGCGGCTGATGGCGCGCGTGGCGCAACGCTTATCCATCACACAAATTAAAGCGGTGAGTGCGTATTTCGCCAGCATCTCCGCCGAAGACGGTCTAGCGCAAATGGAGAGCGCACCATGACCCACTGGTTGAAGTTGGGGTGTTGGGCGGGCATCGCCGGCCTGCTCACCGGGTGCGTTGGAGAGCAGTCGGCGTTTAGCGGCTTCAGTGTTGGCGCGGCGCGGGTTGTGCAATTGAGCTGGATTCTCACCATAGGCGCAGGATTATTGCTATTGCTGGTGATGGTGCTGCTGGGGCTTGCGCTATGGGGAAGTGATGCCTGGCGGCGCGCGCTCCGCAGCGAAAAGGCGGTAGTGTGGCTGGGCATCGTAATGCCGGTAACGGTGCTGACGGCTTTGCTTATTTACGGTTTTGTGCTGATGCGTCTGGATGCGGCCCCCGAGTTCAAAGGTGATCCGCTTCGCATTGAGGTGGTGGGCGAGCAATGGTGGTGGCGGGTGATCTATCACCATGCGGATGGCACCACCACCGAGAGCGCCAATGAACTGCGTTTTCCCGTGGGCCAACCGGTGGAATTGGTCCTCACCTCCGCCGATGTGATCCACAGTTTTTGGCTGCCGGCCTACGGCGGCAAAGTGGACATGATTCCCGGCCGCACCAACTATCTGCGTTTTCTTCCCACCCATATCGGCATCACCCGCGGCCAGTGCGCCGAATACTGCGGGGGCGCGCATGCGCTTATGGCGTTCTACGCGGTTGCTATGTCTGCGGAGGAATTTGAGCAGTGGAAGATGCATGAACGCGCTGACGCCGCTATGCCGCCCGACGATTCCGGCGCGCAGATGTTTCTCGCCAATGGCTGCGGCGGCTGCCACCGGGTGCGCGGCACTCCGGCGCAAGGCGTGATCGGCCCCGATCTTACCCATGTGGGTAGCCGCCTTTCCCTTGGTGCCGGCATTCTCTCTACCGATCATCAGGGGTTCCGCGATTGGCTCGCCCGCCATCAGCAGATCAAACCCGACAACCGTATGCCGCCATACGAGATCCTCAGCGATGCCGAGCTGACGAGCCTTGCGGCCTACCTGGTGGCTTTGGAATGAACGACGGGAATAAAACCGGAGTGACGCCATGATCGACTTCAGCCAATACGCAGTGGGGATCAATATCACCGTGTTTGCCGGGGCTGCTGTGGCAGTGTGGCTGGCGGGTACGCGGGTGGCCAACTGCACCGACGAACTGGCCGAGCGCCTGAATCTCAGCCGTGCCCTGTTGGGGGTGCTACTGCTGGCATTTGTCACCTCGCTTCCAGANNAATAACCTGCTGGGCAGTATCGCCATGCAGGTGGCGGTGCTGGCACTGGCGGATCTGGCGATCAGTAAGCGACCCCTGACTTCCGTGGTACCCGATCCCGTGGTGTTATTACAGGGCGCGGTGAATGTGGCATTGCTCAGTCTGGTCGCCATGGCAATCGTGGTTGGTGACCGGGCCTTTTGGGCGGGTGGCTACTGGTCGTGGGGACTGGCAGTCGCGGCGGTTTATGGTTTTATCAAGGTGTCTGAAGGCAACCGGCGCTATCCATGGATCGTCAACCCAGATGACAAGGAAGTGAGCCGCAAACGCAACGATCAGCCAGAGGATAAACGCCCGATGGGCGACTACAGCATGGTGCGGCTGGTGGGCGAAACGGTGGTGAGTGCTCTCGTCATTTTGGTCGCCGGTTACGTGGTTGCCACTGTTGGGGACGCGCTGGCCAAGCAGACCGGCCTGGGCGCGTCGTTTGTTGGCGTCGCCCTGGTGGCCATCGCAACTTCGCTTCCCGAAGCCAGCTCCGTTTTTGCCAGCGTGAAGCGCGGCCTCTACACCATGGCGATCTCCGGCATTCTCGGCACCAATATTCTGAATGTGCTGCTGTTGTTCGGCGTGGATATGGTGGCGCCCGGTGAGCCGGTGCTCAATAAAGTCGGTGCATTTGCCACCGTGGGAGCGCTGCTTGGCGCCCTGGTAACCGCCATCTTTCTGATCGGCCTGAGCGAGCGGCGCGACCGCAGAATCTGGCGCATGGGAACGGATTCCACCGCAGTGTTGGTGCTCTACCTAGGCGGGCTTTATTTGCTTTACACCATGAGGGGGCAGCCATGAGCGAAAACAGCCATGAGCGANNCGGACTTACCTAATCCGGGGCCGCGTCCCAAAGGCGAGTTGGAAGAGCTGCTACGCATTTGGAAGACCCCCACCGGCTGGCGTCTTCCTTCGGCCGTCAACAATACGGTTATCGGCCTGTTTTATCTGGGTGCAGCGTTCGCGTTTTTTGTCGGTGCCGGCGTTCTCGCGTTGATCATGCGCACCCAACTGGCAGTGCCGGATAACGATCTGGTCACGCAAGATTTCTACAACCAGCTGTTCACCATGCACGGCACCACCATGATGTTTCTGTTCGCCGTGCCGGCCATGGAGGCATTGGGGGTGATGCTGTTGCCGCAGATGCTCGCCGCTCGCGATCTGCCGTTTCCCCGCCTTTCCGCCTTTGCCATCTGGGCTTACGTCATCGGCGGCACCGTATTTTTTCTCACCATCTTTTTCGATCTCGCCCCTAAAGGCGGCTGGTTTATGTACCCGCCGTTAACGCTGATGGAATTCTCGCCGGGGGACAACGCAGATTTCTGGCTGTTGGGAATTGGCTTTATCGAGATCTCCGCCATTGCCGGTGCCATCGAAATTATCGTCGGCACCTTGCGTACCCGCCCGCCGGGTATGTCCCTGGACAAGCTGCCCATTTTCGGTTGGGCCATGTTGATTTTCGCCGGCATGATTATGGTGGCCTTTCCCGCAGTGATTTTGGCCACCATGCTGCTGGAGATCGAGCGCGCTTTTGGCTGGCCGTTTTTCACCGCCGCCAGCGGTGGTGATCCGCTTTTGTGGCAGCACCTGTTCTGGTTTTTCGGCCACCCGGAGGTGTACATCATCTTTTTGCCGGCGGCGGGACTGGTCTCCATGATCGTGCCCACCATGGCGCGCCGGCCGCTGGTGGGTTATCGCTTTATCGTAGTCGCACTGCTCGCCACCGGATTTTTCAGCTTCGGCCTTTGGGTTCACCATATGTTCGCCACGGGCATTCCGGCCCTAAGCCTGGCGTTTTTCTCCGCCGCGAGCATGGCAGTGGCCGTGCCTTCCGGCATTCAGGTGTTTTCCTGGATCGCCACTCTCGCGGCGGCTAAAAAGAAAATCCAGTTCTCTACTCCCGCGCTCTTTGTGCTCGGCATGTTGTTTATTTTCACCCTCGGCGGATTGACGGGCGTGATGGTGGCCATGGTGCCCTTCGACTGGCAGGCCCACGATTCCTATTTCATCGTCGCGCACCTGCATTACGTACTGATCGGCGGCATGGTGTTCCCGCTATTCGCCTGCTTTTATTATTGGGCGCCTATGTTTATCAACCGGCAATTATCTGAGCGTTTGGGGCGCTGGTGTTTTTGGTTGATGTTTATTGGCTTTAACGTGGCATTTTTGCCGCAACACGTGGCGGGATTAATGGGCATGCCGCGACGGGTTTGGACCTATCGCGAAGGCTTGGGATGGGAACCCTACAATTTAATTTCCACTATAGGCGCATACATTTTGGCTGCCGGTGTGGCTGTGTTCGTCGTCGATTTGATCCGCTCCCTGAAAAGCAAAAAGCGACCACCGCAAAATCCCTGGGGCGCCGGCACTCTGGAATGGCTGCCCAACGATGTCTACTCCACCCGCTCCATTCCCCATGTGACCAGTCTTGAACCTCTGTGGGATCAACCCAATCTCGCCGAGCAGGTGGAAGCCGGGCAGCACTATCTTCCCAGCGCGCCCACCGGCGGGCGGGAAACCTTGGTGACCTCGCCCATCGACGCCAAACCGCAATACGTCATCCGCATGCCCGGCCCTGGCTGGGCTCATGTGTTGGCGGCGGTTTTTACGGCGGCGTTTTTCCTCTTACTTACCGTGAAGATCGTGATCCCGGCGGCCATCTGTGGGGTGCTTGCTGTGGTGAGTTGCTTGGTGTGGGTATGGGAATTGGATAAAGGCCCAGGGGAGCCGGTAGACGTCGGCGGCGGTTATAAATTACCCGTGTACGTCACCGGTCCCATGGGTCATGGCTGGTGGGCGATGGTGGTGCTGATGTTCGTGGCGGGCTCTTTGTTTCTCGCTTATATGTTCTCGTATCTCTATCTCTGGACTGTATCGCCAGATGTGTGGCCAACAACCATTGAACGCGTTCCAGAATTAATTTGGCCCGGTGCCAGCGCGCTCGGATTTGTCGCCAGCGCCATTTTATTTTTCGCCGCCAAAAAATCCCTCGCCCAACCCGGCGCGCCGCGCAACGCCATAACACCATTTTTAATTTTATTTGCCGCTGTCGCATTAATTGCAGCGGTTGCCTGCGAAATCTGGAGCCAGTGGCAATTGGGC